>JADFPV010000011.1 GCA_022562155.1 Chloroflexota bacterium
TGAGCACCGCGCTTGTTGGGAACCTGGTTGCGGTCTTCTTCGGCTTTAGCGAGGCCATGACCAACTGGGTATTCTGGCTTCTCCTGGGCGCGACCGCCGGCCTGCTCCGGAAGACTGCGGAAGCCCCTCGGCGGAACGGTGAGCGGCGGGGGTCGGGCGCACTCGGGTCGGCCCTAGCGGCCATCGGCCTGGCGGTGGTGGGTGCCGTCGCCCTCGGCTGGGCTGCTACGCTCACCGCTGCCGATCTGGCCGCTGGTCAGGCGGAGCAGGCGGCGCGGCGCGGCGAGCACCAGGCTGCAGCGCGGCTGGCTGGCCGTGCGGTGACCCTGAATCCCATCCAAAAAACGTACCTAATCCAGAAGGCGCAAGGCTACGAACACTCCACTAACGGAGACGAAGCCACGTTGGAGCAGGCCATAGATACCTATGAGACGGTCCTGCGCCGCTTTGAGCCCGGCGCCTTCGACGTGCTGAACCTGGCGACGGGCAAGTTTCAGCTCGCCCGGATGAAGGGCACGCCCGTCGATCAGACCTTCGGTCTGTTCGAGCGCGCGGTGGAACTCGACCCGTTTAACGAAGTGTTGAGGCGGTTCCTGGCCGACCTCTACGACGAGCTCGGCTACGAGGGCAGCGCACTCACACACCGGATCGTCATCTACTGCTGGAGCGTGGACTGCGACTAGGTCTCGTAGCGGAGGCGGCCTCAGGAATCCGCGTCCCAAGCTCTTGAGCCAGCCGCGCCCTTCTTCGCGGGAAGTCTACTGCTGAAGACCTACAATGTTGTGATCAACGATGGCGCGACCGCCTTTGAATTCGATCCGGTGGCGGGCGAGATAGTCCGAGACGCGGTGACCGGAGAGCCCATCGTGGTTTCTCGTTGACCATCACTTCTATCTACCTGACGATAACTGCTTGACAACAGCAACACGCGACTCTATTATATAGGCCTTCCACCGATTGTCCTTGACCTGAATAGCGCTCGGAACGTCGGCAATTGGTGGATAGGAAGCCACTAAACGCGTGCTAGGTGGTGAGCTTGCCTGTGGTGGTGACGTGTGGTGGTGACAGGGTCCGAAGGTAAGCCGACCGCTAAGCGGTCGGCTTTTTTGCGTTAAGGAGCTGAGACCAGTTCGCGTGTGGAGCAGACATATCAAGGATTAAGAGCATGGCCCCGGACAGTTGTAGGGCCGCCGGAGTCGTGACAAGGGGCTGATAAGAGGAATGCAAGACTGAGCTTGGTGTCCGAGGGATCTCGACTTCGCCCACCAGGTGATCGGCGGGCTAAGGAAACAGGATCTACCGGGTGGTACCACCTCCAAGGAGGGAACCATGGCAAGGAACTTAAGGATCAATAGTCGCTGGCAGTGGATAGTGGTAGTGATGACTGCGGCCGGCCTCATCGCGACTGTCGCCGCTTTCATATGGGTCATGCTGGCTGCTACTGCGGCCAGCGCTGGCGGAAGCGGAACCTTCACCGCGTACGTCACCAACGAGTTCTCCAACGATGTTTCCGCCGTGGCCATCAGCGGACGGGGCGGGACCGAGACGGAGATCGCCAGGATTCCCGTAGGGACGCGCCCCATTGGTATCGTGGCGAGGCCCGATGGCCAGAAGGTCTACGTCGGCAACTCCGACTCCAACAGCGTTTCGGTTATCGACACGGGCTCGAACACGGTCATCAAGACTATCACGGGCATCGACAATCCGATGGGCGAGATGGTCGCGAGCCAAGACGGCAGCCGGGTCTATGTTGGTTCTGGCAGCAACCATATCTTCGAGATCGACACCGCGACAGACACGGTGGTTACCAGCTTCAGTCAGGCCTTTCACGGGCCCCCCGTGGGGCTCGCTCTCAGCCAGGACGGGCAGTTCCTGTATGCGACCAGCTCATGGGCGCCTACCAGCGGTATATCCAAGATCCGCCTGTCCGATAAGGCGTTCGTTGCGACGCGAAGCGGCCCGCCTATCCAGAACAACGGTCCAATAGGGCTGACGCTATATCACAACGACGAGCGGTTGCTGGTGGCCATGTGTGGCTTCTCCTTCGACTTCAACAAGGACGTGTGCAACGGAGCCGGCCCGGTGCCGTTCGTCGAGCTGAACGCGTCCGACCTCTCCGTCAGACGCACCCTCACTGATCCGGCCTTCGGCGCCTTGAATGCCATCGAAGTGACCGACGACGAGACCCGCGCCTATGTCATAGATTCGACCCACGGGGACGTGATCCACGTCATTGACTTGGTCAGCTTCACGCGCGTGGCGGGCGTGCCGATGGGTAGCCACCCGCGGGCCATCACCAAGGCCTCCTTCGGCCCTGGGAAGGAGTTCCTGTACGCTGCCGACTCCGACCACGCCTGGCTGGCCAAGATCGATGCCAACCCCACCACCGCCACGTACAACACGGTGGTGGGAACGACGCCGGTGGGGACCTACCCACGCGGAGTGGCGATCGCCAACACCCACCGTCCGGAGGCACACATCATCTCGGTGGACGACACCAGTTGCCCGTTGCGGGCGGAGATGGAGATATTCGATGACGAAGGGCACCCGCTCTCAGGCACGGTGAACCTCTCTGCATTGAGGAATCCGTTCCCCAACGGGATCACCGAGATCCGCCTCGAGATCCTCCACACGCGTTGCAGTGGCACCGACAGAATGCAGTTCTTCTTCGGCGACATGGCCTCCGGCACGCTCATTGATGACTTCGAACAGGGCGTGCCGCAACCGGGACAGACCGCACCGCTTCCTTGCACCTGCGATCCCGGTGTGGAGACGCGCGTCTATACCGACCCGAACATTCTCGCCCTGTATAACACCAGCGACGGGGAGGTCAACCAGTTCCACGTGCACCGGGAAAGCACCGGGTCGTTCAACACTGCGGTGGCTTGGGTGCGCATCGTCCTCGCCGGGCCGGACTTACAATCCGAGACCATCTGCGTGTTCGACTTCGACGGAGGTGATTGCGGTCAGACCAATCTCTGCAGCGCGGATTTCACCGCTGGTACAATCCACGAGGATGCCTTCGTTGAGAGTGTGCCCACGGTCATCTTGAGCGAGCCGTACAGCGACTCGAGACTGTCCAGCTCACTCAGCCTGAGCGGCCTGGCCGCCGGGGTCTACACCCTAGAGCTGACCGCGACCGATGGCGACGCGTCGTCACGTGACGAGGTGGTATTCAACTATGACGGGGTGTGCCGGAGCCTGATCATCAACCCACCGACCAGCATCGAGGTGCGTAAGACCGCCGACTCCGATGGACGGTTCGTCTCGGGCACGATCAGCATCACCAATGTGGGCGAAAACCCGGCCCAGATCTCGGCTATCGCCGACTCCCTCGAGGTGCATTTCCCCCGGCGCTTCACTCCGCCCCCTCTGCCCGAGGGGTCGACGCGCAACTGGTTCAAGGTCGCGGACGTGCCTGTCGAGAACCGTGTCCGTATCCCGGTCGGGGAGACGGTGAGCATCGACTACACCTTCGACCTCTGTGATGCCGCGGACTTCTCCGGCGCCAGCTCCATGCGTAACGTGGTGGCGGTTACCTTAGCCAACAAGCCAGAGGGTGCGCAGAATGACACCGTTGTAACGCGCTCTGATAGCTTCCAGCCGACGGAGCCGGACTGCCACGTGATACCGTAAGCTAGGGCCACAGATCGAAGGAAAGAGGGCTAGATTGGACGGGGCTACCTGCGGGGTAGCCCCGTCCCCCACACCTCCAACCGTTAACCGGGGTGAGGCTATGCGCTGAGTAAGAGGAAAGCAAGACCGAGCTTGTTGTCCAAGGCATCTCGCTGTCGCCCACCAGGTGATCGGCGGGCTAAGAAAACAGGATCTACCGGGGTGGTATCACCTCCAAGGAGGAAACTGAAGAATCGGGCGACTTCGACTGGCTGCTCATGGTAGGCCCCTCCTCCCTAAGCAGCGCCGTCACCCGCCCGTAGCCGCAGGCCCACACCGAGATTCGCGGACCTCCACTTAGCTTGACAACACGACATAACGCCTGCGATACTTCCTGCGTGCTGGTGGCCCGTGGGTCACCTACCCGTTAACGCCCCGCCTCGGAGAACGCCAATCTGCGTATGGACGCTTCACATCCTATCTACGCGCCACCCGCTGGCCCGCGACCAGCACGCCTCAAGGGGCCTCTCGGGCGCCGGTCTGCCGTACAGCCTTCTCGTAACGGGCATCGTCCCCACGCGGACCAAGGACCGCTCGACGGGCGATCGGCGATCGCTCAGCTAATCATCACCAGCTTCGCCATCGCAGTCACACTCGTGGCCACCGGCTTCATCATGGCAGACCTAGTTCGCCGGCTCGGCGAAGCTGGTTCGTCGTGGCAGAGTGCCGGCTGGCTCATCGCTTATCTCGGGTTCGGCGCTGCAGTCTTTCTCCTCATCTACGGTGGCCTCGTGTATCAGCTCTCACGGCTGGGTTACATGCTTCGGAAGAAGCGCCATCACCCGCTGACCGAGCGAGCGTTGGACCAGATCAGCGATCGGGTCAACGCTCCTACAGTCACAGTCCTGGTACCTTCGTTCAAGGAAACGCCTGAGGCCGTAAGCCAAACGCTCCTGTCTGCGGCGCTTCAGGACTATCCGAAAAAACGTGTCGTTCTCCTCATAGACGATCCACCCGACCCTCCTGACCCCGCCGACGTAGAGCTCTTGCACGCGATTCGCGAGCTACCTGCGAACATCCAAGCTTCCATGGACAGCGCTCGCATGACGTTTGGCCGCCTGGTGGAGGAGCTGCGCGAGCGTGCGTTCGACAGCGACCTCGAGCCACGGCACATCGCGGACGCATACAGAGAAGCCGCTGCCTGGTTCGAAGATCGAGCGACTGAAACGCCGGTGCGCAACCACACGGATGCACTATTCGTGCGCATTGTGCTGTCGGAGCCGGCAAGAGACCTGCGCCGTCGAGCCAACCACTTCGCGAAGCTCACATCGATCCAGTCCGGCGAAGCCCAACGTGCCTACCAAGGCTTGGCGCAGCGTTTCGATGTCGAAGTCACGACCTTCGAGCGAAAGCGCTTCGTCAACCTATCGCACGAGCCGAACAAGGCCATGAACCTCAACACATACATCGGCCTCCTTGGCCGCTCGCTATGTCTGGAGCAGCATGACGACGGCCTTCATTGCGTAGACGCTCCCCCGCAAGAAGCCGGCTTCAGCGTCAGCCGGCCGGACTACATCGTGACGCTGGACGCCGACAGTCTGCTCACGCATCGTTATCTCCTGCGGCTGATCGAGGTCTTGGAGCGGCCGGGTAACGAACGGATGGCAGTGGCCCAGAGTCCGTACAGCGCCGTGCCAGGCGCTACCAGCGCCGTCGAGCGGATCGCCGGCGCTACGACCGACATCATGTACGTCTGGCAGCAGGGTTCGACCTGGCTCGGCGCCACCTACTGGATCGGTGCAAACGCCGTCATTCGCACGTCTGCGCTCGAAGACATTGCCGAGCCAGGCACCGAGCGCGGCTTCCCAGTTACGCGGTTTATCCAGGATCGCACGCTGATCGAAGACACCGAGTCCACTGTGGACATCATCCGCCGGGGCTGGCAGCTACACAACTATCCAGAGCGCCTGGCCTATAGCGCCACGCCCCCCGACTTCGGCTCGCTCATCATCCAGCGCCGCCGTTGGGCCAACGGTGGCCTGATTATCCTCCCCAAGCTGCTGCGATACCTCTTCCAGCCGGCCCAGCGACGGCTAAGCGTCGTTGGCGAGGCGTTCATGCGCATTCACTACGTGATTTCAGAAGCTGCCGTGAACACAGCCCTCGTTGTCGTGTTCGCGGTGCCTCTCTGGACGGGCATCTTCAGTTGGTGGATTCCGCTCAGTGCTGCGCCCTATTTCGCGCTCTACACGCTCGACCTCAAGCGAGAAGGCTACAACTGGTCCGACATGCTCCGCGTCTACGCCATGAACCTTCTGCTCGTCCCCGTTAACCTGGCCGGAATGCTCAACTCGCTGAGACAAGCGTTCACTGGCAGGAAGGTCCCGTTCGGACGCACGCCTAAGGTGGAAGGCCGTGTCGTCGCCCCAGCCGTCCATATCGCTACCGAGTACGTCTTAGTCGTCCTGCTAACCACCGCCGCGATGCTATCGCTCCTCCAAGGCCACGCTCTGCACGGGGCGTTCGCGCTTGTGAACGCCGCCTTCCTTGCCTTTGCCATCGTCGCCTTCATCGGCCTGCGCAATGGCTGGCATGACCTTCGCGCCGCGTTGCCTGGCGCGGGCCGCCCCGCCGCCGATGCTACGCCCCTGCCAGCAGCAGCACGCAGCAACGGAAACGGACCTCGCTATGGAGAACGCCCTCCAATCCAATGGGCCTGGCACCGCAGCCAGCAGCAATAACCGGCGCCCCCACGCGGTAGGCCGCAGACTCGCCCCTGGCGAGGGCGTAGCCTGCCCGCAGGGGCCATGCGCCCGCCGGACCACGGCCGTCACGTAGGGGCGGGTTTCTAAACCTGCCTAACCGGAAGGATCGGCTCGCTACGTTATCCTGTCGGCGGTCCTCATGCCACGTATTGCCGCGCACACCCGTCACGAGTTGCATCAGGTGCTTTCGCACTGGGGCATCACCGCGCCCGGCCTGCACGACATCCGCAGTGGGCGGGTGAACAAGCACTGGCGCGTGGAGGCTGGTGCAAACCGATACGCACTCCGACGCTACAACCCTCATCGATCGCCCGACGCGATCCGATACGAGCACGACGTCCTCCGGCACATGAAACGCAAGGGCTGGCCGGTCGCGGTTCCGCTGCGGACCGAAGACGGCTCGACGATCGTCAGCGAGAACAACAGCTCGGACGCGCGAGCGTCCGCGTACTCATTGTTCCCGTTCCTGCCCGGCCGCCCCGGCCTCCCACACAGCCCACGATACCTGCGCATCAAGGGAGGCCTGCTCGCCCGCCTTCACGGCGACTTGGCGTCGCTGCCTTCGAAAGGCCAGCGCGACGGCTTCGGCCGGCTCTCCGACCTCGACGCCTACGTCCCGAGATTCCCAGCCAGCCAGAAGAACGCGCAGCGTTCTTCCAAGCCAGGCCGTAGTCTGGCCACGTTCGACGCCGTTCTCGACGAATACGCTAAGGAACAACCCCGCCTCGCCGAGCAGATCCAAGCCGCGCGCGAGCACGGCCTCGACGAACTCGCCCGCCTCGGCTATGAGTCCTTTCCCGACACCCTAGTCCACGGCGACTTTCACACCGAAAACATCTTCTTCCAGCGCCGCCGGCTCACCGCCATTCTGGACTTCGATCTTGTCCACATGGACACGCGCATAGCCGACTTTGCCCTCGCGATCGTGGGCGACTGTGCAGAACCGCCCGCCTACACGGCCATCGATCCGGTGTCGGTCAAAGCGTTCGTCGCTGCCTACCACACCGAATCACCTCTTACTGCGCCAGAAGTCCGCCTGATCGTCCCCATGATTCGCGCCTACTACGTCTGGCTCTGCTCGTTCAGCATATTCCGCTGGCTTGACGGCCACCCTAAAGGCGCGCTCGGTCCCGCCCGCACAGTCGACCAGCGGCTCCCAAATCTAGAGGCTCGTGCAGCCGCTATCGAGCGCGCGCTGAGGCACGCCACGTAGCGCCTCGCGCAGTTTCGGGCTATCCTCGATTACGTAAAACTACCTTGCTATCGCCTGATATACTGTCGGCATAGAGAATCGCACGCCCAAGGAGAGATGAAGAGCGTATGAGCCGACTACGAATACTGTTGCTGGTGTTCCTAGCCGTCACCGTCACATTGCTGGTTTACACTGGTGGCGGCGTTACCGCCACGGGTCCCTCTAAGGTTCCCGTCATCATCGCCTTCCATCAGCAGCCTGGCCCCGCGCAAGAGGCCCTTGTCCGGCAGGCGGGCGGCACCATTAAGTACACCTACGACTTGGTGCCGGCCATCGCAGCGACCGTTCCTGAACCTGCCATCGCCGGCCTCCAGGCGAACCCCAACGTGCTGAGGGTCGAGCCGGACATCGAGGTGCACGCCATTGACCATCCCACTCTTGATGTGGAGCTGGATAGTGCTTGGGGGGTGGCCCACATCGGGGCTGGTACGGTGCATGGTGGCGGAAATAAAGGCACCGGCGTGAAGGTGGCGATTCTGGACACGGGCATTGATACCAATCATCCAGACTTGAGCTATGATCCCAGCTGCAGCGCCAGCTTCGTCTCGGGCGAAACCATCGAAGACGGCAATGGTCACGGCACACACACCGCCGGCACCGTCGCCGCGCTCGATAATGACACGGGGGTAGTTGGGGTAGCCCCAGAGGCGACGCTCTGCATCTATAAGGTGTTGAGCAACAGCGGCGGCGGCTTTTACAGCGACATTATCGCTGCCCTGGACCGAGCGGTGTCCGACGGCGTGCAGGTGACGAACAACAGCTACGGCAGCAGCGGTGATCCAGGCGCGATCGTAAAAGCGGCCTTCGATACTGCCTACGCGGCCGGCGTGCTCCACGCCGCCGCTGCGGGCAACAGCGGGAATTCGCCCGGCAGGGGCGACAATTGTATCTACCCCGCTCGCTGGGACTCGCTGATCGCCACGGCGGCAACGAAAGCGGACGACAACAGAGCCAAATTCTCCAGCACCTGTCCCGAGTTGGAGCTGGCAGCGCCCGGCTACCGGATTAACTCCACGGTGCCCGGCGGCGGGTACAGCGAGAAGAGCGGCACCTCCATGGCGTCGCCCCATGTAGCCGGCACCGCGGCCCTGGTCTTCGCGGCCAACCCTGGCTGGAGCAACGACGACGTGCGAACTCAACTCCAGAACACTGCCGACGATCTGGGTTCAACTGGACGCGACACAAAGTACGGCTACGGCCTGGTGAACGCCGATGAGGCGGCATGGCCTTCGGCCCCCGACACTGCAGCGCCCGTAATCTCCAACGTGGCAGACACGGACATCAACGACACCTCAGCTACGATCACCTGGGACACCGACGAGTCAGCCGATTCGCTGGTCGATTATGGTCTCGATAGTACCTACGGCTCGTTTGTGTCGGACGGCTCCCTGGTCACGAGCCACAGCATCACCTTGACGGGCTTAAACTCCTCCACCGAGTACCACTACAAGGTGACCTCTGAGGACGCTGCCTTGAATTCGGCGAGTTCCGCTGATTTCACCTTTACCACGGCAGCGGCGGACACCATTGAACCGGTAATCACTAACGTGATGGCCTCCAACATCACCGACACCTCGGCTGACATCACTTGGGACACCGACGAGTCAGCCGATTCGCTGGTCTATTATGGCGTCGAGACTACCTACGGCTCGTCTGTCTCAGACGGCTCAATGGTCACGATCCACAGCATCACCCTGACGGGTCTGGGCCTATCCACCGAATACCACTACAAGGTAACCTCTGAGGACGCTGCTTCGAATTCGGCGAGTTCCGCCGACTTGATCTTCACCACGGCAGCGGCTCCTACGGAGGCGACAGCCGTCAGCGTGGCCTCTATCATATACGACACCGAGGGTGGCAGGAACGGCGATAAGCACCTGCTTATCACCGTCGCCCTCCTCGACGACTTCGACGACCCGGTGGCTGACGCCTCCGTGTCGATTGATCTGTACCTCGCTGGTGTATTCTACGCGTCGGGGGCTGGCACGACGGGAACTGACGGAACTGTGACGTTTAGGGCGAAAAACGCCCCGTCCGGCTGCTACGATGTGGAGGTCACGGACGTAACAGCGGCGGGCTGGGACGACAGCTACCCAATCAACAGCTTTGCAAAGGGAGCGGGAGCGGCCTGCTAACCAGAGGCCGCGCAACGAGCATGCTCGGAAACAGGGCCGGCCACGCCGGCCCTGTTTCCTTTAGCTTGGGTTCGTTGCCTAAAACATCGCGAATAAGTAATCCACTACATGTTTCTGCTTCCAAGCAGAAAGTACCTGGACGTTGAAACCACCGGCCGGACGCCCGTCAAAACGCCGCCCTTCTAGGAACCACCCGCGGCCAAGCCCGCGCCCCACGGCAAGGTTCGCCACCGCGCGCCGCAGGTCGCAGACTCGCCTCTGGCGAGTGCGCATGCTTGCGCGCAAGGGCCATGCGCCCACCGGACGCCTTTCAGCATTCGTTTTGGGGGCGGGTGGGAAACCCGCCCGCCCCGCAGGGCCACCAGAAGTGTCCTGACGTTCGGTCAGGCATTCTGCAAAGCCAACCGAAGGTTGGCCGGCATCTCGTGTATACTAACGACCGCTCACTTCGTACGGCCCACGGGCTGCAGACAACAAGGAGGCCACAACGTGCCGGACTTCCAGGACATCATCTACAAGAAACACGAGCGCGTTCGAGGGGCCGCGTGGATCACGATCAACCGGCCCAAAGCGATGAACTCCTTCACCGGCCAGACGTTGACCGAGATGGCCGAGGCGGTCGCCGACGCCAGCTCCGACCCGGAGGTCGGCGTGATCGTCCTCACTGGCGCGGGCGACAAGGCGTTCTGCGCTGGCGGGGACGTGCGCTGGTTGCAAGAAGTACAGCAGGCGGGGGCTAAGTCCCCGGCGCCGCAGGACCCGCACTTCGGCATCGAGGACTGCCTCAAGCCCGTCATCGCCCGCGTCAACGGGTACGCCGTCGGCGGTGGCAACCACCTCGCCTACTTCTCCGACTTCACCATCGCCTCAGAGAACGCGACGTTCATGCAGGTCGGGCCTCGCGTGGGCAGCCCGGCGTCGGGGTACATCGTCGCGAACCTCACGCACATCATCGGCGCCAAGAAGGCGAAAGAGATGTGGATGACCACCCGCCGCTACTCCGCTCAAGAGGCGCTCGAGATGGGGCTCGTCAACACTGTCGTCGCGCCGGAGGAGCTGGACGCCGAGGTCGACCGCTGGTGCGCGGAACTGCTCCAGAAGAGCCCGAGCTGCCTGAAGATCCTCAAGGCCTCGTTCAGGATGGTCTACGAGCCGATGAAGGAGGCCTCAGCCCGGAGCTGGGTGAAGGAGATCGCCCCCGATTTCTACACCAGCGGCGAGGCCGACGAAGGGAAGGACGCCTTCTTGGAGCGCCGCGAGACCGACTTCTCTCGATTCCCGAGGTAGGCGTCGCGATGGGTCTTCTCGACGGCAGAGTTGCGATCGTCACCGCCGCTGCGGGCGCCGGCATCGGCCACGCCACCGCCCGGCGGATGGCAGAGGAAGGCGCCAAGGTCGTCGTCACGGACGCGCACGCCAAGCGGGTCGAAGAGGTCGCGTCGGCGATGTCGAAGGAGCTCGATCAAGACGTCCTCGCCCTGCAGGTGGACGTGCGCAACGTCGACGACGTGACGCGCATGGTGGACGCCACGCTCGAACGCCACGGGCAGATCGACATCCTCATGAACAACGCCGGCATCAACAAGCTCTCACCGGTGTGGGAAATGGACGACGAAACGTGGCGGCTCGTGATCGACGTGAACCTGACCGGCACGTTCAACTGCATGCGGGCTGTGCTCCCCCACATGATCGAGCGCAAGACCGGCGCGATCGTCAGCATGGCGTCGTCAGCCGGCTGGATCGGCGGTGGTGACGGTGAGGCGCACTACTCGGCTGCGAAGGCGGGCATCATGGGGCTGACCAGAGCCGTCGCGGCGGAGGTCGGGCCTCATGGCGTTCGCGTCAACGCCATCGCGCCGGGCCTCATCTACAACGAGTTCCTGGAGCGCATCTACCCGAAGGAGTTCTTCGAGCGTTACGCCAAGCGCGTCCCGTTAGGCCGCGTCGGCCAGCCGCCCGACGTCGCCGACCTCGCCGTCTTCCTCGCCAGCGACATGTCGCGCTACATCACCGGCGAAGTGATCAACATCAGCGGCGGCTCCGTCATGACGCCCTGAGGCGGACCGCCTCCACAAGCTGCTCTGCCAATTCGTCGGCGGCAAGCGGCCATCCAGCACCAGATCGCAGTCCGCCGCTACCTGCTCTTGCACGGCGATGTAAATGGACCTCGATACATCTAGATAGTCACGAACGAATTCTCTGGGCGAGGCGATCAACAGTTCCTTCGTGACTTGCCTCATGTTTGCGGAGGTATTCGTATCAGCCAGTCTCAGGAACCTTCGCGCCATGGCGATGTCGAGCGGCGTGTCGATCAGCGCCACGAAGTCGATGCTCTTCGCCATCTCGTCTCGCCAGCGGCCCATCGGTTCCTCGATCACGATGAACTCGGTCGGCGATATCGTCGCGCCGCCGATCGGCGTTACTATGCTTTCGCCTCGCTTCAGGGCGGCCAAGTCGTCCGCGAACTTGGGCGTCTTCCACAGGTTCAAGTCCGCGCCGTCAGTGACCCACTTCTTCAAGTCCGGCGGGTACGTCGACGCATCGCGATAGTCATCGAAGAACAGCGTCGCCGCGCCCAGCAGCTCTCCGGCCTTCGTGACAAGCGTCGTCTTGCCGCCACCCGACGCCGAACTCACGGCTACCACGAAGCTTGTTGATGCCGATTCGCTTGGATTCACAGCAGGGCCATCTTACAGGACTCGGCACGGCGGGCGGTCCACAGCAGGCGGTTTTTGGCTTTCCTTTGGCATCCCAGCATGCTCGACATAGATCCTGTAACTACCCCGCCAGCTTCTCACAGCTTGACATTTCCTATTCGAAGCGTAGAATGAATCTGTAGGAGTACCTGTCTAATCTCCTAACCGTTTGACCAGGAGGCGTCAACGCAATGGACGAGTCTTTGTACGAGACCCTACAAGTAGATCAGCATGCCGATCCCGAGGTCATTGATGTCACCTACCGTCGGCTAGCGAGAAAGTACCATCCAGACACCGGCGGATCTGACTCTTCAGAGAACCGCATGCGCAGCCTTAACCAGGCTTACGAAATCTTGAACGATCCTTCTGCTCGGAAAGCAGTATGATGAACAACGCCTCAAAAGAGAAACCCACGCTGAGGCACTCTCCTATGAGGCTGAAGTCCAAAGGCGTGCTCGCGAGGCATTGGCCGAACTCATTCGCTCCATGCCCGCGCCCGCCTACCGAGCTTCTGCAGCACCTCAAGGCAACCTCCGTGCCCTCGACGGAACCGCCATCATCAAGGCACAGGATGGAACATATCTCGGCGTAATCTCATCGAATGGGCGGGAGGCCGACTCGATTACAAATTCCTATGGCAACCATGGCAGCACATATTCGCGAACAAGCATCCGCAATGAGTACTGCTCATACGGCGGCCAGTATGGCCAACAGAGCCCTTTCAATCCCTACGCCGCGAGCCCGCCAATTATCATTCAAAGTGGCCGGGCTATCGCCCATCTCACCGTCAACCCAAGGTTCAAAAACGCGGTTAGCCCTCATGAACTTTTGGCGCACTTCCCGCTCGGCTAGACAGCTCCTTGGTCCTCGCCGCCCTCCGAGTTCCCATCTTGGAAATCAGTTTGACAAGGGACTATGCGGTCTGTAGCGTGAGCAACGCAATGGATGAGTGGCAGAAGAAGGAACAAGCAGCGAACGAACTTGGGGATGCCAGCCGCGTCGTCACTTGGCTAAAGGCCGAGAACGCACAGCTTCGAGAGGCGCTGGAACGGGCAGGAGAAGAGTTAGCGGCCTCCCGAGCCACGAAGGCAGCAGAGATCATCCGTTCCGCCTTAGGGCGCTAGAAGCATGGTAGAGTCACGCCGAAGGCGGATCGCAGGGCCGGAGGCGTGATTGCGACGGCTTTATCGTAATGGGCAAGAACGCTCTCGTAATCCTCGGTGCTGGCGCTGCGCACGACCTAATCCCTTTAGGCAAGGATGGGCAACCATTGGGGTCGTCAGCTCCAAACTTAGTTCCTCCACTCACAAGAGCGGTATTTGAAGACAACATCATTACAAAGGGTATCCTAGACCAGTATCAAGGTGCGCGGAATCTTGCTGGCACGATCAGAATAGAGCTTGAGAAAGACGACGCCGTCCTTGAACCACTCTTGGAGCGGATGGCCGAAGCTGAGGAAAAAACGCTCTCCCAGCAATTCCCGCAGATTCCTCTCTATCTTCAAGACCTCTTTTTGAACATCAGCCGACAGTACACGAATCAAGCAATAAACTATCAGCGGCTGGCTTTTCAGCTTTTCTCCGAGGAGTCCGGCCTCGAACAAATCGCCTTCCTCACGCTCAACTACGACACCATCCTTGATGATGTTCTTTCTCCAAGCTACTTGAGCCTGACCCAGAGTATGGCTTCATACGCTAACAGCGAATGCCTTCTGGTAAAACTTCATGGCTCAGTCAACTGGGCAAGAACCTTCGAGTTTGAGCAAAGCCGGCACGAATCTTTCGGTCGTCGCGAATACCTCAACCTCATTGGATCGCTTGGATACCGCGGCATTGGGGACAAGCTAGGACCGGACTTCGCTGAGCATCCTCCCTCTGGCCAACGCTGGACACACCAAGACGAGGGTAACCTTCGGACATTCACAATCTATTACCCGGCACTTTCGGTCCCCCTAGGCGAGTATAATCCCTACTATGCATGTCCCAGTTCTCACGTTGAAGCACTGAAAGAGTTCTTGAAGGACTGCAAGAACGTACTTGCGATCGGGGTCAGCGGGCGGGACCAAGATCTCCTTGGGTTGCTCCAGGACGGACTCCCGAAGGAGGTGGGTATGTTCGCCCTCGTCGACTCCAGCTTGGCTGCAGCCAATTCCTCCCTGGACAGGTTCTCAAAGGTACCGCAGCTGAGTACTTGGCACCTTAGGTACACGGACGGTTTCAGCGGCTTCATCCTTCAAGGAGGGTTAGAGGAAGTAATCTCGGGGTGCCGTTAGTCGCAGCCGCCCCGCACGCCACCAGCCTCTCCGCGTTCTCCCTCCCCTGCCGTAAGATCGCGGCATGGACAATCCGCGGCACATTCACTTCCCCTCTCCCACCTGTGGGAGAGGGCCTGCCCCGTGAAGGGCAGGGGGAGAGGGCGAACGCGAGAAACTCAATCAAAACTTGCGCCCATTTCGCGTCCTCATTTGTATCTACCAACCCACGCCAAAGTCCCAAAACCGCGAATCCAATCAAGCAATCAAACGCCCTCTGGCCCCTCGCCAGCCAGCCGCCTACACTAACCCCATGAAGATCACCGACGTCCGCACCCGCACCTTCGACCTCCCCCACGAGGACCACCCCTTCGACCCCACCTGGCAGGTCGCCCCCAGCCGCAGCCATCGACTCACCCTCGTCGAAGTCCACACCGACGAAGGCATCACCGGCATCGGCTCCGGCGGCGTGCTCACCAGACTCAACACCACCGCCGGCCTCTTCGTCGGCAAAGACCCCCTCGCCATCGAGCAGCACGTCGAAATGCTCAAGACCATCGCCTACTTCATGGGCCGCCCCTGGCCCATCGAGATCGCCCTCTGGGACATCGCCGGCAAGGCCGCCGGCCTCCCCGTCTACAAGCTCCTCGGCGGCTATCGCGACCGCCTCCCCGCCTACGCGTCGACCGGCGAACTGCGGCCTAGTGCTCAGCGCGTCGACGACGTCCTCAAGCTCCGCGACGAGGGTTTCAACGCGGTCAAAATCCGCTTCCACAGCCCGAACGCCAGGGACGACCTGCCGACGCTCGAAGCCGTCCGCAAGGCCGTCGGCGACGACATGACCATCATGGTCGATGCCAACATGGGCTGGCGCTACCCCGCCGACCTCTCGCCGCGCTGGGACATCAGCACCGCTATCGAGATGGCCACCGCGATGGAAGATTATCAAGTCTACTGGCTGGAGGAGCCGCTCTGGAACTACGACTACGACGGCCTCGCCGAACTGCGGCGGCGCACCACCACGCGCATCGCCGGCGGCGAACTCAATCTTGGCGTCCATGAGTTCCGCGAGTACCTCCGCCACGGCTGCCTCGACGTCTACCAGCCCGACGCCACCTTCGCGGGCGGCATCACCGGCGCCAAGACCGTCGCCGGCATGGCCCAGGCTGCCGGCCTCATGTTCTCGCCGCACACCTGGTCGAACGGCATCGGCGTCATGGCCAACCTGCACCTCGCCGCCGCCGTCCCGAACGCGCCCTACATCGAATTCCCCTACGACCCGCCGAACTGGACGCCCGAAATCCGCGACTACGTCCTCACCGAGCCGATCCGCATCGACGCCAACGGCGACGTCGTCCTGCCCGACAAGCCCGGCCTCGGCATCGAGCTGGACGAAGAGCGCATTAGTCAATACGAACTCAAGTAGACCTCAAGGAGTGAATGCCATGAGAATCGTGTTTGTCTTGTTCGCCTTGCTCGCCTTCGCCTTCGTCGCCTGTAGCGACGACGACGAACCTGACATCAGCGACGGCCAGGCGAACGGTCCCCCACCTATCGAAGGCACCACGTTTACCACCGAACTTGGTGTGCAGGTCACGGTGATCGCCACCGGCAGTAATGAAGACCCATCCGCAGCCGGCGACTCGGTCGCCGTTCACTACACCGGATGGCTCGCAGACGGCACCGAGTTCGACAGCTCCTTGGGCGGCGAGCCCTTCACGTTCGTCCTCGGCGCCGGCCAGGTGATCCGGGGCTGGGAGGAAGGCGTCACGGGAATGTCCCCCGGCGAACAGCGCCGGTTGATCATCCCGCCGGACCTGGCCTACGGAGAGCAAGGATTCGGCAACTCGATCCCGCCAGGGGCCACGCTCACGTTCGATGTTGAACTGGTAGCGTTCGGGCGGAGGACCACTCCTACGCCGGAAGCCACCGGCTAGCTAAGCCCGATGTCCGCCAGCTTCTCCCTCATCTGGCCTTCAGTGAGGAAACCAAGCTGAAAACCTTGCAGCACACCTTCGCGATCGATGAAGAAGTTGTTTGGAAGACCTAGCCGCCGGTACTGAATAGCAACGTCTTCATTCGAGTCAAGGAGGATCGTTAGCTCCAGACCCAGCTCGTCCCAGAAGTCGGTCGCCGTATCTGAGGACTCTCCAAGGTTCACGGCGAGCACGACAATATCATCGTCCTCGAATTCGATCGCCAGCTGCTGGATGTCCGGCAGCTCTCTCCGGCAAGGACCGCACCAGGTCGCCCAGAAATTGATCCACACCGGTTGGCCGGCAAAGTCGCTGAGCCGCACCAGCTCGCCGTCCGGTGTGCGTAGCGCGAACTGCGGCGCCGGCTCGCCAATCTCGGGTGACCGGCTATCGAGCGGCCCGTACTCACCGTCGCTGTCGCGATCCAGCAAGAGGAGAACGGCCATGATCGCGCCTAGGACGGCCAGCCCGAGTACGAGGCGCGCCGGAGTCACGCCGAAGAAGCGCTTGCTGAGTGTCTCAACTGCCGTGTCTATACTCATGGCTTGATCTTATCATGGCCTCCTTCTCGGCCCCCTAGTGATCTCCCTCACCAACATGTGAACATTCTCCTGCGATAGTGGAGCCATGGGAAGCAGCGACCAGGTCACGCTACAGGTCTACGTCAAGCACGGCTGCGAAACCTGCGACCGTGCCCGCAAGATCGCTCAACAGGTCGACGCTGAGTTCCCGAACGTGTCCGTGGAGATCGTCGATATGAGTACGCCGGAAGCGCAACGCGACGACGTGTTCGCCGTTCCCACATACGTGCTGGACGACCATGTTCTCTCCCTTGGCAATCCACAAGAGGGCGAACTCCGCGATGAGATCACGGCGCTCCTGCGCGTTCGCGGGTTGGTGTAAACTGAACTATGGGAATAGGCAAACGTCTACTGCGGCGGTCCTCGGCTCCCGTGCCTGCGCAGCCACAGCTTTCAGGTAAGGCGGCCTTCCTGTCCGATACGGACATCTTCCAGGACCTCAGCTCCCGGGAGCTGGAGGACCTGGAGCGCCTAACAGCCATGAGCACCTGCCGGCGCGGCAAGGTGTTCTACACGCCTGGTGAGACCGGCGAGGTGCTCTTTATTCTCAAGCGCGGCCGCGTCAATCTGTACCGAATCAACACGGACGGCAAGAAGCTCGTCACCTCGACGCTCAGCGCTGGCACCGTGTTCGGCGAGATGTCGCTCGTTGCCCAGGGCATGCATGACACGTTCGCCGAGGCAGCGGAGGAGTGCACCTTGTGCGTCATGAGCCGATCTGATGTTGAGCATCTGCTGCTCAGCAAGCCACGCGTCGCTCTGCGCTTTATGGAGATGATCGCAGCCAGGCTAAAAGACGTGGAGACCAGGATGGAGACGGTAGCGTTCAAGAGCGTGCCGACGCGCATCGCTACGTTCCTGCTGCAGCTCTCTGAAAACACGAACGGCAAGATCGAAGGTGTTTCGCATCAGGACCTGGCGGACATGGTCGGCACGTATCGGGAGACAGTTACCCGCATTCTCAACGAGTTCCGCAGCGCCGGCTACATCGAGCTTGGGCGGCTGAACGTGACCATCCTCGACAGACAGGCTGTCCAGGCTATCGCCGACGAGTAGTACGTACTCAGCCCCTTACTAGTCCTTCTCATCGTCAGCCCGGTGAGCGTCTGCATTGACAACGTTTCGCATCCGAGTCAAGATGGGTCGCGTTATTCATTACACAGGATGGGGAGCACTCAAGCATGGCGAAATCCGGCGCTGGCACCGGCAGGCGCGAGGCGACAACGAGCGCGATTCTCCGCGCTACTGGTGAGCTCATCGCGGAGAAGGGCATTGATGGCTTCACACTAAGCGAAGTGTCCCGGCGTGCGGGCATCAACCGCGCACTCATCTACCACTACTTCCAGAATCGCGACAACCTCATCCATTGCACAATCGACGACATTGTTGAGCGCAACAAGGAAGCTCCCGGCGTGCCAAACGCCGACGCCGTCGAAAGCTCTCTACGGTTGCACATTGCGCACCCTGAAGTCTCGCGTGTGTTCTTCCAGCTCCTGCTAGCAAAGAGCCCATCACTGCCGCTCGGCAACCGCCTGACCGACGCCATAGAGTCCATCGAGCGCTACCACCGTGAAGCCAACATCGACATCCCCTATGACTTCACGTTCTTGCTCATCCTCCTCGTGCTCGCACAGTTCTCCTGGCCGCTTAGTCGAGAGGCCATCTCCAAGACGCTTAACATCAGCGTCGAAGAAGCTGACGAGCGCTTCATCGCCGCCGCCCGATGGGCGACCGACCTCGCGATGCCTACGGTCACACCAGAGACGGACTGAGCATGCGGCCGAACACCGTCAAACAAGCGTGGCACCAGGACAAGATGACCTACGGTGGCTGGCTATCCATACCCAGCTCGTTTTCCGCTGAAGTCATGGCTCACCAGGGATTCGACTGGCTCTGCATTGACATGCAGCATGGGGTCATCGACTACCAGGTTGCGGTCACGATGCTGCAGGCGATCGGTACGACAGAGACGATCCCGTTCGTGCGCGTCCCGTGGAACGAGCCCGGCATCATCGGCAAAATGCTCGATGCCGGCGCGTACGGCATCATCGTGCCGCTCGTCAACAGCAAGGAAGAGGCGGAGGCCGCAGTGCGAGCCTCCCGTTACGCACCCGACGGGTCTCGTAGCTACGGGCCGACTCGTGCTGCCTATTACGGCGGGAGCGGCTACGCCAGCCAGGCGAACGAAGAGATCGCCTGCATTCCTATGATCGAGACTACGACCGCACTGGAGAACCTCGACGATATCCTCTCAGTCCCCGGCATCGATGCGGTCTATGTGGGCCCAGCAGACCTCAGCCTAACGATGGGATTGCCACCACGCATGGACCATGACGACGAACGATTCGAGAGCGCGCGTACCACGATTGCGTCAAAGTGCCGCGAGCGCGGCGTCACCCCTGGCATTCATGCTTCAGCAGCGCTCGCGTCGAAACACGAGGTGGCCGGCTACAGGATGATCACGGTCTCGTCTGACGTTGGCGCCATGGCAGGCGCAGCCAGCGAGCATCTCCAATCGTTGCGGGACGTCGATGCTTCCGGCCGGCCGGCCTATTCCTGAGCTAGCACCTCAGGATTCACGACGGCCTTCGGCCGCTCTCCACGCAGCGCACGCAATAGGTTGTCTATCGAGAGGTCCCGCATCGCCTCCCGCGTCTCCACCGAAGCCGAGCCGATGTGCGGCAGCAAGATGACGTTCGTCATTGCCATTAGAGGATCGGTTGCCGGTAGCGGCTCCTCCTCGAACACGTCGAGGGCGGCTCCCGCGACCTCGCCCTTCCGCAGCGCCTCAACCAGTGCAGACTGATCGACGATCTGGCCGCGCGACGTATTGATCAGGAACGCGCTCGGCTTCATCAGCGCCAGCTGCGCCCTCCCAAGCAGATGATGAGTCTCTGGCCGTAGATTCACGTGGAGGGACACGAAGTCTGATTCCCTAAGCAGCGCCTCCATCTCTCGATACTTGCTGAACCCGACTTCGGCGGGCGGTTCGCGAAATAGGTCGTGAAATACAACAGTCATGCTGAAAGCTTGCGCCCTCCTCGCGACCGCTACGCCAATCCTGCCAAGCCCGATAATACCAAGCGTCTTCCCTGAAACGTCCGTGCCGAGTTCCATACCCGCGCCTGGTTTCCATCGGCCTTCACGCACGAAGCGCTCCGACTCTGGCAACCGCCGAGCTAGCGACAATACGAGGCCCATCGTGAGGTCCGCCACCGCATCAGATAGTACGCCGGGCGTGTTGCAGACGATCACGCCTCGCTGCGCTGCCGCCGCGAGGTCGACGTTATCGTACCCGACTCCAAAGTTGGAAACGACGCGCAAGCGAGGCGCCGCGTTCAAGACGTCGGCATCCACCGAGAGCTGCGCACTGCCCAAGAGTCCATCTGCCTCGGCAATTCCGGCGATGAGTTCCTCCTTCGAAGGCATCTCCTTGCCCGCAAAGGTGACAACGTTGCATTCGGTTTCGATCCTATCCAAGGCATGTTCGGGAAGCCGCACCGTCAGAAAGACGTTAGCCCGGTCAGAAGCAGATTTCTGTGTCATGGCGTCCGGAGCTTATCATGCCTAGCGCGGCGTGACACCCTTAGTTAGCATGGATGTCTGATGACAGGGCCCGTTGGAGACGAACGTCGCGTACCGCCCTACGTCGCTCTAGTTCGAATCGGGGCCGTCGTCGGCATGTCGATCTTTACGGCGTTTGGGCTGTTCTTGCTTGTTGGCGCGATCTGGGTACCTGGCCTTATCTCTCTCTCGCTGGCCCTTCCGTTCTTCGTCGTCATGCGGCTAGTCGAAAGCATCGCTGAACCGGCAGACGAGGAAGCGGAAAGCGAGACATAGGCCCTGCCTGGCAGCGGCGTTGCCCGAGCTTCTTTGAGCGCTTGTGTTACTGGATGAGAATTTCGATCGAGTCGATCTGGGTGTTCGTGACGAGCCGCTCGGCGACATCTAGACCAGACGTCACCGTCCCGAATGAGGCAAATCCTTCGAATTGGTCTGAGTCGGTAAGGGCTATGAAAAACTGGCTGCCATTCGCCATACCGAGCGTACCCGCAGAGAACTCACCCGTCGTGTCGTCCTCTATTTCATAGCCGGGTCCACCATCACCCCGGCACAGCCCCGGAGGCGCATCGACGCTACATGCCGGGTCTCCAGCAGTCGCGGAGAACCCCGACGAAACGTAGTGGAATGTTAGTCCGTCGTAGAAGCCGTCCTGGGCGAGAAAGACAAAGTTGTTCACAGTTTGCAACGCCTGATCCGGCAGGAGTTCGATGACAATATCTCCGTCCGCCGTACGGATGGTCGCCGTGTACGTGGCATTCGGGTCAATCGTCAGCTCTGGTGCCGTTGCATACCGCCTCGGCTCGAATCCGCTCTCTACTATCGGCGCCTCATCTACCGAGGAGCTTGATGGCTCGACGAAGCTCGAGTGGTTGGAGCTGCGGCGGAACACGTTCCCTCCAAAGATCGTGGCGGCGCCACCAATCGCGAGCGCCAGCGCCATCCCGATGAAGATGAACTTGATCAGATTGGCGCTGCTAAGGAAGCCCAGAATACCCGTCGGGCGGACGTGCCCGGCGTAGGCGCTGCCGGCCTTGTACTTTTTGTTGCGTCGCTTCGTTTGCTGCTTGCCCATAGCTCTACTCGACTATAACAGACGTGGTTTCGGCTAGAAAGGATGCTGGCTCACACTTCCCAACGTGACGACAAATACGACGTTACCTCTTCGCGCCTCAGTAGATGTGCCAGTCGCCCGAAAAGTGATGGTAGCCCTGTGCACCCGGTTCCGGACACAGGCTCGGCCCGTCCGCTGGCGTTCGCAGGCGTTCGTCTGCATAGCTGATTCTACCTAGATCGGCTCCCAAATGTTCGCTGATGTTCGCAGCCGTTCGCCTGCGTTGCTTTCGCAACCAGCCCTCTCAGTGCTGTAAGATTAAGCCCCAAATTGGGGTAGGAACTCAGACAGACTGCGGGAGGGCTGGCATGCCTCAAGTTGGCAACGGTGGCGACCGGCAGATCAACTTAAGTTCGGGCTGCTCTCTATGCGCACGCCCGTTCTCACCACCTTCACACGCGAGCACGACTGATGGAACCGCGCATCCAGTACGCCAAGACCGAGGATGGGGTGAGCATCGCCTACTGGACGCTAGGGCAGGGAAAGCTCTTCGTATACATGCAGTCGGTTGGGGTCGCGGCCCCGCGGACGTCCACACCATGAACCGTCCGCTTCGTCGCCATCTCCCAACGGCTGTCTCCGGCCGGTTGAGTCGCCTATGAAAGAGATCACGCGTTACCTCGCGGCGCTACTCATTGGGCCTGTGCTCATCATAGCGGGCCTAGTGGTGGATAGTTCGTTCCACGCTACGGGCCATGAGGCCCATCTGCTGGCCCCGGATCTGCTCTGGTTTGTCGGACTGCTCGTGTTGCTGATTGCCAGCGTCCGTATGTTCTTGGTCCATGTTAGACTCGCAGGCGGACCCCACACTAGTAGCCGACAGCGCCGCAGGTTTATCCGCACAGCAACCTTCTCTCTTTATATCGGTATCGCCGGCGCGGGCCTGCTCCTCCTCGCTGGAATTCTTGACATGTCTTGGCACCATGACCACCGCCTGGAGCTAGATGTCTTCTCAGCGCTTCACCCCTATCATGCGCTGGTCCTTGTTGGCTTAGTAGCTAATACCACTTGCGGCGTGCGCCTTTTCACTTCGCAGGCAGAGCTATCCTCTGCAATCACCGAGGACCTATCGTCAAGTACATCAGGCCCTCGCTTGACACCCGCGCCTTCCGGCCCACTCACCATCCTGTTTACGGACATGGAGAGTTCCACCGCTCTTGCCCAGAACCTCGGGGACGCGGCTGCGCAGGAAGTGCGACGCGCCCACAACGATATCGTACGGTCAGCGCTATCGGCTAACGACGGCTCAGAGATCAAACACACGGGCGATGGCATCATGGCGTCCTTCGCCACAGCATCATCCGCCCTGAACTGTGCGATCGCTATTCAGCGGGGTGTTGCCAGCCACAAGGAACAACACCCCGGCTCCCCACTAGGCGTGTACATTGGCCTCAATGCTGGCGAGCCGATCGCCGAGGATGGTGACCTCTTCGGTACGTCCGTTGACCTCGCAGCTCGCATCTGCGATCATGCGGAGCCGGGGCAGATCATCGCTGCGGACGTCGTCCGTCAGCTGGCGGCCGGGAAGCAATTCCTGTTCTCAGACTTGAGCGAGACGGAGCTGCGCGGATTCGAAGACCCGGTCAAGCTCTGGGAACTCAGCTGGCAGGAGCAGGACTGATGGAGCCGCAGATCACATGCGGGTGAACGAAGAGACGGACAGGAAGAGCTAGCCACCAGGAGATTGAGCATGGTGCCGTTAGCCCGCCGCTACCTCTTTTCTGACAAGATCCGCCTTGCTATTGCCGCGGGTGGGGTCGCCTTTGCCGTGCTGTTGATCGTCCTGATTCTCGCCCTCTATCAGAGCTTTATCGACCAGATTGGACAACTAGCGAGCGCGGCTCCCTCCGACCTGTGGGTGATGCAGACGGGCACGCCTGATCCCGCTCACGGGGCCTCGATTCTTCCCAACTCAGTGCTGTCCGACCTTCAGGAAGTGCCTGGGGTGGCCGCCGCTCAGCCGCTGTTGAGCAGAGCGATGCAGGTTGGCAACGCCCGCTTCGGCTTCGTTATGGCCGTCCCCGAGGGCCCATTCCAGACCCTGACCATCGAGGCGTTTGGCGCGGCTTCGCCGCCCGAGAAGGGGACGGTCATCCTGAGCGAGGTTTTGGCGAAGGATGCCGGAGTTGGGCCAGGCGATGACGTCGACATTGGCGCGTCTAGCTTCGAAGTCGCCGAGGTGTCCTCGTCGCTCATCGGATCATTCAGCGTGAGCGCGTTACTTGACTCACAGGATGCTGCCCAGCTCTTCGGCGATCCTGAAGCCTTCTCCTTCGCCCTGGTCGTCGTCTCGCCGGACGCTGATCCGGAACAAGTTGCCGCGGCTATCGAAGATCAGGTGCCGGGGACCGATGCCCTTACCGGGCAGGAGTTTGCCGATGTGCTACGGCAGGAGATAGAGGAAGGATTCCTTCCCATCATAGCCGTAATAATTGGGCTCGCTTTCGTCGTTGGTTTAGCAGTCATCGCCCTGACCATCTATACCTCGACCGTGGAGCGCACTCGGGACTACGGCGTCCTCAAGGCCGTGGGGGCCTCACCTTGGCAGTTGTTCGCCGTTGTGGTTCGCCAGAGTGTGGTCGTGGCCCTAGCCGGGTATGTGCTGGGGGCCGGCCTGGGCGTTGTCGTCGGCAGGCTGCTTCAGGACGCCGTCCCTTCGTTTACCCTACTCTTCCGCTGGCAGGACTTCCTGTTCGTATTGGCTGCGGTGCTGGTAATGAGCGCCGTGGCGACGCTGGTGCCCGTCCGCCGCGTGGCGAGCATCGACCCAGCTATCGTGTTCAGAGCGTAGCCGCTGGAAGGGGTGAAGGATGGGAGCACAGGCCGTCGAAACCAGAGCTGCTGAGATTGTCCTGGAGGTTCGCGGCCTTACCAAGGTATTCGGCAGCGGCGACGCGGCTTTCACGGCCGTGGACGGCATCGATCTCACTGTCCGCCGTGGAGAGCTCGTGATCATCATGGGGCCGTCAGGCTCCGGCAAGACCACGTTGCTCACGCTTATCGGCAGCCTGCTCAAGCCCACCTCCGGCACCGTGCACATCAACGGCCTTGACGTAACGGCGATGAAGGAGTCAGCCCTCCCTGAAGTGCGAAGGCACTCTGTTGGTTTCATCTTTCAGTCATACAACTTGCTGGAGTCGCTGACGGCCGTGGAGAATGTGGAGGTGGTGCTGAACCTGGCCGGAGGCGGCGGGCGCACCGATGCGGTGAAGGCGGAGCAGCTCCTTACTGACTTGGGGATGGGCCACCGTCTGCACTTCAAGCCGCGCGACCTCTCGGGCGGCGAGAAGCAGCGGGTGTCCGTCGCCCGCGGCCTGGCCAACGACCCTGAACTCATCCTGGCCGACGAGCCGACAGCCAACCTGGACTCCAAGCACGGCCCTGAGATCGTCCTCCTGTTGCGCGCTGTCGCTAAAGAGCTGGGACGCGCGGCGGTCGTCGTCTCCCACGACGCCCGCATCCAGGAGCTGGCCGACCGGATCCTCTGGCTGGAGGACGGTCGCTTCAAAGACAACCCCGGGCTGGCCGTCGCCCCCGCCGAAGAGAAGACGACGGAGGTCTGACAAAGGCCGTGAGCTTCTTCACCTCCTTGGCAGATGCTCCCTTGGTGCCGCTTGGCAACGCCACCGCAACTGCCATTGCGAGTCCAGCTAGAATAATTAACCTGTGCAGCTACCGCTCGCTTCTGCGTCCTCAAACACGTCCTTAAGCGTAATGACTGCAGGTTGTGGTGACCGAGGAGTTAAGAGCTTTGGATTCGTGTCGTTTCGTCCATCCTCTAGCGCCAACGTCCACCCACGTTGCCGTCAAGTGTCCATTCTGGATCGCGTCGTGCTGCCCATCGGGGCTTCTTCGTATCTGAAAGCAGAGTGGTACCCCCGACAGGACTCGAACCTGTGCACCCGGTTCCGGAAACCGGTGCTCTATCCACTGAGCTACGGGGGCGCCTATCGCCATGGTATCGCCAGTTTGGCGAAGGTTGCAAGGAACTCGGTTGACACTGGCTTTTCAGGCTCACCATACTGAGACATCTGAGAGTCAGGAGACTGAGGATCGCATGTCGCGATACGAGCCAAGCAAGATTGAAGCCAAATGGCGAGAGCGGTGGGCTGAGACCAACATCTACGAAGTAGATATGCGAGCCGCTAAGCGCCCATTCTACAACCTGATGATGTTCCCCTACCCGTCTGCGGAAGGCCTGCACATCGGCAACGTCTTCGCCTTCACTGGCGCAGACATCTACGGCCGGGTCAAGGCGATGCAGGGCCACGATGTGTTCGAGCCATTCGGATACGACGCCTTCGGCATCCACAGCGAGAACTTCGCGCTCAAGCAGAACATCCACCCAATGACGCTCATCCGCGACAACGTCAACAACTTCCGTGAGCAGATGAAGCGGCTAGGGACGCGTATCGCCTGGAGCCACGAAGTGGATACGACCGATCCCGCGTACTACCGCTGGACGCAGTGGCTGTTCCTTCAGCTCTACAAGCAGGGCCTGGCGGAGAAGCGCTCCGCGCCCGTCAACTGGTGTCCCTCCTGCAAGACCGTGCTGGCCGACGAACAGGTGATTGCTGGCAAGTGTGAGCGCTGCTCAACAGAGATCACGCATCGCGACCTCGAGCAGTGGTTCCTCAAGATCACGGACTACGCTGAACGGCTCCTCAACAACCTCAACTGGATCGACTGGTCCCCTGTTATCAAGACCGCCCAACGCAACTGGATCGGCAGAAGTGAAGGCCTGCAGACCAGGTTCGCGATCGAGGGGACATCCGAGTCGGTCACGTTCTTTACCACGCGTCCTGACACGATCTTTGGCGTCACCTTCATGGTCCTGGCGCCCGAGCACGCACTCGTCGATCAAATCACGACGCCCGATCAGAAGGACGCGGTCGACAAGTACGTGACGGAGGCGATGGCAAAGACGGCCGTGGATCGCCAGCAGGCGGAACGGACCGGCGTGTTCACGGGCGCCTATGCGAGAAACCCACTCAACAACGAACGCGTCCCAATCTGGATCGGCGATTACGTCCTTGCCACCGTAGGCACGGGCGCAATCATGGCCGTGCCGGCCCACGACACACGCGACTTCGATTTCGCGCGCAAGTACGATCTGCCCATCCGCGTCGTTGTGGCCCCTTCTGACTGGTCCGGCGGGGAGCTGGCGGAGGCCTACACTGATGCCGGCACGCTGGTAAATTCTGGAGAGTTCGACGGCATGGCGAGCCAGGATGCCTCCGAGGCGATCGTCAAGAAGCTTGAGAGCGATGGCACCGGCGAGCGCACGGTCGCCTACCGGCTACGAGATTGGCTCATCTCAAGGCAGCGCTACTGGGGGACACCTATCCCCATCATCTACTGCGACGACTGCGGCACCGTGACGGTGCCAGAAGACCAACTGCCTGTGGAGCTGCCCTACGTGGAGAATTTCCGGCCAACAGGCACTGCGCAGGCTCCGCTGGCACTCGCGGATTCGTTCGTCAACACTACCTGCCCCGAGTGCGGCAAGCCCGCCCGACGGGAGACCGACGTCTTGGATACGTTTGTCGACTCTTCCTGGTACTTCTTGCGATACCCCTCCACGGAATTCGACGAACGTCCGTTTGGACGCGAGTTGACTGAGAAGTGGTTGCCTGTCGACAATTATATCGGCGGTAAGGAGCACGCTGTACTCCACCTCCTGTACTCGCGCTTCATCACCATGGCCCTTCATGACATGGGGCACCTATCATTCGAGGAGCCGTACAAACGCTTCCGCGCTCACGGCGTACTAGTTCTGGGCGGCGCCAAGATCAGCAAGTCAAGAGGAAACATCGTCAGCCCTGATGACTACTATGCCTCTCATGGCGCGGATACCCTCCGCGCCTACCTCATGTTCTCAGGACGCTACGACGAGGGCGGGGACTTCTCGGACAAAGGCATCGAAGGGGTATCCCGCTTCCTCCACCGCGTCTGGGACCTAGTGGAGCGCTATCGCGGTCAAGAGGGGGAACCGCAACTAACGGACGAAGCGGAGCGACTGCTACATCGCACGATCAAAAGAGTCACACAAGACATCAGCAACCTGAAATTCAACACCTGTATCGCCGCGATGATGGAGTACAGTAACGAACTCCAGCAGCGGGAAGCCCTGCACGTCCGGGAAATCGAGACGCTGATCCTGCTGCTAGCGCCCTTCACACCATACGTCACTGAAGAACTCTGGGCGCGGATCGACCGGACGTACTCAGTCCATCAACAAGCATGGCCAGCCTTCGATAACGAACTCGCCAAGCTGCAGGAAGTGGAGGTCGCCGTTCAAGTTAACGGAAAGACCCGAGACATCATTGAGGCCGCGGCAGGCAGCGAAGAAGCTGCTGTTGTAGCGCTAGCGAAACAATCGGAGCGTGTGCAACGTCATCTCGGTCAGAGCGAGGTTGTAAAGACGATCTACGTCCCAGACCGGCTCGTCAATTTTGTCACGAAGGGCTGAGCCAAGCATACCGCGACCGTAACCTGCTCGTCCGCGCACGAAGAGTGGCGGTGATCGGAGTCGAGCCCGTACTCACCTGAGTGCTATATTGCGCCAGTCATGGCGCTGTTCTCTGCCTTCCGTTCGCAGGTCACCGATCCGCTTCGTGAGAACTCGGCCCTGCTCATGATCTGCGTCGCTACAGGCATCACCATGCTCGGCCAGGGCGTAATTGCGCCCGTCCTGCCCCTCTACGCGAAAGACTTCGGTGTCAGCGCGGCCATGGTGGGAGCCTCGATCAGCGTCTTCGGACTCGCTCGCATCCTGTTCAATCTGCCATCAGGCATGCTTTCGGACCGCCTCGGACGTCGAGCGTTTCTCGTCGGGGGGCCCGTCGTGATCGCTGTCGGTACATTTCTTTCCGCAACCGCCGGTGACATCTGGCAACTGCTCGCCTATCGATTCATTGCAGGCATCGGCTCGGCGATGTTCATGACGGCAGGCCTCACCGTCATAGCCGACATCTCCACACCGGAGAACCGCGGCCGCAACCTGAGCCTCCACCTCGGCAGCCTTCTCGTCGGGGTGAGCATCGGCCCGGCTGTCGGTGGCGTCACCGCAGAGATCTTCAACCTTCAGGCCCCGTTTTACCTCGTTGGTTTTCTTTCGCTCATCTGCGCCATCTGGGCCTATCGGGTCGTACCGGAAACAAGCAGGCGGCCCGGGACCACTGCGGCTGGTGCCGAGGACACGGCTCCGGCCAGCACTACGGCTGCCGGCGGCCTCCGACCGCTCCTCGGCAACACGGGCCTGCTGCTCGTGAGCATGGTGACGTTCAGCATTTTCTTCACGCGAACAGGCGCCCGCCAGACCGTACTGCCGCTGCTGGCCAACGATAAGCTCGGGCTTACAGCCGGCGCGCTTGGGGGCATCTTCGCGATGATGGCGCTGATCAATCTGATGACGATCATCCCCGCTGGCGCCTGGGCTGATCGCTTCGGGCGGAAGAGGACGATCGTCCCAAGCGCCATGCTCGCGGCCGGAGCCCTCTGTCTGTTCGCCGTCACGGACAGCATCGGCGTATTCCTAGGCGCAGCGGTGCTGCTGGCGTTAGGTACTGGAATCAGCGGGCCCGCGCCCGCCGCCTACGCGGCAGACGTCATCCCGGAGGAATCGCGCGGCCTCGGCATGGGGCTCTTCCGTACATACAGCGATATCGGCTTCGTCATCGGTCCCCTGCTCCTGGGCTGGATCGCGGACGTGACCGATAGCTTCCGCTGGTCGCTGTTCTTCAACGCTGGATTGATGGCGGCAGGCGTGACTGCGTTCGGCCTGTTCGCGAAGGAGACGGTCTTAAGCTCAGAGACGGATAACTCGCATGGAGAGGCTGCGGCTGGTTCGTAGGAGAAAAAGAAGCACCCCGGCGACGGCCTATTTTCCCCGAGAGTTGCCCCTCCAGTATCGTCAGCGCTGAGACGTTTCACTTCCGTGTTCGGGATGGGAACGGGTGGTTCCGCCTCGCTCTAGTCACCGAGGTACTATCCCGAGAACGTTACCAGAGACATCTCCAATGGACAAGGCTAACCAGCAGCGGCCTGCTCCGCCGCATGGCGACCAGCGATACGGCCATACACGGCTCCCCTGATCACCGATGACGCGCCTGGGTAGTTGTAGTAGAAGATCTCACCCATCGGCTCGCCGGCGGCGTACAGCCCCGCGATCGGCTGACCCGCGACGTCTATCGCGCGCGCGGTCGTATCGACCTTCAGCCCGCCGAACGTAAACGTGATGCCGCCAGTCACCGGAATCGCGACGAAGGGCGGCTCCGTCAGGGGCATCGCCCAGTTCGATTTGGGAGGCGCAAGGCCCCGCGTCCCTTTGCCATCCAGCCTATCCAGATCGAACTCTCCCGGCTGAACTGCCTGGTTGTACGCTTGCACGGTCTCTTCCAGCTGATCTCCAGGAATCGATAGCTCTGAAGCGAGTTCGCCGATAGACTGCGCCTCGATCGCCGGACCAACCGGCCGCCAAGCGCGCGCGAACTCTTCTCGCTGAACCATCTGCTGGTCGAAGATGCAGTACGCGCGGCCGTCCGCCTGCTCGATGATCGCTTTGCCGAACTTCACATACGTATGGTCGCGGAAGTCCTCGCCTTCGTCGAGGAAGCGCCGGCCTTGCCCATCTACGATGATGCCCATCTGGAAGTTGTAGAGCGCGGTCACGCCGCACTCGACGACCGGTGAACGGGCGTCGATTACGGCCGAGTGATAGTCACCCCACTGGCCTGCCGGCTGCGCACCGATGTCTAGCGCCATCCGGATACCTTCGCCGGTGTTGTATCTGCTCCCACGTAAAATCAAAGAATCGGCGAAGCGGCCCAGGTGGGCAACCCGCATCTGGACGTTCGCCTGAAAACCGCCGCAGGCCAGAACTACGCCGCCTCGGGCTAGTAGGTCCACCAGCCCATCGGGTGATGAGCAACGAACTCCGCTCACTCTGCGTTCCGCATCGACAAGCAGCTCGACGGCGGCCGTGTCATAGGATGTTACGCCATCGCGACCCTCGAACCTTCGAAAGAGTGTGTCGACGAGGCCCTGCCCTCCAGCCTTCGGCGCCCGGCGATAGCCCGCCGTGTGCGGGTAGCCGGGCTCCCATTCGATACCAAGCTCGGTCAGCCACTCGACTGTCTCTGCTGCGTTGCGTACCAGCGTTTCGACAAGCTCACGATTCGCCCTCCCGCGAGAGATGCGCATCATATCGTCGATCATCTCTTCTTCGGTGTATGTCCGCACGCCGTACTCGTCGGCTTCGTGCGGGAAGCGCATTTGGGCGTCAGCAAAGCGCGTGTTGCCGCCACGCTCCGCCAGAGGCGATTTCTCCGCCAGCATCACGGACGCGCCTTGTTCGCACGCGGCCAACGCTGCGCAGAGACCTGCGATGCCGCCCCCTACGACGACCACGTCGAACTCGTACGACGGAATGTCTGATATCACGCTCGGGACCTCCAGACGACAGCCGCCCGAGGTGGCAGACCAACCGAGCTGTCGCCGTCCATCGCTAACGAAGTTAGATCGACTCCCGGCCCCGCGAAGCGCTCCTCCGCGCTGCTCAAAACCGGCTCCCACGCACCAAGCGCACGAACGTGCTCGGGCATCTGCGCCTCGGCACGATCGCCAAAGTTAGCCACCACTAGGAGTGCGATGTTGCCTTCCTGCTGGAGCATGGCTACCGCGTCTTGGCTGACCGGCCACGCCCTCGGCGAGGTTCGAAACGCCATGGCCCTGCGGAGGGCGAGCAGTTCGTTGAACAGCAGCCGCACCTCTTTGCCCGGCGGGTGGTCGCGTTCGGATAGATCAAGGATCGACCGCGCATACGTAGTTTCGGTCTGGGGATCGACCGGTTCCACCTCACCCCAGAGACGCTTGAGCTCCGCCCGGCGGCCGGACGTGATCTGCTGCGACAGTTCCTTCTTGTGGTCGCTGAAAAAGAGGAACGGCGTCGAAGCAGCAAACTCATCTCCCATGAAGATCAGCGGCGTGTAAGGCGCGAGCAACAACAGCGTGTACGCAGCTTTGTAGCGCTCCAGATCGATGATGTGACTCAGCCGCTCGCCTTGCGGTCGATTCCCCACCTGGTCATGGTTCTGAAGGCAGAAGGTGTATCGGTCGCGCGGTAATGCCCGCGCCTCCTCGGCCTCGTATAGAGCCCCCGCTTCAAGAATTCCGGCAACTTCCGCCGTAGTGCCCTCATACCGCTCGTAGTACCCTTGGCGCTCGCCTGTAAGGAGCGCGTGTAGAGAGTGATGGAAGTCGTCGAGCCAGATGTTGTCCAGTCCGTACCCGCCTTCCTCGCGCGCCGTGACGATGCGAAGGCTGTGGTGCTCATGCTCAGCGATCAGAATCCGGCGCGGCTGCCTGTCACCGACGGCTTCGGCAAGCTCACGGAGAATGTGCTTCTCGCTCCCGTCGTAGATCTCCTGAGTGGCGTCGAGCCGAAAGCCGTCGATGTGGAACTCATCGAACCACATCGATGCGTTGTCGAGCACAAACCGCCGCGTCCATTCGGATCGGGTGCCATCGAAGTTGAAGGCGTCTCCCCAGGGCGTCTGGTACCGGTCGGTGAAATAGCTGCGCGAGTACTGCGCCAGGTAGTTACCGTCGGGGCCCAGATGATTGTAGACGACATCCAGGATGACACCCAGGCTATGGTTGTGCGCCGCGTCGACGAGCCGCCGCAGGCCTTCCGGGCCACCGTACACGCTCCTGGGAGCGAAGAACGCTGCTCCGTCGTAACCCCAATTTCGCCGGCCTGGAAACTCGCAGACCGGCATCAGTTCAACCGCTGTGACACCCAATTCCGCCAACGACTCTAGGTGAGGAATCAGCGCGTCGAACGTGCCGCTCCGCGTGTAAGCGCCTACGTGTAGTTCGTAAACGACGAGCGAATCGCGGTCTAGACCCGGCCAACCCGCATCCGACCAGGAGAACGCGGCTGGATCAATTACTTGTGAGGGACCGTGGACGCCTTCCGGCTGGCTGCGCGAGTACGGGTCCGGATAGCCCCACTCTTCATTGAGCCGGAATCGATAGAGCAGTCCAGCTTCACCCGCAAGGGCTGTCCTCCAGACGCCCTGCTCGTCCATAGCCATGGAGTGGCGAACAATATCTTCTTGGGAAGGATACGTCTCGACTTCAACGGAGCGTGCGTCGGGTGCCCAGACGCAAAACTGGATCTGGCCACCATCCAGGGCGGCGGCCCCTAGCTCCGTCTTGTTCGCCATGACGGAGCGAGTGTAGCGTATGGCGCTTCGGCTGTACGTCCTGCCTAGGACTCTACGGGCTGGCCTGCCGCTACCCAGGCGTCTGTTCCGCCCTCGAGACTATAGAGCCGCTCCGGCGGGAGGCCCGCAGCGGCCGCCATCTCGCAGGCGAGCGCGCTGCGCTGCCCGACTGCACACACGAAGACGATCTGGCCCTCCTTGGGCAGCTCCTCACGCCGATCGAACACGCTGTTGACGGGGATGAGGGTTGCTGCCGGCACATGCCCGCCCTGATACTCGTGCGGGTCCCGCACGTCGATAACGTGGGCGCCCTCGTCGATCAACTCTTTCGCTTCTGCGACGGTAACCCGGTGGTACGGCTCTTGTGGATTCTTGGTTGGCATCGCTCTGAGACTCCCTGCTGAAGCTGCTGATTTCCGAAGCCATTGTAGCAAAAACGCAACCTGTTGACGCCTTCCCTCTACCTAGGATAAGCTCCGTACCGCATATCTCAACGAAGAAGGAGCGACCCATGGAGTACGAGACGATCTCCAAACCTGATGTCGATTCGCTCGCCGTCAGGCCAAACCTGGACGACTACGAGGGCATCCGTTCGGGATTCGACTACGAGCGCGTAATCGATGAGCTAGACGGGCTGCCTGGCGGCGGCCTCAACATCGCCTATGAATGCCTCGATCGTCACGTTGCCGCAGGCCGCGGGGACAAGGCTTGCATCCTCTGGGATGGCAAGGACGGCCGCCAGGAAACCTACACATATGCGGACATGGCGAAGCTCTCCAACCAATTCGCGAACGTGTTGCGAAAGCTCGAAGTCGAGAAGGGTTCGCGAGTGTTCGTCTTCATGGACCGCATCCCTGAGCTGTATGCGGCCGCGTTCGGCACACTCAAGGCCGGCTGTATTATCGGTCCACTCTTTTCGGCGTTCGGACCGGACGCCATCAAGGACCGGCTCGAAGACAGCGGCGCTTCCGTGCTGGTCACCACGCCTGAGTTGAAGGCCAAGGTCCACGAGATCCGCGGCGACCTGCCCGCTCTCAAGCACCTGATCATCGCTAGCCACAACGAACCACCAGAGGTCGATGACGGAGAACTCTCATGGAACGACCTGATGGCCGACGCGTCCGAGGAGTTCGACATCGTACAGACCGCGCCCGACGATCCCGCCATTATGCACTACACGTCTGGTACAACCGGCAGGCCCAAGGGCGCGCTCCATGTGCACAAGGCCGTGCTCGGACACTACGCTACGGGCAAGTACGTCCTTGACTTTCACGAAGACGACATCTACTGGTGCACCGCCGACCCAGGCTGGGTGACGGGCACCTCATACGGCATGTTTGCGCCCTGCACCAACGGAGTCTCGTCCGTGATCTACGAAGGCGGGTTCTCGGCCAGTAAGTGGTACGAGGTGATCCAGAAGTACAAGGTCACCGTCTGGTACACGGCCCCGACAGCAATCCGCATGCTGATGAAGGCCGGGGATGAGGTCCCGAAGAAGTTCGACCTCTCCACCCTCCGTTACACAATGTCCGTCGGGGAGCCCCTCAACCCGGAAGCCGTCGTCTGGAGCGAGAAGGCCATCGGCCTCCCGTTCCACGACAACTGGTGGCAGACGGAAACCGGCTCGATCATGATCGCGAACTACCCTGTAATGCCGATTAAGCCCGGTTCGATGGGCCGCCCGATGCCCGGCATTAACCCAGGCATCATCGACGAAGAGGGCAACGAGGTAGCAACCGGCGAAGAAGGAGACCTGGCAGTGCGTCCCGGCTGGCCGTCGATGTTCCGCACCTACTGGAACCGCGAAGAGATGTACGATTCACGGTTCAAGAACGGCTGGTACATCACCGGCGACCGCGCACGCAAGGACGCAGACGGCTACTTCTGGTTCGTCGGACGTGCCGACGACGTCATCAACACCGCGGGCCACCTGGTCGGCCCATTCGAGGTCGAATCGGCCTTGCTCGAACATCCGGCGGTCGCCGAGGCCGGCGTGATCGGCAAGCCAGACCCGGTCGCGATGGAGATCGTCAAGGCGTTCGTCTCGCTCAAGGAAGGCTACGAGCCAACCGACGAACTGAAACGAGAGCTTCGACGTTTTAGTCGCGAGAGACTCGGACCGGGCATCGCTCCCCGCGAGATCGACTTCATCGACACCTTGCCTAAGACGCGGTCGGGGAAGATTATGCGGCGGCTGCTCAAAGCACGGGAGTTGGGTCTCGACGAAGGCGACACAAGCACGCTGGAAGACGACTAGACTTACCACGTAGGCGCACGCGTATGCAGCTAACATCTCGTTCCATTTCACGAAGGTCGCTACTTCGAGGCACGGCCCTCGGCGGCGCGGGCCTTGCGGGCGCATACTTGCTCGGCTGCAGCGACGACGATTCGGGCGTCACGGCACAGCCCTCTCCGACGCTGGCGCTAACGCCGCCAGCTACGGCCGGAAGTGGCCTGACCTGGGAGCAGCTCCTACCGAACGGCGCCATCCCACCGCCCCGGAAGCACCACTCGCTCGTACTCCGAGACTCGGAGGCCGGGGCGCGACTCTACCTCTTCGGAGGCCGGAACAATGCCGGCGATCTGTCCGATCTCTGGATGTACGATGTCGGAGCCGCCACATGGACGGCGCTAGCGACATCGGGCCCGGCTGCGCGCCATGGGCACAACGCCGTTTGGGACACGATGAACGACCGTTTGCTCGTCTTCGGTGGCCAGCAAGGAAGCAGCTTCTTCAACGACACCTGGCAGTACACCCCGGACGATAATCGCTGGGCCGAGCTTGCACCTGAGGGCGTTCTTCCAGCCCCTCGCTACGGGGCAGGCGGGGCCTATAGTCCGCCCGTCGCAGAAGACACGATCTCTCCACTACTCCCCTCGACCTTCATCATCACGCACGGCTTCACGAGCAACGGGCGCTTTGACGATACGTGGGCGTTCGACGTCACGACCGACACGTGGTCGGACGTTTCGCCGGCCGACGAACGTCCCGTCGAACGCTGCCTGATGCGCGCTACTTGGGACACGCTTCGGAACCGCCTGGTCATGTTCGGCGGCCAAACGACCGACGATCCGTTTCTCGACGACCTCTGGACACTGTCCAGCGGGCGGGGCTGGACGACGGTACTGCGTGAACCACGGCCTACCGGCCGCACGTTTTATTCGTTCGTGTACGACGCGCAGCGGGAGCAGGTCGTCCTCTTCGGTGGCAACACCGCGACCGGCGCGAGCGGCGAAACTTGGTTGTTACACGTCCAGGATGAGTTCTGGACGCACGAAGAGCCGTCCGGCCAGCGGCCTTCCAGCCGGTTCGGCCATGACGCCGTCTGGATGGCCGGATCGTCTTCGATGCTCATGTTCGGCGGAGAGGCCGGCGGCGAGGACGTCGACCAGCTCTGGGAGCTTCGGATCAGCGATTAGCAAGGGCCAAAGGGCCCTTGCCAGGTGTGGTATGATCCTGAGGTATGGAACGGCTCGATAGGCATTATGGAAACCATCTATACCACAAGTCTCGACTAGCACTCTTCAGGAGGTCCCATGGTCACGGCCACGAAGGTCAATTCCGAGCGCGTCTACTACAACTTTGACGGCAAACTGCCGCCCGTCCGCATGGAGGACGAGCCGGTCCTCCTGCCACCCGTCGACGACGGCCCTAAGCTGATCACCGACACCACGCTGCGCGACGGCGCGCAGGACAGCCGCATCGCGCTCTTCCCGCACGAGGCCCGCATCAAGTACTACGACCTCCTCCACCGCCTCGACAACGGCACCGGCACGATCTACGCCGTCGAGGCCTTCATCTACCAGAAGCGCGACGCCTGGACGATCGAAAAGCTCCTCGAGCGCGACTACGAGTTCCCCAAGGTCACAACGTGGACGCGCGCCACGCCGAAGGACATCAAGCTGCTGGTCGAACTCTCCCAGGGCCGCATCAAGGAGACCGGCATGCTCGCCTCGGCCTCGGACCACCACATCTTCGACAAGCTCGGCTTTCGCAGCAAGGAAGAGGCGATCGAGAAGTACCTCCAGCCCATCGAGACCGCGCTGGAGAACGACATCATCCCGCGCATCCACCTCGAGGACTGTACGCGCGCCGACATCTACGGCTGGGTGATCCCCTTCATGCAGCGCGCCCTCGACCTCAGCAAGGGCATCGCCAAGTTCCGCATCTGCGACACCATCGGCTGGGGCATCCCCGACCCGTACGCCGCGCTGCCATGGGGCATTCCGCGGCTCTTCACCGTCATCAGGGAAGAGACCGGCGCCGAGCTGGAGTTCCACGGCCACAACGACTTCGGCCTCGCGACGGCCAACTCGATCATGGCCTGGCGCTACGGCGGCACCAAGGTCAACGTCGCGTTCGGCGGCCTCGGCGAGCGCACCGGCAACACGTCCCTCGAGCAGATGATCGCGGCCCTCATTCGCTACAAGGGCGACCCCGGCCTCGACCTTACTGCGCTCGAGGAGATGAAGAACCTGATCCACAACGAGGTCACACCCCTACCCGACCGCGCGCCCATCATCGGCGAAGTCTTCACCACATCGGCCGGCATCCACCAGGCCGGCATCGCCGCCCAGTCGGACGCCCCCGGCGGGCTCATCTATCTGCCGTTCGAGGCCTCGATGTTCGGTCGCGACACAGTCGAGTTGAGCCGCGTCGGTTCGCTCTCGGGCTCGGAGGGGCTCGTTTCGATCCTCAACCGCGCGATGGAAGATCGCGGCAGCGAGCAGCGCTTCAAGAGCACCAGCCGCGTCGTCAAGAAGATCTACGACCGCCTCCAGGACGAGTACGACGGCCAGTTCGACGAAAGCTCCAACACCTACTCCGGCTACCGCCGCGACTTCTATACGCAGGAGGAGATAGTCGCCCTCGCCGAGGAGTTCGGCGGCATCGAATAACTTCCTCTCAGTTCGCTCATTCAGAAGCCGTGGCAAGCGCCACGGCTTCTCTGTATACTGCGCGCGAAACTCGCATGTAGCGCGAGGCGGTCACCAAGGTGGATCCAACTATCGTTGTCGCCGCCATCACTGGTTTTGTGGCTCTGATTGGAGGTGGCGGACTGGTTCATGGTTTCGAAGCGTGGCGCCAATCGAGACGCGAGACCACCCAAGATTTTCGAGAAAGCTACGATCGCCAGATCGAGTCTGCCGAAGCACGAGGCGACAGGGATGAGGCCAATCGTGTCCGTGAGGAGTCTGAAGGCCAAGAGGAAGCATGGCGAGCCCAGCAAGGGCTAGCCAAACTAGCTCCCAAAGAGATAACCGCACTCGACCAGAAGTCATCACTTTCTCAGCGCGATGTCGAACAACTGAAGGAGTTGCTTGCTGACTCGCAAGCGCTAACGCCTGCTGCCTTGTCAGCCTACGACTACTTCCTGCGGGGCAACGCCCACTACGAAGCGGGTCAATACGAAGAGGCCCTCCAGGCCTACAACCAATTCCTCGCCCTCCGCCCTGACGACCCCGAGACGCTCTGTTTTCGCGGTAATGCTCTAAGCCGCCTCGGCCGCCACGAAGATTCGCTCCAGGCTTTCGACCAAGCCCTCGCCCTCCAGCCTCAGAACGCAACCCTTCTTGGAAACCGTGGTGCCGCCCTCGAATATCTTGGCCGTCATGGAGAGGCGCTCAAAGCCCTCGACCAGGCTCTCGCCATCCGCCCCGATTACCCCATCGCCCTTATGAACCGCAGCGTCACTCTCGTCGAACTTGGCCGCCATGATGAAGCCCTTGAAGGACTCGACGAAGCCCTCGCCCTCCGGCCAGACTACGCCGATGCCCTCATGAACCGCGGCACCGCTCTTTTCCGTCTACATGACTACGAGGGAGCGCTCCACGCTTACGACCAAGCCCTCGCCCTCCGACCCGAACACGTCGACACCCTCATGGGGCGTGGCTCAGCTCTCCGCCACCTGCGGCGAGACGAAGAGGCGCTCCGGGCCTACAACCAAGCCCTTGCCCTACAGCCAGACCACGCCGACACTCTCACGAACCGCGGGGTACCCCTCACCAACCTAGGCCGCTACGAAGAAGCGCTCCAGGACTACGACCAGGCCCTCTCCCTTCGACCCGACCACGCGGGCACCTTCTACAACCGCGCCTGCCTGTACTCGGTCTGGGAGAAGCCCGAAGAAGCGCTGGAGGACTTACGCCGCGCGATTGAAGGTGACGCCCAGAATCGAGAGCTGGCCCGCGAGGACTCAGACTTCGACAACATCCGGTCTGACCCCCGCTTCCAGAAACTCGTTGGTGAGGCCGAGCCTCCAGATGACGACGCGGCAGACACCTCCGCCAAGTAGCCGTCCTGCCGTATACTATTCGGGCTAGCCATGATTAACGACCCCTTCCCCGTCTGCCTAACGTTCGACCTCGATGCCGAGGCTGGCGTGGTCGGCCGCGATGCGGCGAACGCCGACCGGCCGGTCGCGCTCTCGATGGGCCGCTACGGCCCCAATACGGGTCTCCAGTACATCCTCGACCTGCTGGACAAACACGAGGTCAAGGCGACGTTCTTCGTGCCGGGCTGGACCGCCGACAACCACACTGCTGCCGTCGCCAAGTGCGCCAAGGCCGGCCACGAGATCGCCCACCACGGCTACCACCACGTCCCGCCGACGAGCTTTGCGAATGCGGAGGAAGAACGCGAGGAGATCGAGCGCGGCATCGAGGCGATCGAAAAGGCCGCGAGCGTGCGTCCCACGGGCTATCGCGCCCCGGCGTGGGAGCTGTCGCCGCATACGCTCGGCCTGCTGGCCGGCCTAGACTTCACGTATTCGTCCAACATGATGGACGCCGACGGCCCCTACGAGCACGAACTCAACGGCGACGCCAAGCTCCTGGAGCTGCCGGTCTCTTGGACGCTCGACGACTACCCCTTCTTCATGTCGCGGCCGGAGCGTACGGCCGCCGAGGTCGAGGAGATCTGGCGCGACGAGTTCGACGCCCTGCGCGAGCGCGAAGGCGCGGCGTTCGTCCTCACCTTGCACCCGCACGTCATCGGCAGGCCCGGACGCCTCGCCATGCTCGATAGCCTCATCGCCTACATTCGCCACACGGGCGACGCGGAGTTCTTCCGCTGCGACGAGTTTGCCCAGCTCGCCCGCGCCTAAAACTGTCGTATACTATGCCCCAGGGCCACGGCTGGCCCGCAGGCCACAAGCTGAGGAGACACAAGGAGGTGTACGATGGCCGAGATGGTAAAGGATGTCGTGTGCGGCATGGACGTCGACCCAGAAAGCGCGCCTGCGCAGACCGAGCACGAGGGCAAGACCTACTACTTCTGCGCCCCCGGCTGCAAGACAGACTTCGACGGTAACCCGCAGAAGTACCTCAGCCCCGACTACGTGCCCGACGCCATGGGCGAGGAGCAGCCGGCGAAGCGCTGGTGGGAGTTCTGGAAGTGACTCGGGCTAAGCCCGAGTCATCCTGAGTGAAACGAAGGATCTCGTGGGTTACCCTGAGCGATGTACGGGCGGTCGGCTGACCGCCCAGATCTCGCGGTCACCCTGAGCCCTTCGCGCCCGCTCAGGACAGGCTCCGCGAAGGGCCCCACCCTCCATCCTGAGCCCGCCGCCTGCCCTGAGCAGGGCCGAAGGGAAGGATGAGCGCCCGCCACTCTGAGCGATGTACGGGCGGTCGGCTGACCGCCCAGGGCGCACGGCTGTGTGCCCCTCTAGAGAGAAGCAATTAGATGGCCACAGCCGAAGACATCGAAGCCCTGGTCGCGAAGATGACCGAAGAGCGATCGAAGCTCATCGGCCAATTCGACGCGCTCAGCGAGGACGACGCCGAGACCGCCCCTGACAACGCCGAGGGCGAGGCGCAGTGGTCCGCCAAACAGCAGTGCTGCCACCTAGCCGAGATGGAGACCGCCTACCGAGCCTGGGTCGAGCTGGCGCTCGTCGAGGATAATCCGGACGTTGGCACGATCCGAGGTGAGCAGGTCGATATCCCTCTTGAGCAAGCTCACGATCACTCGATCTCAGAACTCGTGGGACAGCTACGCGCCCAGCGCCAGAAGACGCTCGCCGTGATCGAAGGGCTGCAGCCCAGCGACTACGACCGCACGGCATCGCAACCGATGTTCGGGACCCTCACCGTCCTCCAGTGGCTCCGCTCCTACTATCGGCACGACCGCATGCATCAGGACCAGATCGCCGGCCGGGAAGGAAGCTACAAGCCCAAGTTCATAACCGGCGCGGAGCCTGACCAGCGGCGAACGCGGCTCCAGTGAGCCAACCGCGATCGCGCCCAAGCGTCTTCGTCACCCGGCAGCTTCCCGGCGACGGTATCGCTCGCCTCAGGGACGCCGCGGATGTCCACATCTGGCCAGAAGAGCTACCGCCGCCACGCGAGGAGCTCATGGCAGGCGTCCGCGAAGCCGACGGCCTGATCTGCCTGCTGACGGACAATATCGATGTCGGACTGCTCGATGCAGCCGAGCATCTCCGCGTCGTTAGCACGATGGCCGTGGGCTACGACCACATCGACGTCGCAGCCGCGACCGAGCGCAAGATTATCGTTACGAACACCCCCGGCGTGCTTACCGAAACGACCGCCGATCTCACGTTCGCGCTACTGCTGTCGGCCGCCCGGCGCCTGCCTGAAAGCCAACGGGCCATCAGAGATGGCCACTGGAAAAGCTGGAGCCCAACGTTCCTGCTCGGCCACGACGTGTACGGCGCGACGCTCGGCATCGTCGGATTCGGCGCGATAGGCCAGGCGGTCGCACGACGTGCCCGAGGCTTCGATATGCGCGTCCTCTACAACAGCCGGACGGCCAGACCGGAGCTGGAGACCGGACTCGGCTGTACGTACGTCGCCTTTGATGAGCTTCTTGAGCAGTCGGACTTCGTCACCGTGCACGTACCGCTGACTCCTGAGACGCGCCACATGTTCGATACGGCCGCGTTCCAGCGCATGAAGACCACGGCTATCTTCATCAACACGGCGCGCGGTTCGGTTGTCGTTGAGGCCGACCTGCAGCGCGCCCTGGAGTCGAAGAGCATCGCGGCGGCGGCCATCGACGTTGCGGAATCGGAGCCGATGGCCGAGCACGATCCGCTGCTTCAGTTGCCGAACCTGCTCGTGACGCCGCACATCGGCTCAGCCAGCGTCAGAACTCGCGCCCGCATGGCGGACATGGCCGTGGACAACCTACTTGCGGCCCTCGATGGGAGACCGCCCGACCACTGCGTCAACCCACAGGTTCTGCCGTGATCTGCCGATTACTCAGGCGGCCTGAACGGCATCTTGACAAGTACCGGAAGCAGGAGTATCGTCTCCATTGGAGTAACCCTAGTCACTCGCTAGAGTGATACGCGTTACGTGAGACGGTCCGAAAGGAGGCGCTCATGAAGCCGAATACACGGGTTCTCTGGGGTGTCTGGCAGGTTGATTGTTAGCGCCCTGCCGGAGGACGGCAGGGCCTACGACAGCGCCAGGCCGGCCCCACACCAGCGAGAGCTTCAGGACGCAAGCATGCGATTCCGAGCCTTTGGGAGTTACCCAGTCGTGGGACCGGTGAAGCGATAACCAGACAGAGAAGGGCTTTCCCACGATGGGAAAGCCCTTCATCACATCCACAAGGCAGGGACGCCTAGTGCAGTCGGCATCGCATAGCCGCGGTACCAATCTCTGGCTGGCTGAGACGCTCTGGGAATTGGGGGCCGTCCAGTTCGGCAAGTTCACGCTTGGGCGTACCACGGTCGACTCGCCGGTGTACGTCAATCTTCGGCTTCTGATCGGTCATCCAACCGCCCTCTGGCGAGCCGCCCACATCATCTGGGATGAACTGCAAGCGCTCCAGCGCATGCGCCACCCCCAAGTACAGCCGTTTGACCTGGTGGCAGGTGTCCCGTTCGGCGGTCTGCACATCGCCACTTCGTTCTCGCTCACGGCGAAGATACCGCTCATTTACCTTCATCCACGCCCGGACGACCTCGGCAAGGATATCGAAGGCATCTACCATCCAAACCAGCCGGCGATCATCATGGACGACCTCCTTGCCGGTGGTGGAAGCATTATGGAAACCGCCCTCCAGCTGGGCGAGGCCGGCCTCAGGATACGCGATGCCGTCGTGTTGTTGGACCGCCAGCAGGGCGGTCGCGAACGGCTCCGGCGCCAGGGCATCAACCTCGTCTCCGTTCTCACCCTCGAGGTACTCATGAACTACCTCCGCTACAACGACAAGATCACGGTCGACCAGTACCGCGGCACTATGGAGTTTCTGGACGCCCACCAGCACCTAGAAGACGGCTAGCCGGGCCGCGACCACGCTTCTTGCACTCATGTGAGGCCGCTGCTACCCTGCCGCTGACAAGAATGTTATGAGTAAAAGGAGTTAGCTTATGCACAGTTCGTTGAAGTACCTCCTGCTCGTCGTCGCCCTGTTCGCTGGCGCGCTACTATTCGCCTGCAGCAGTGACGATGACGACGGCAGTGGCTCAGACAAGCCAACCGTCGAGCAGCCGATCGACGAAAGCGACGGCGATGATGAAGGAAATGGCGCTGATGGCGACGACGACCCTACCGATGTCTCTGACGAGCTTCGCGACCTTGCCGAGCAATTCGGCATAACGGAAGTCAGAGTCACATACGATTTCTCGGGGCCAGGAGTCGGAGACACGGACTTCGTCAGCCAGATGGTCCTATACTCCAAGCCCCCGGACCGTTGGCGTATGGACATCACCAGCCCTGAAGGCGACATTTCGATGATCTTCGACGGCGAATCGACGCTGATTTGCGCTTCCGAGGGTGGCGAGGGTCGCTGCTTAGCCACTCCACTCGACGACGCGCTCGGGATCCCATTTTTCAACATCTTCACGGATCCAGGCGAAATCGACGACTTGGTCGAAAGCGCGCTAGGCGTAGAGGTATCTCGGTCCAGTCGGGAGATCGCAGGGCAGGACGCGAACTGCTTCTCGTTCTCGGCCGAGATTGATGGCACTTCAGGAGCGGGAGAGTATTGCTTCCGAGACGATGGCGTCCTCCTGCTCCTCCGAGCGGAGGATGTCGATGGTGGTGAGGATTTCACGATTGAGGCTACCGACGTTCGCGACTCGGTCTCAGATAACGATCTTGAGCCTCCCTACGAAGTGCTCGACCTCGGAGACCTCATACCCTAACATCGCGGCGGCTGGAATCAGAGAGGCCGAGCATAATGCCCGGCCTCTCTTGTGTTTATTGTTGACGCTCTTCTTATAGGAGTCTGCGTATTGGTTTGCGGCCCGGCCGCGGGTCATAGTTTGCCTGGAACATCTCGAGTTTGTCACGCTCGATGAGGTATTTACCCGCGAACAGGATGGCCGGCACCTTCTTCTGCTTGATGAGACGCCGCAGGCTCTGTGGATGAATGCGCAGAATGCGCGCTGCCTCCACAAGGTCGAGGTAGTTATCGAACGGAGTTGCAGGCATATGTCTCCCCCCCCAAAGCGCTGTAAGTTGCTAACGCGCCTGCATAATATAACATAACTCGTAGCCAGCACCAAGCCCGTTGTATGTAAGGCCTGCTCCATAACGTCGAGTGGCTCGCGACGGGCGACTAGCTTCGCCTGCTGTACATTTCGATCTGCTCGCCTCCTGTCAAACTGAGGTCAGGGAGTAATTTCATCGATCTAGAGGAACCGCCTCAGCCACTCTACGAGACGTTCCGTTGACCATCCCTTCGACTCGATGCTAGACTTTCCCCAGAAGCAATCCCCATGGAATTAGGACTGTTTACGGTCTTCGTTCCGTCCGCGAGGAAGGCATTCAGATGATCGCCACGGTTGTTGGCAGCTACCCGAAGGTACCTAACAAGCCCCGGCCCGCGCGTCTGAGGCTCGCGATCAACAAATTCGATCGCGGTGACATGACCCTCGAAGAACTGGATCGCGTAGCCGACGAGGTCACGATCGAGGTGCTGCAGGAGCAAGTCGAAGCGGGCCTAGACTTCGTGACCGACGGCCAGATTCGCTGGGAAGACGAACAGACCTATCTGGCTCGCAACCTCGAGGGCGTATCCATCAATGGCCTAATCCGCTGGTTCGACACGAACATGTACTACCGCCAGCCTGTCATCGAAGAACCGCTCGCCTGGACCAAGCCTAGTACGGTTCGTGACTACACGTTCGCCACGGAGCATAGCTCCAAGCCCGTCAAGGCTGTCCTCACGGGTCCATACACAATGGCCCGGCTGTCCGTCGATCGACACTACAACTCAGTCGAGGCGCTCGCTGGCGCCTTCGCGGAAGCACTGAATCGGGAAGCAAAGGCGCTCCAAGACGCAGGCGCCACGTTTATCCAGTTCAACGAACCCGCGATCTTGCAAGCGAAGGACGACTACACCACATTCGTTGCTTCTTGCGCTCGAGTGGTCGACGGGCTGTCGGCCGAAACCGGACTCTATCTATACTTCGGCGACGTCGAGGGCATCTACCCCCAGGTGCTAGACCTTCCCTTCGACCTAATCGGCCTCGACTTCGTCATGGGGGCCAAGAATGAGGGTCTGCTGCACCGTACCCCGTTCACCAAGAAGCTCGGCCTCGGCATCATCGACGCCCGCAACACGCGGCTCGAACAGCCCGCGGCAATTGCGGAGCGCATCAAGACCTTGGGGGCCGGAATCGACCCCGACAACATCCACGTCAGTCCCAGCGCGGGCTTGGAGTTCCTGCCACGCGAGGTCGCTCAGGAGAAGCTGCGGCTACTCGCGGAAGGCGTCCGCCAGGCGGAAGGAGTGTTGGTATGACCACCGGACTGCTCACGACAACGGTCGGCAGCTTCCCCAAGCCGCCGTATCTGCAGAAGGCCCGTAACGCGTTTGCGTCCGGCAAACTCTCTCGCGAGGAGCTGAGCGAACTGGAGCAGCAAGCCACGCGCGAGGTGATCGCCCTCCAGGAAGAGATCGGCCTCGACATCCTCGTCGATGGCGAGATGGCGCGCGGTGACATGGTCGTCTTTTTCGCCGAACACTTCGCAGGCATGGAGGTCGGCGGCCTCGTCCGTTCGTACGGAAACCGCTACTACCACAAGCCCGTCGTGAAAGGGCCCGTCCGCTGGCAGGAGCCGATCACCGTTGACCTCTGGCGCTACGCCCAGAGCCTGACTGATAAGCCTGTCAAGGGCATGCTCACCGGCCCGTATACGATGGTCGAGTGGTCCTTCCTTGAGGGCTACGACGACTTCCGCCAGGCCGTGCTGGAGATGGCCAGAGCCGTCAACTACGAGGCGCTCGAGCTCGACCGGGCGGGCGCGCCCTTCATCCAGATCGATGAACCAGCGCTCTCGACCCGCATGGAAGACATCGACCTCGCGATCGAGGCGATGGCCATCGCAACTGAAGGCCTGACCGCAAAGACCGCCACGCACATCTGCTACGGCGACTTCGTCTCCGCCTACCCGCGCTTCCTCGACATGCCCGTGAAACAGTTCGACTTGGAGATGGCTAACAGCAGCCACGACCTCGTCGAGCTGCTCAAGACCGAAGGCTTCCCCGAGGACAAGGAGATCGCCTGGGGTGTCGTCGATGTTCACAGCCACGAGATCGAATCAGTTGACGACGTCGTCGCCGAGATCAAGCGCGGCCTAGAGGTGCTCCCGCCCGAGCGCCTCTACATCGACCCCGACTGCGGCCTCAAGACCCGTACCTGGGACGAATCCGCCGATAAGCTGCGCGTCATCATGGAGGGCGTGCGCAAGGTTCGCGCAGAGCTAGGGATCGAGTAGCCTCGCGATGGACGTGGCAGGCGTTGATGGTTGTCCAGCTGGCTGGCTAGTAGCTATCGCAACGGTCGGCCAGAGTCTCAGGCTACAGAACGTGCTGGTCGTACCAACCTTCGAGCAGGTTCTCAATCGGACGGAACATTGCGAGGCGATCGGAGTCGACATGCCCATCGGCCTGAGTGAACGTGATCGTCGGAGACCCGACGTAGAAGCTCGTCGTGTGCTCCGCCCGTTGCGTCACGGCAGCGTTTTTCCGTCCCCACTCCGCCAAGTTCTTTTCGCGACAGACTATCGCGAGGCCTGCGAAATCTCGCAACGCTTCCATATTGAGAAGAAGAAGATCTCAAAGCAGACGTACGCGCTCATGCGCAAAATCAGAGAGGTCGACGACTCGATGACACCTCAACTTCAGGAGCGCGTCCGCGAAGTTCACCCAGAAGTCTGCTTTGGGGCCATCAACGATCACCAGCCGCTGGATGACCACAAGAGCACGTCCACAGGCGAACAACAGCGACGAATGCTGCTGGCGAGTGTGTTTGCCAACGATCCTGCCGAGTTCGATGTTCCCGTTGGCGCCGCGCAGGATGATCTCTACGACGCTTGCGTTGCAGCATGGACCGCTGGGCGCATCGCGTACGAAACCGCACAGCACCTGCCCGATGAACCGGAGCGCGACGCCCGAGGTTTGCGCATGGAGATCGTGTACTAACTACCGAGATTCGCTAGGCTTCTCCGGTGAGCCAAGAACACCCCCTAGAGTCCCTGTTTCATCCACGCAGCATCGCCGTTGTGGGCGCCAGCACCACGCAAGGGCCGGGCGGCATGTTCGTTACGTCTATCAAGGAGATGGGCTATGAGGGCGACCTCTACCCCGTCAATCCGAAGGCGGACGAGATTCAGGGCCTCAAATGCTACCCGGGCTTGCTGGATGTGCCGGGCGATGTCGATTATGTCATCTCGTGCGTGCCCGTCGCCGTCGTGCCTGGCCTCATCGAGGACGCGCACGAGAAGCACGTCAGAGCGATCCATTTCTTCACGGCCGGCTTCAGCGAGACCGGCGATGCGGATCGCGCTGACCAAGAAACACAGGTCCTTGCCCGCGCGAAAGAGCTGGGCATGCGCATCGTCGGCCCGAACTGTATGGGCCGGTACAGCCCC
>JADFPV010000012.1:0-32814 GCA_022562155.1 Chloroflexota bacterium
CCGAAGGACGTGCGGGAAGCGCTTCGGCGGGACATCGACAATAATCCACCGGAACGGCGCAAGGGCCAGCGGCCTCCGTGGAAGGGCATCGATGACGTTGCGGCGAACCTTAGTGTGCCGACACTGGTGATCGGCGGCGACGCTGACGATATCGTGCACCCGCAGTATCCGCTGCAGTACTACCTATCGCTGAACGAAGACATACGACACCTGCACGTCTTTCATGGCGTCGGCCACTATTTGAACGCGCAGGCGCCGGAACGTTTGGCCAGCGTGTTTGCCCAGTTCGTGAAAGACCACGCGCTGACGCGCTAAGACGGCGCGATAGCCGCCGTCTGCTAGGACAACGCGCCTGCTACGACTGAGCGCTCGCCATCTGTGCCTGGCGGCGTCGCTGCATCATCATCACGAGTCCAGACGGATACGTCAGCGGAAGCCTGGACACTCGATCGAGCTCCTTCCAGGCGTCGCCCTCGAGTGTCAGGTCGACCGCGCCGAGGTTGTCGTCGAGCTGCTCGATGTTGCGCGCTCCTACAATGGCCGACGTGAGCCCGTCCTGGTTCATCACCCATCTGAGGGCGACTTGGGCAGGTGTCGCGTCTAGGCCATCGGCGATCTTGATGAGCGTATCGAGGATCGCCTCGCGGTCGACCGTCGCGCCCATAGGCGGCCGGCCCGGTTGATTGAGCCGGGCGTCGTCCGCGGTCTCGCCGCGGTATTTGCCTGTCAGTAAGCCCCCTGCCAGCGGGCTCCATGCGATGACGCCCACACCTTTGTCCCGGCAAAGCGGAAGGAGTTCCTGGTCGACGCCGCGCTCGACGAGGTTGTAAAGCGGTTGCAGGCAGTCGTAGCGCGCTAATCCGTTCGATTCCGACGTCCAGAGGGCGTCGCTGAGGCGCCAGGCAGTGTGGTTTGACGCGCCGATGTAGCGCACCTTGCCATCGCGGACGAGCTGGTCGAGTGCCGAGAGCGTCTCTTCCAGCGGTGTGTTGTTGTCGTCGGCGTGGACCTGGTACAGGTCGATGTAGTCGGTGTCTAGCCGTCGCAGCGAGTCCTCGCAGGCTTGGATGATGTGTTTACGAGACAGGCCCATGTCGTTCGGCCCCGGTCCTTGTGGGTTGAAGACCTTCGTCGCGATGACCAGGTCGTCGCGCTTCCCCTTTATCAGCCGGCCGAGGATCTCTTCGCTCTGGCCGCCGGTGTAGGCGTTTGCGGTGTCGAAGAAGTTGACGCCCTTCTCGACGCAGCGATCGAAGATCTTCTGCGCCTCGGCCTCGTCGGTCACACCGCCGAACGTCATCGTGCCCATGCAGACCTCTGAGACCTGTAGGCCTGTTCGGCCCAGTTTTCTGTAGTTCAACGTGCAACCCTCCGCTCTTGCATGGCGGACGCCATCAGATGGTCGAATCCGCTAGCTTCTTGAACTCTGTGATGGCGTCGATGTGAGCCTTTGGCGACGCCAGTCCCGCGCCCATCGTGTTATACGAGACGTGCGAAGCATCTAGCTTCTTCCAGCCTTCGAGCATCTCGCCGCGGCGGTCCTCTGATGCGCCGGCGATACTGATGCGGCCTTCGATACCAACGTCCTCGACGCGCCTTCCCGCTTCCTTGACCGACTCGCGGAAGCGCCCGATCGCCTCCTCACCGTCCGCGTTGGGCCCGAACTGCGGGAACCAGCCATCGGCGATGCGGGCGGCACGCTGGACCGCGGCGCCGGCCATCGCGCCCATCCAGACGGGGATCGGGCGCTGGATGGGCAGGGGATTGATGCCCACTTGCGACGCCGTGTGGTACTTGCCGTTGAAGTCGACCAGCTCGTTCGTCCAGAGCTGGCGCAGCAGCTCGATCTGCTCCTCGACTCGCCGCCCGCGATTCCGGAAGTTCTCGCCGAGCGTTTCGTACTCTGTGCTGTTCCAGCCGATGCCCACGCCCAGGCGCAGGCGGCCTCCACTCAGGACGTCGATCGCGGCGGCCTGCTTGGCGACGAGCGCGGTCTGGCGTTGGGGAAGGATCAGGATGCCGGTGGTGAGTTCGAGCTTCTCGGTTGCCGCCGCCAGGAACCCGAACAGGACGAACGGTTCGTGGAACGGGGTCTGGTGATTATACGGCGGCCGGAAGCCCAGGTCCTTGAAGCGGTCCACATGCGCGCCCAGTACGTGGTCGTACACCAGGACGTGGTTGTAGCCGAGCTGCTCCGCCGCCTGCGCGTAGTCCTTGATCGCGGCCGGGTCGCTGCCGATCTCCGTCTGCGGGAAGATAACGCCTAGTTTCATCGTAGACTCCTTCTACGCCGACCACTCGGCGCACTCTCGCGCCGCCTTCGCCAGCTGCGCCGTGCGTCCATAGCCGATTAGGTCCATCGCTAACGCGTTCGTGGTAAATCCGAACGCCATGTCGATCTCTGGATCGCAGAAGCCTATCGAGCCGCCAAGGCCGGCATGCCCGAAGGCTGTGACCCGATGCCCCTGTGGCCACCCTTCGCTGCCACCGCACATGAAGCCAAGCGCGTACCCGATCGGCAACGTGATGATCCGATCAGGCCGGTGCGTCTGCCGCTCCGACATGATCTTGATTCGTTCGTCGCTCATGATGCGGACGCCGTCCAGTTCGCCTCCGTTACTCAGACAAGCGTACAAATGCGCGAGCGCTCGCGCCGTCATGATGCCGTTGGCTGAAGGCACCTCTGCTCGATGGCCCTCAGGCGTGTCGAAGAAGTTGCTGCCTTGGCCACCGCCCGCCATGGTCTGGCCCGGACGCATACCCATCGCGCGGGCGCGCAGCGGGTCGGGGTTATCTCGTGCAGACTGGAACCGCTGCATCAGCTCCGGCGTCATCTCCATGCGATTCTTGAGCTTCGCGATCCGTGTCTCGACGCTCTCCGGAGCGCCGATGAACATGTCATCGGCGATGCCGAGCGGCTCGCAGACCTCGTCGCGAAGGAACGCACCGACGCGCTTGCCGCTGACGCGCCGGACGATCTCGCCGACGAGGAATCCGAACGTAATCGCGTGGTAGCCGCTCTCGGTGCCAGGCTCCCAGGCCGGCTCCTCCTTCTCGATGCCCTCGATCACGCGGTCCCAGTCGAAGAGGTCCTTACCGTGCAGGCCTTCAGGTACCTGCGGCAGGCCGGCCTGATGCGTGAGCACGTGGTAGACGGTGATTTGTTCTTTGCCGAGCTTGCCGAACTCGGGCCAGTACTTGGCTACGGGAGCTTGGTAGTCGACCTCACCCCGGTCCGCGAGGACGTGCAGGCAGGTTGCCGTGAGGCCCTTTGTCGTGGAGTAGGAGAGCGCGAGCGTGCCGGACTGCCAAGGCGTGCTGGCGTCCTCGTCTGCGAGCCCTCCCCAGATGTCGACAACCTTCTCGCCCCGATGATAGACACAGACGGCCGCGCCGATGTGCTTATCGTTCGAGAACTGATCGGCCAGTTCGTCGCGGACGGCAGCGAATGCGTCCTCCACTTCGCCGTGTAGCTCGGTCATAGCGCCCGCATCTTAGCAGCAATGGCTGTGGTCTGCGCGGACTGGAACAAGCGTCTTCGCGTACTGGATGCGCGGCTCCGTTAGTCCTGCTCCTCCCACCTCAGTTCTTTGAGCTTGGCGAGGCATTCGGCGTGGCCAGCCCGCGTGCTCCTAGCAGTCTTTCCCGCAGCCTGCAGGCCCGCCTGAGGCTCGATTAATGCTGTCGAGCGCTACAGTTTTCGCTTCTGCGGCGGCCGCGAATCTGCCGGGATCTTCTTTATCGACATAGTAGAGGACTCTACCTTTCGAAGAACTGCCGTCGGTCTGAAGAATAATGTCACCGTCCACACGTGTTTCGAGGACTTCACGATCGCCCGGTCGCCCTCCAAGCCTTTTTAGAGGGCCTCGTTCGAGGCGATGGCCTGCATCGTGTCCCGTGGACGCAATCGCTATTCCGGGATCGACGGCGCAGACCAGCTTATTCGAAGTACCGCTGCTGCTCCCGTGGTGTGTCACCTTCAGCACGTCCGCTCTGAATTCGTAGCCCAGCGAATCCTTGAGCAACTTCTCCTCATACCCGCAGCTAACGTCCCCTGTGAACAACAGGCGTGCAGCCTTGTAACGAACGTGCATGAAGATCGCTGTGTATCCGCCGGAGACGCGCTTCCCAGAATACATGCGGGCTTGCACGCCCTTGCCAAGATCGACTCTCTCCATCCCATTCTGTTCTACGACGATCTTCTTCAGAGCCGCGTTCATCGCGTTAAGCTCTGTGTTGAGCGTCTTGATCCATGGCTTCGGCGGCCAGAAATATTCGTCCCGGCTACGGCAGTACGTCACTGTACTAGCGAGGGGCGCCTTCTGGACCAGCGTCTCAATTGCGCCGCCGTGGTCGAAGTGCGGGTGTGACAAGACGATGCCTTTGAGTTTAATTCCCTCGTCGTTGAGGTAGCCGGCGAGAGCCTCGCCCAGAGCTTCGTTGTGGTGGCATCCGCAGTCGATCACCCACGCAGACTTGCGGCCCGGAAGAGTCAATAGGATCGCCTCTCCTGAACCGACGTTGAACATGCGGACTTCTAGGTATGAGGCGCAGAACGTTGTTTTCTTCTGTGAAGAGAGAGTGACTTCCTCTCTGCCGTTTTCAAAGACCTCATAAAATGTGCCAGTCATATTGACCGCCTTCCTGTTGAACCGCCTTCCGGGCCCTCTGTTTCGTTGCGCTGTCTATCTTACATCATGGCGTTAGAACGATTAGTAGTCCGTGTACGGGGAGTAGTTCGGTTTTCGGCGAGCAGGGCGGTGGGCAGGTGACGCTGGCGCACCGCGAACCAGAGACAGAGTCATCCTTGCTCCTGCCACCTCAACTCCCAGAGTTTCACGGGGTCCTCGATGCCGCGCAGCGTCACGTCTCATCGAATTCAACGTCAGCGGTTCTGCGAGCGTTGAGGATTGCTCCTGTTGTAGCCACGCAGTAGGGGACTAGGTAGGTGAGTGGCACTTGCCACGCCAAGTTAGCCGAAAGATCGCCTTGGACGATGAGATTGCCTTGGTTGATCGCCGTGAGCAGGGTTCCGACAACCACGCTGATGAGGAGCGAACGCTGAACCGTAGGCTAGTGCATGAGGGCGCAGCGCAGGCAGTGGTAAGCGACGGTTCCGGACAGCCGGAATTCGTAGGCCGAGCGTCGCAGCTCGACGCCGCAGCGATCGCAGCTAGTTCGCAGGTCGTTGAGACTGGCCTCCCTCGACGCTGGTGGCTTGTGAACAGGCGTAACAATCTCTGGGTTCGCCATCAGCCCTGCTGTCTCCTACGGCGACCCTTCGGCCTGCCAGCGCAGTTCCCAGAGCTTGACAGGGTCCTCGAAACCGCGCAGCTCCGTCTCGCCGAGGTCGGCGAACAAGAACTGCTTGCCGGCCGCGAGTTGTCGAACGACGTCGGCCGCGACGATCTGGCCGGGTTCCGCGTGGTCGCAGATGCGCTTGGCGAGGTTGACCGACGTGCCGAACAGGTCGACTCGCCCGTCCGGGTCGTCTTCTGCGATCGGTTCTCCCGCATTCAGGCCGACGTACACGCCGAGCGGCGAGTCGGGATGCTCTTCTCTGTGCGCGGCGACGCCACGCTGGATGCCGATCGCGCAGTCGAGCGCGGACGACGCGGTAGCGAACGAGGCCATGATGCCGTCGCCCGTGTGCTTAATCTCGCTACCGCCGTTGGCTGCTAGCGCCGACCGCACGATGTCGTTATGAGTGCGTCGTACCTCCTGCGCCTTCGCGTCGCCGAGCCGTTCGGTAAGCGCCGTGGAAGACTCCATGTCGGTGAAGAGGATCGTGGCGAAACCGCCGGTCGCTGGGGCTGCGGCCTCCTCCCCGGCTTCATCCAGGAAGTCGCTGATAGCGTCGAGTACTGCCTGGGTGTCGCCAAGGAATGGCATCCCCGACGCGCCTTCTAGGACGGCCAGGATGGCTTGCGGGATGCGCGAGGCGAGACTCCTGGCAACATCGACGCTAAGAAAGCTTGTCTGCCGCCGGTGCAGCACGAGGGTGGGTGACCTCACCTCCGACAGCAGGCCCGTGACATCGGCCTCGCTGACAACGCGCAGTCCCATCAGAACGATCTCAGGCGTTGCGCTCTCCCGTATCAAGGCGGCGAACCGCTGCGCTTCCTTGCCGGCGGACCATCCGTATACGAGACGTGCCTGCGCCTCCGCGTACGTGTTCCAGTCCTTGTCAATCATTGCTCGGGTTGCCTGAACCTCTGACGATCGCCCCAAATCGGTGCCGCGGGCATACGCGCACCACAGGACGAGATGTGAGACCCGCTCCTGGTGTTCGACCGTGTACATGATGGCGGCCGGCCCGGCGTGCACTGGGGCGAACAACGCGAACCTCTCAAGCTCCAGGCGGCCTACCACGGCCTCAAGATCCAGTCGTAGCCAATCTGCAGGCAGGTCAGCCACTTCGCGTTGTGATAGCCCGAACCCCCTCGAATCGTAACGGATGAGCTGCCTAGTCTGGGCCAGGCGCTCATACCAGCCACGAATTTCGGGGATCTGCCACTCCAGTTGAGTGTGACAGAATCCCTCTGGGAGAAGCACGAGCGGCGGCCCTTCGCCCAGCGTCCAGTAGGCGATGCTGACCCCATCCTCGGTCTTCGCGTACTGGATGCGTGGCTCCATGGCGGTCATCTTACATCATGGCTCTCGGCGAAGGGCAATGATGTGGTGTTGGCGGCGAGTCGGTGCGTTATGGCGTCGTAGTTGTTGGCCAACCGGACACTGGATAGACTGATCCTAGCGCCAGCGTAGCTCAGTGGTAGAGCAGTCGATTCGTAATCGACAGGTCAAGAGTTCGAGTCTCTTCGCTGGCTCCAGACACCAAGGAACGCGCCCGCTAAGCGGCGGGCGCGTCTTCTTGTGTTGTGCTGTCGTCGCGGCTAGACCAATACGACGATGATGGCAATGGTGAGGATCAGGAGATGGCTGGGGCGGAGCCACGTGGTCCATAATCGGGTCATCGATTCCTCCAGTGCTGGGTGAAAAGCGCGCCGCGCTGTGACCGTCTGGGTGAATGATCGGCCCGGCGCCCAAGGCTCTAATGCGGGAATCACCTAGTACGCCTGTGAAGAATCCAGCTGTGGTATCGTCGGGCTGAAGGGAATCGTATGGGCGAAGAGCGCGAGCTTGTCGTTGACCTGGTCATCATCATTTTGGCCGCGGCCGGCGGCGGCCTGACAGCGTCTGCCCTCCGGCTTCCCACCGTCCTCGGCTATCTGGTGGCGGGCCTCATTGTTGGCAACTACATTCCTGGCCTAGAGATCGACGTGTCTCGGCTGCAGGACATTGCCGAACTCGGCGTGGCGCTCCTGCTGTTCGCGCTGGGCGTCAAGTTCTCCGTGAGAAAGCTGGCTGACATCTCACGTATCGCCGTCCTCGGCGGCGGATTACAGATCTTGATGACGATTGGCTTAGGGCTACTCGTCGGGCTTGCGTTTGGCCTCGACGTGAGGGCGAGCCTCGTCTTGGGCTACGCCGTCGCGATCAGCAGTACGATGGTCGTTCTGAAGCTGCTGGAGGATCGCGGCGATATGGATGCCGTCCACGCCAGAGTCGCGCTCGGCATCCTGCTTGTACAGGACCTGGCTGTCGTGCTGATGGTGATCCTCATCGGCGCGACCGCGGGCGAAGCCGGCCTGTCCCTGGCCCGCGAGGTCGGGTTCGCGTTCGGGAAGGCGCTGCTGCTGCTCGCCGCCACGTATCTGCTGGCCACCTGGGTCGTTCCTTGGTTCCTCGTCCGCGTCGCCAGAACCGGTTCGCGAGAGCTGTTCTTGCTCGCCGTGCTGTCAATAGCGCTGGGCTTGGCGGGCGGCAGTTTCGCGCTCGGTCTTTCGATCGCGTTCGGCGCGTTCCTGGCCGGCCTCGCAGTGTCCGAATCTGATTACAGCTATCAGACGCTGGCCGAGGTCATGCCGCTTCGCGATATGTTCGCAACGATCTTCTTTGTCGCAATGGGCATGCTCATCGATCCCAAGGTTCTCATCGATGAGCCCGGGATGGTCGCCGCGATTATGGCTGTCGTGGTCGTCGGGAAGCTGCTGCTCATCTGGGCGCTCGTCGTCGCGTTCGGATATCGGTCGCGCACGGCCCTCTACGTTGGGCTGGCACTAGCGCAAATGGGCGAGTTCTCGTTTGTGTTGAGCCAGACAGCTCTCGACGAAGGTGTCGTCTCCGCGGACGTGCACTCAGCGATCCTCATGTCAGCGCTCCTGAGCATTTTTCTCACGCCCATCCTAGGTCTCGTGCCAAGGATCATACCGCGCCTGTCTCGGTTTGCGATTCTGGACAGGCTGTTGGGCGAACCCGAACCCACCGTAGAAGGGCTGAGCGGAGAACTCAGACGTCACGCTGTCGTCTGTGGGTACGGCCCCGTCGGGCGCGAACTCGTGCAGGCGCTGAAGAACCGCGACTTCCCGTTTATCGTCGTGGAACTGGATCCCTATCGGACTGATGAACTGAAAAAGGCGAACGTTCCTTGGATCTACGGCGACGCCACCAACGACGCCGTCCTCGATGCCTGCCGCGTGCGGGATGCGCGGATCATCGCGGTGACGCTGTCAGAACCCGCCGCCGCGGAAGCGATCGTGCGGCGCGCCAAGGAGATGAATCCTCGCGTTGACGTTATCGTGCGGGGCGAGGGTAGCCAGGAACGCATCGCGCTCATGAAGGCGGGCGCCGAAGAGGTCGTGCATCCAGAACTGGAGGCCGGCCTGGAGTTCGTGCGCCACACGCTACACCGGTTTGGCGTGGACAGTAACCAGATTCGAGCGCTGCTGAGCCGCCGCCGCCAGGATATCTATGGCCCCTAAGCCGTCACGATAGCTTGGAGCGTTAGCGCGCCGTCCAGCCGCCGTCGACGACGAGAGACGCTCCGGTCATGTAGGACGAGTCGTCGGAAGCCAGGAAGAGCGCGGCTTTGGCGATCTCCTCGGGCTTGCCGTAGCGGCCCATAGGCGTCTGTGTCATCACCTGGGTGTTCATGACCTCCATCTCGCGGATCGTAGCCGTCATCGGCGTCTCTATCCAGCCCGGATTGATGCAGTTGATGCGCACGCCGCGCTGCCCAAACGCGATCGCGAAGTTCTTCGTTAGCCCGACGACGCCATGCTTCGCGGCGACGTAGGCGTCTTCGGCTCCGATGCCGACCAAGCCGAGGATTGAGGAGAGGTTGATGACCGACCCTCCGCCAGAAGCGGCGAGCTTCTCGGCGCCGTACTTGCAGCCGTAGTAGACGCCGGAGAGGTTCACGGCGATCGTCGTGTCCCAGTCCTTCTGCGAGACACCGGCGTTGTTCACCACCACATTGAGACCGCCGAAGCGCTTTTCTGCCATCGCGAGTGACGCCTGCACATCTTCCTCGCTGGATGTGTCGCAGTGCACGTAGGCGGCGTTGTCGCCGATCTCGTCCGCGACCTTCTGGCCCGACGCCTCGTCCAGCTCAGCGATCACGACCTTGGCGCCTTCGTCCGCAAACGTGTGCGCCATGGCTCGACCGATGCCCGAGCCGCCGCCCGTGATGAGCGCTACCTTGTCGTTGAGCCGCATTCCACCCCGTCCTTTCGCGTCTTGACGTTTCGACCCACTCTACTTACCCTGTGTCGGAGAGCGAAGCAAGCTGGAGGTGACGGGTGCAAGTCAGCGTCTTCTATTTACCGTCGATCGGCTCGCGCGCGGAGATGGAGCAGGGGATGGCGGGCCTGCGCCGTGACCTCTACCAGCGAATGCTCGCCGAACTCAAAGAGCAGGCGCAGCTCGCGGACGAACTTGGATACGATTCCATCTCCTTCACCGAGCATCATTTCCATGTTGAGGGCTTCGAGATATCGAACAACCCCATCATGCTCGACCTCTTTGTGGCGCTGAACACGAAGCGCATTCGCGTCGGGCAGCTTGGCATCGTCCTCCCTTCGCAGAACCCGCTGCGCGTTGCGGAGGACATCGCGATGCTCGACCACATGAGTGGTGGACGCGCCAACGCCGGCTTCGCACGAGGCTATCAGCGCCGTTGGGTGGACGTAATGGCGCAACAGCTCCACGGCATCCATGGCGCGACGCCGGGCGAGCACGACGCGATCGATGAGGCGAACAGGGCAGCGTTCGAGGAGCACTTCCGCATCGTCAAGGCCGCCTGGACCGAGGACATGTTCGACTTCCAAGGGAAGTATTGGCAGATCCCGCCTGCAGGCATACCATGGAACATCGATGCGACCAAACAGTGGGGGAGTGGCGTGGAAGACGGGATCGTGCGTCAGATCGGCGTCGTCCCCAAGCCGCTCCAGAAGCCCCACCCGCCGATCTTCCAGCCGTTCGCATCGAGCGAGAACTCGATCCGCTGGTGTGCTCAAGAGGAGATAACAGCCATTTTGCCGCCGATTTATCTCCAGCTGCAGAACCAGCTCTATGAGATCTATCGAGAGGAGGCGGCGAAGGCAGGCCGTACTCTCGCTCTAGGCGAAGGCCTGGGCCTGCTGCGCGACGTGGTGGTGGCCGACACCGACGAGGAAGCGATGGAACTGTGGGGCAACTCGGGGGCGTTCTGTGGGGCGGCGTGGTTCGCGCCGTTTGGCTTCAACAAGCTACTCGCGCCGCCGGGTGAGAGTCTGACGCCGCAGGACCTGATGGATCGCGGCATGCTCCTGGTCGGGTCGCCCGATACGGTTAGCCACCAGATGGAGACCCTTTTGAATGATACGCCGGTGCGCTGGCTCTTCGCCTGGACCTACAACGGCCTCATGCCCCACGACAAGATCATGCGGTCGTTGGAACTCTTCCAGACGAAGGTGCTGCCGAGGTTTGAAGGCGCGCCCGCTTAGGCGGGAGATGCGTGCGCGGCGTCTTGGCCGACCAGTCGCGTGCAAGCGCCCATGAACGAGAGCGCCGCAAATGGCATCCACAGCGCCGCCAGGGCGGCGAACACGGATGCGCCGAAGGCCGGCGAGAGCATCGTCCAGAGTCCCCAGCAGATGAGCAAGCTGCCCATGAGGGGCAGGCCAGTCGCGACGAAGATGCGCGCGTTCCAGGCCGGCGCCGTCTCGAGTACGTTACGGCCCGCCCGGAGCGCCTCGAATCCACCTACACCGTAGGCGAGGACCAATGGCAGGTCGTAGGCATGCCTGGCCACCCAGGCGAGCGTTACGAGTGCGCCGAAGAGCCCTAAGGCGAAGGCAGCCAGCGTGTAGCCTTCGTTGGCCACGATGAGGCTAGCCGCTGCGGTCGTCGCCATGAGAAGACCGAACGGTGCGAAGACGATAAGGATCGCAGGGAGCTTCGCGAGCGTGCCGGCGAAGGCGGTCAACGGGTCGGGCTCGTCGCTCTGAAGTATGAGCCTGGCGGCGCGCAGGCTCGTGGCATAGGTGAGCACGTACAGGACCACTAAGACCGGGATGCTGATCAGGGCTGCATGAAGGCCTGACTCGGCTATCAACACGCACACGGGCCCTAGCACAACAGCCGGCGCTGCTACGATCAGCAGGTTCTCGGCTTCGTGTCGATAGGCAATGGCCGCGTCTTCCAGGATTTCTCTCATGCCTACGTATAAGTCGTCGGCCGAGATCGCCTAAATCTGTATCGCTAGCTACGAAGGAGCTCTGGCTGAGTGCCTGGCGGGTAACGATGTAGGTTCAGGTCGTAAGCGGGGCTACTCGTTGCCCTCGATCTCGTCTAGGCGGCTGAAGATCCCATACTCGATGCCCATGTGCTGGAGCAGGCTTGTGGCCAGTAGCCCTCCAGCGAGCACGACGGCACCGATGATGGTTAGGACGTCCTGGTCGTTGACCGCGCCCACAGCCAGCAGGATTGCCCCAATCATGCCGGCCAGCGTGCCTGGGAGCGTGATGGCGTGGCCTTCTTCGCTGTTCAGCGTGTCTAAGAACCTGGTGAGCATGTCGATTCCTCCTGAGTAGCTCCGTCTTGATACTCGAGTCTATGGAGGTGAGTGTAGGAAGGTCAAGCGTGCTTGTTCCACTGCCGACCGAGGTAGTGGCCCAGCTTATCGCCTTAGCAGAAGCGTCCGAGTAGTGTGATTGGAGCGCTGCGGAGCGCTCCGACTCCCAAGACCAGGCAGGTCGGCGTCAAGCCACGTCATGATCATCAAGAAGAGGCAACGGAGGCATCCCGAGCGCATTACGATAGGTGTTGTGATAGTGGTGCAGGGCGGGCTCGTTGCGGCCGAACAGAACGTGTTCGAGCGACCCGTCATTGGCCGTTCGTTGCTGGCTTGCCGCCACCACGTAGTCCTCGTCGCGAATGATCGAGGAGAACGTCTCGCCGATGGTGCGCAGCATCGTCTCTGCGTCGCTGTCAGCTTCTATGCCCGGCCACACATAGAACGAGATGCGGCTGACGTGGCGGTTCGCCTGTCCCGGAGTCGGGTAGGCGCGAACAAGGAAGGTACCGAAATCCGCCGGTAAGAGCTGGACGTTTGGGAACAGCCAGTACGCGGGAAGTCCCGCCGTCGTGACTCGCCATTCGTTCTCAGGCAGTTTCAACATCTCGTCAATCGCGCGCCGGCAAAGCAGCATCCGATGATTCCGCCCGAACGTATCGTAGCATTGCACGTTTCCGTGAAACGTCAGGTTGAGGGAATTGCTGTGCAGCACGGGGAAGTGGTAGGTCTCGCCGAACGTATCCATGGCCAGCTTCCAGTTGCAGGCCACGTCGTAAACATCGCCGCCCAGGTAGCGAAGACCGTCAAAGTTCCAGCTCTCGAACTCGTCACTCAGTTCGTCGCCCAGGAGCGCGTCGACATCGATGGTTCCCTCCGTGTCGGGATGGAGCCATAGAATGCCGTGGCGTTCCACGGCCGGGAGTTCCACAAGTCCCCTGCAGGCCGTATCAACATCGCCGAAGTGATCGGGCTTGGTCAGACCAATCAGCGTTCCATCGAGGCCGTAGGTCCAATTGTGAAATGGACAGCTAAAGCTGCTCGCGTCGTCGCCACGCTCACGGTTTTCGACGAGGGCACCACGATGCCTGCAGGCGTTTACGAATGCCCGAAACGTGCCTTCGCTATCGCGCGTCGCGAGTATCGGCACACCAAGATCGTCGATCGTCATGAAGGAGCCAGGAGCAGCCAGATCCCCAGATAGTCCTACGATCTGTGGGTGGCCGACGAAGAACTCGTTCCACTCGCGCTCCGCCAACTCGGGGTCGACGTAGACCTGCGTTGGGTTGAGCATCAGCCCGCCCGCATCGACATTGGTACCCGCATCGAGATGAGTCTCGAGCTGCTTGATGAGTCGAACCTGTACCTCGTGGCGCATCGATTGCCTCCATTCTTATAGAACTAACTAACACTAGAGGCCTCTCTAAGGAATGTCAACGACTCTGGACGGCGCTCAGCCGCGTTACGTAGAATGAGCAGGCTTTGAGCCTTGTAGGAGTAAGGAAGCCAGGTGAGGGAGACTATATGACTGAACTGCGACACCGAACCGTCAGAACGAACGGCATCAACCTGCATGTTGCCGAGCAGGGCGAAGGCCCAGTCGTCCTCATGCTGCATGGCTTTCCGGAGTCGTGGTACTCCTGGCGCCACCAACTGCCAGCGCTGGCGAAAGCGGGCTATCGCGCGATCGCTCCCGACGTGCGCGGCTACGGGCGATCCGACGCTCCTGACGCTATCGAGGCGTACTCGATGAAGGAGCTGACGGCCGATGCTGTCGGGCTGTTGGACGAACTCGATGTCGAGACGGCTGTCGTCGTCGGGCACGACTGGGGCGCGCCGATGGCCTGGAACAGTGCGGTCCTCTACCCGGAGCGCTTTCGCGCAGTTGTTGGCATGAGCGTGCCGTTCAGCCCGCGCGGCCCGATGCCGCCCACGCAGCTCTTCAAGCAGGTCTTTAAGGATAACTTCTTCTACATCCTCTACTTCCAGGAGCCAGGCATCGCGGAGGCCGAACTGGAGGCGGACGTGCGGCGGTTCCTGCGGCTCTTCGCACACTCCGCCAGCGCGGCAGGGCCAGACAGGGCATTGATGCCGGAGAAGAAGAAAGACGCCAAGTTCCTTGATGGAATGGAAGACCCAGAGCAATTACCGGCCTGGCTGACGGAAGCGGATCTCGACTTCTACACGGCGGAGTTCGAGCGGACAGGCCTGCGCGGCGGGCTGAATCGATATCGCAACATGGACCGAGACTGGGAAGAGTTGCCCGAGTTGGCCGATGCCAAGATCCAACAGCCGGCCCTCTTCCTGGCGGGCGACAAGGACCCGGTGATACGGATGTCCCAGCCTGAAGGCATGAAGGCTCACATCCCGAACCTCGAGCTACCGGCGCTGCTACCCAACTGCGGCCACTGGACCCAGCAAGAGAAGCCCACGGAAGTGAACGCGGCGCTGATCGCGTTCCTCAACGGCCTCTAAGATGCGCGCGGCTATTCTGCGCGACCACAAGCTCGTCATCGATGATGTGGATGAGCCTGTTCCCGGCCCGGGTCAGGTGCTTGTCGAGACGCTCGCTTGTGGGATCTGCGGTTCCGATCTGCACTTTATTCAACACGCGGGTAAGGGAGGCGATGAGGTGGAGTCTCCGTTCGACCCGACCCGAGACCTCGTGATGGGTCACGAGTTCACGGTACGCGTGGTCGAGCTTGGTGACGGCGTGGAGAACGTCGCCGAGGGCGACATCGTCGTCTCGATGCCCGCCATGGTGACGCCGGAGGGCATGGCGCCTATCGGCTACTCTCATGATTTCCCTGGCGGTTACTCAGAGCGCATGTTGCTGATGGCTGCGATCTGCCTGAAGGTGCCAGCAGGCCTGTCCGCGTCGCACGCAGCTCTAACCGAACCGCTGGCCGTGGGCCGGCACACCGTGAACCTCGCGAAGATAACTCAGGGCGAAGGCGCGATCGTGCTCGGCTGTGGGCCGATCGGGCTGGCAATCATCAGCGCGCTGTCGCTGGATGGCGTCGAGCCGATCATCGCTGCGGACTTCTCGAGGAAGCGCCGGGAGTTGGCGGGCGAAATGGGCGCCCACGAAGTTGTCGATCCGAAGAGCGAACCTGCAGCCGATGCCTGGGCGCGTGTCGCTGGCGTTCGCGAGCCCGTGATCTTCGAGGCCGTCGGTGTGCCGGGCATGATCGATCAGGCGATGCGCATGGCGCCACGGTCGGGCCGCGTGATCGTGGCTGGGGCCTGCATGGAGCCCGACACTATCACGCCCATCGTCGGCATCAGGAACGAACTGACGATCCAGTTCGCGTTGGGCTACACGCCGGAGGAGTTTAGCGCGACGCTCGACACCATCGCCGCCGGCAAGATCGATGCGGCAAAGCTGATCACGGACGAGGTCGGACTAGATGACGTGCCTAAGGCGTTCGACATGCTCGCCCACCCGGACGAGCATGTCAAGATCATCGTTACGCCAAACGCCCGCTCTTCGAGCGGGACCTAGAACGGCAACCCCTTCAGCCCCTGAACGCCTTTCAGCGCGGCGATCTCGCCCCAGTGGCCAGCGACGTGCGTCAGGCCGATGTTCGCGAAGAACGTGATGAACGGCTGCTTGCCAACAGGGGAGTCGATCTCCTTGTTCAGCTCCTCATCGGTCGCGTTGGCGAGGAAGTCGTCGGTTGCGGCGGCAACGGCCTTCGCGTATTCGCGGAACAAATCAAGGTCGATCTTCATGCCCGCTAGATGCTCGTCCTGGCGAGCACTTGCGGCGTCTACGCCGAGCTTCTCCGCCCAACCGTCGCCCTTGAGTACCGGCTCTCTGCCCTCAACCATGCCGTTGAGCATCATGTCTTCAGAGAGCACGGTGTGCGCGTACACCGAACCGACCTTGTTGATCGTCCAGGCGTCCTCTTTCTTCTCGAGTACATCTGGCGAGCAGTCCGCGATCGTCATGTCCAGGAACTGATGCATTGTCTTGAACTGAGCGCGCAGTAGCTCTTTGGCTTCCATGTCCTTTTCCTCCTTGGGCTAGTCGTGTTTATCCCCGTCTAATGCGGGGTGGACAGTAAAATATAGCAAAACGACTGCAATACGCGGTGAGCCTGGACCACGCCCGGTTGTTGGCGAGGCTCTAGACAGTCTAGATCAGGCTCTTGAGGAGTTCCCGAGTCTCAGCCATCGCTGCCTCAGCGTCATCGCTGCCAGGGAAGACGGCCGCCAGCAAATCAGTCGCACCCGCGCTCTCGAGAGCGCTTATCTGCTGCTCGACCTCTGACGCGGTACCGAAGATGCCGACGTCCGCCGGATTCTTCGCTCCGCCTATGTCGAGGACGCGGCGGTAGTTCACAAGCTGGCCGTACATGCTAAAGACCTGATTCGCCTGCTCTCGCGTCTTGTCGATGTCGTTCGTTATCGCGACGGGCAGGGCGACGCATACGCGTGGGGCTGGGCGGCCTGCTTATTCAGCGGCCTTGGTGATACGCGGCGCGACGTGCGTTTCGATTGCCTTGTGGCCGGTCATCCAGGTAACGGTTCCGTCCGCAAGCTCACCAGCTATGCGGAGCATGACCGGCGCGAGCGCCGAAATTATGACCGACACGGGCTTTGCGTCTGGAACTTGCAGGCCGCTATTGACCTTATAGACATCTCCGTTGAACGAGACACGACCTTCGTCGATAAGGGGGCGCAGTACCGAGAGGTACTCGCGCACATGGCGCGCAGGCTTTTCGTAGGAAAGGCCCCACATCTGCTCAACGACTGGCTCGTGGGATGGCCCGATGCCGAGGACGAAGCGACCGCCGGTCGCTACTCCAACCGTCAACGCCTGTTGCGCAAGAGAGAACGGATGGTGAACGTACGTGGGGATAACTGCCGTCCCAAGTTCGATTCGCTCGGTTTGGGCGCCGACCAACGCGATTGCTGTGAGCGTATCCCCGCCGAAGATCTGTCCGAACCAGACGCCGTGGAAGCCGTCTCGTTCCGCTTCTTGGACGTCCTTGATCAGTTGATCGATGTTGCCAGCGTCGCGGAATAGATTAATGCGCATAGCGTGCCTTCCTTAACATCGCAGATGTTTGTTGAACAACAGATGATACCATGATCAAGAGTGTACAAACTGAGAGGCGGGCGAGTTGAACTGACCTTTCCGGACTCGCAGGTGGTTAGTCTACAGTCCTATCAGAACAGTTATTAAGACGACGCCAGGTCGGTTGACAGCTCTCGTCAGCGCCGTATACTAGGTCAAACCAGTGTTCGTGTAGGAGCGCCTCATGCCAATAGCGTCAGCCGTTCGACGAGGCTTCACTGTGGTCACTATCGCGATCGCGTTCGCGGGCTTCTCGCTGACGTCTGCCAGTCAGCCGGCGAACGCCACGGAACACGTCACCGGCACATGGACTGCAAACTACTCCCTCGCCTGCAGCGCGTCGCTATCGCAGGAGGCGGGCAATGTTACCGGAACCGTCGAGTGCGGGTCCGGCATCATGCTGGACGTTGAAGGGGCCTTCGACCCCGGCGCGCGTACGTTCTCCCTCTCTGGAGAGTTTGACGGCGCCGTGGTGCAGATCGAAGGCGTGATGTCCAGCGACGGGCAATCTCTGACGGGCACGCTCTCTGCCCCTCCGCTCCTTCGCGATGGTGAGTTTACCGGACTTCGAGAAGGGAATCCCGACCCGGCCAACGTCGCTGGTCTATGGTTTCTCAACGTGCGAGATGTCTTCGCCGGACACTGCTCGGTTGATTTCGGGCAGACCGGTGAGCAGGTCGCAGGAGAACTGGCGTGCGAAGACGGGCCGAACGGCAGCTTCGAGGGGACATTTGACTCCGACACGGGCGAGCTGACCTTGAGCGGTCCCTTTGGCGAGTTCGGCTCGCTTGAGATGCGGCTTAGCATTGCAGAGGATGGCACCACGTTTGACGGCATCTGGCGACTCCTGCCGGACGGTCCGGGCGGCATTATGGACGGCATGCGGGTGATGGGCGGCGACGCGAGCTGTGACGGCTCGGTGGACGCTGTCGATGCCGCGCTCGTCCTGCAGTTCACCGCCGGCCTTCTCGGCTCCATTCTGTGCGCGGCGCCTGCGGACGTGGACGGCGACGGCGACATCACCAGTGTGGACGCCGCGCTCATCCTGCAGTTCACGGCAGGGCTGCTGGACAGCCTGCCGTCTTAGCCCAGGACGCAGCGTGGCGGCAGGAGATGCCAAGGCACCGGACTTCCCGTTGGAACTGTGTTAGCGGCGATCGAGGTCTAGCGAGAGGCTATTGATACACCAACGCTGGCCGCCGGCTTCCGGCGGCCCGTCATCGAACACGTGGCCGAGGTGGGAGTTGCAACGGGCGCATCGCACTTCCACGCGCTTCATGCCGAGCGTTCGGTCTTCCAGCAGCTCGACGCTCTCGGGCGAGACGGCTTGGGTAAAGCTTGGCCAGCCACATCCGGAGTGGTACTTGGTCTGGCTGTCGAAGACCGTGTTCCCGCAGCCGCCGCATCTGTATACGCCATCATCATCGGCATCGACGTATTCGCCCGTAAAGGCTTGTTCCGTCCCAGCCTGACGCAGCACGGCGTACTGTTCCGGGGACAGGCGCTGGCGCCACTCCTCGTCGCTCGTTGGGATGGGGTTCGGTAAATCGGCGGCCTCAGGCTGAGAAGTCATGTCCGTACCTCCTGGCTAAGGGTAACCGATGACGACGCGGCGAGTTCAGCCTCGTCCGAGGTAGCACGATGTCTGCCTAGTGCTGCAAAGCTCTGCCACCACGCGGCGTCTCGGATCTGACAGATGGTGCCGAGGGGCAGACTCGAACTGCCGACACCTGCATTTTCAGTGCAGTGCTCTACCAACTGAGCTACCTCGGCACCGAGGCCATTCTATCGGCGGCTGCCGTTAACTGTCCAACGACGCCGTGCCGCTAGAGAAGGCCCGCGCTATACTTGCGCCGATGCCGACGATCATCATCGCATCGCAAGAACCTCGCGCTGGCAGGACAGCCGTCACGGCGGGTCTCGGCGCGCGCTTGGCCGCGGAAGGCCGTACCGTCCGTCTCGCTCGTACGCGGTCGGCCGACGGAGCGGACGCGCCTGCGGAAGACGACGCTCAGGTTTTGGCTACGGTACCGGGCTGCTCGTCGACCGGCAAGGCGCTGACGGAGCAGGACCTGCTAAGCGAAATCCAGAGTGTCGCCGATGCCATAGTGCTGGTCGAAGCGCCTCCTGGCAGCCCCAACGCGCTCGCTGAACGCCTGCGCGCTAAGGTCGTTCTTGTCATGCCAGATGCCGGGGACGAAGCGCTCGGAAAGCTGTCGGCAGCGGCTGCGGAGTTGGGAGAAACTCTGATTGGCGTCATCGCCGTTCGACAGCCGGGCCGTGTGCTTCAAGCGACAGCAGCGACCCTGGAAGAGCATGGCCTCACTTGCCTGGCTGTGCTTCCCGAGGACCGGCTGCTCGCCGGCCCGTCCCCGCGGGAATTGTCTGAAGCGCTGCATGCATCCACGCTCGTCGAAGGAGAAAGCGAAGACGAAGCTGTCGAGTTCGTGATGCTAGGGCCGGTATCGGCCGACCCGGGCCAGCCCTACTTCTTGCAGCACGGCACAAAGGCTGTCGTGAACCGCTTCGACAAGATGGACCTCCATCTTGCGGCGCTGGCAACCGAGCCGGACTGCCTCATCCTCACTGGCGGGCAGCAACCCAGCCCGTACCTCCTGGACCGCGTGGCCGGCTGCGATCCTCCGGTGACGGTGTTACTGGCCCCAGACAATACAGTGCGAACTATTGAGGTCGTTGATGACCTTTATGGCGAGACGCGATTTGGCGGACAGCGCAAACTCGACCGCGCGATTGAACTCGCCAACGAACACCTGGACCTGTCGAAGATTACGGCGGCGCTGGCTTAGCCCACGATCCGCCGCCAGAGCGACTCAACCGCCGATTCCGGGCTTTTGGCCGCGGTAGACGATGCGTTCTTCATGGGAGCTGCGCGGGGCGGCGGTGCTGCCGCCCGAGGTGGTTCAGACTTAGATGCTGACAGGCTTGGGGGAGCCGATTCTGCTCCACGTTTGGCCTTCCCCTTCGGTCCATCGGACGCGCAAAATGGACAAGTGGACCAATTCAGCTCCAGCGGCCGCGAGCAATTGGAGCAAGCTTCTCTGAGCGCGGTGCTGCAGTTTGGGCAGACCAGGTAGTCCTGCCCGACGGACCGTTTGCACGTTGGGCACGCCGCATGCGGCTCCGGCATGTCCCGCATCAGAGCCTCTGCTTCCAAGCGGCGTTCGTATGTGTCGTTAAGCGTCTCCTGCGGCCTCAGCACCAGATACAGGAACAGGCCCGGCAGGTTGAAGATGACAACCAGCAGGACCGAGACGGCCTGCGTCCAGCCGTCCTGCGTTCGACTCCGGATGTCGCGATAGACCCAGACGACGGTTCCTAGCCAGAGGACCACCCCATAGGCGATCAAAACGGCCACCACCACCGCAACGGTGGACTCCCAGCTATCGAACAATGTGCCCTCCCTCGGCGCCCCTTCACGTGGCGCGGCTACAGTGTACGATAAGATACCACGACCGTTGAGGTGGGAAAAGCTCTCCAACGCCCAATGAAGTCATCGTCGAACGTGCCGCGTACCTCTTCTACGGAGCCATCTCCCGACCATTCTCCCATGGGTGAGCGTGGGGGCACGTTCGCCGCGTTGAGAAATAAGCACTTCCGCCTGCTCTGGATCAGCATGCTCTTCTCCTTCACGGCGATCCAGATGATGATCACGGCGCAGGGCTTTCTCACGTTCGAGTTGACGGGAACCGCGACGTCGCTCGGGCTCGTGAGCCTGGGCTGGGGCATCCCGCAGTTGGCGTTCACCCTCATCGGTGGTGTGGCCGCCGACCGGCTCCACAAGCGCTGGCTCACCGTGATCAGCCAAGCGATTATGGCCGTGACGTCGGCGGGTCTGGCGGTACTGATTCAGACGGACGTCATTGCCGTCTGGCACGTATTCATCATGGCGCTCATTACGGGGACCGTGTTCGCCTTCAACGTGCCCGCTAGGCAGGCCTGGATACCGGAGCTCGTCGGCGAAGCGCGGCTCATGAACGCCGTTGCCCTCAACACTACGGCCTTCACGTTGACGGGCACCGTCGGCCCTGCGCTGGCTGGCGTGCTGATTGCCGTGCCGTTCGTTGGCCTGACCGGCGTCTACTACCTGATGGCGGGCTGTTACGGCATAACGGCAGTGCTGCTGGCGCGCATTCCCGGCGGCGCACCTTCAGAAGACGCCGAGCGCAGCCATCCTGTACAGGAACTGTTCGACGGCGTGCGGTACGTTCGCCGGCACCCGGTGCTCCCGACGCTCATGCTCATGGGCTTCGTGGCTATCGTCCTCGGGATGCCGTATCGCCTCTTCTTCCCGGTCTTTATCGATGAAGTGTACGGCGCTGGTCCGGTCGGCTTGGGCATGATGGGGCTCTTTATGGCGCTGGGCGCGCTGGTAGGCTCGCTGGGCGTCGCGTCGCTGTCGACCAGGTCCAAGCGGGTACGGATCCAGATCATCGGCGGGCTTGGCTTTGGCGTGGCGCTGATCTTGTTCGCCGCCGCGCCTGTGCTGTGGATGGGGCTCCTGACGTTGCTGCTGGTCGGGCTCGCGTCGAACGGGTACTGGGCGCTCAACAACACGATGGTACTGGGCGCGTCCGATCACGCCTACTTCGGTCGCGTGATGAGCATCTACATGCTGAGCTGGTCGGTGATGCCGTTCGTCGCGCTGCCGCAGAGCGCCCTTGCTGACGCCATCGGCGTGCAGGTGATGATGGCCGGTGTGGGTGTGCTGCTGTTCGTTGTGCTAGCCATAATTGTCGTGGTGTTACCCGGCTACCGCCGGCTGTCCGATCAGGAGGCGAGGGGGATGGCCAAGCAGCGGACCTCAACAGTGTGACCCATGTAACTCTTTAACCTTGACGTAGACGTTAAGTATCTCCTACCATCCTGATGAGATGGAGATGCAGGGTCCTGGGCCAGGTTCAAATGGCGGGCCGTCCGGAAACGGAAACAGGCCGGTTCTGCCTGCGCCCACGGGCTGGCGTAAGACCTTCTCGTCCCTCCAGGGCAACCGCGACTTCCGGAACCTCTTTATCGGGAACATTGGCTTCTTCTTCGGGATGAACATGATGATCATCCTGCGAGGCTGGCTTGTGCAAGATAAATGGGACAACGCCGCGTATCTGGGGTTCATCATGGCCGCGGTGGCCGTTCCGATGCTCCTCATTTCGCCGTTTGCAGGAGTAGTCACCGATCGTGTAGACCGCCGGAAGCTGCTCATCGTGGCGCAGTCGTGGCTCGTGGTCATCAACGGCTTCGTGGCTGTTCTGATCATCACGGATGTCATTCAGTTCTGGCACCTCCTCATCGTCTCGTCCATCACGGGCGCGGCCTTCGCGTTCAACATGCCCGGGCGTCAGGCGCTGGTCGCGACGCTCGTCCCGCGGGAACGTCTCATGAATGCGACGGCGCTGAGCACAGCGATGATGAACGTCAGCCGCATCATAGGCCCGCTCATCGGCGCTGCGCTGATCGTGCCCATAGGAATCGGAGGCGCGTACGTCGTTGCGACCGCATTCTACGCGTCGGCGGTGGCTGTGACGTTCCTTCTTCCACCGATGCCTCCGCAGCGGGAGAAAGAGTTCACGTTCTTCCAGGACCTTGTCGGCGGGTTCTCCTACATCAGGAACAACTCCATGCTGCTCTCGCTGATGCTCTTTGCGACCGTGCCCATGATCTTCGCGATGCCGTACATGATCCTGCTGCCCGTGTTCGCGGATCGCGTCTGGGACGTGGGAGAGAACGGCTTCGCTATGATGCAGGCTGCCAGCGGCATTGGCGGCCTCATCGGTGCGATGTTTATCGCGAATATGGACAGCTACCCAAAGAAGACGCGCCTGCTGGTCGGCGGCGCGTTTGCGTTCGGCGGCTTCCTGATCCTGTTTGCCCTCTCGCCGGCCTTCTGGATGGGGTTGGTGATGCTCGGCCTGGTCGGTCTCGGCTCGATGGTGTTCATGACCGTGAACAACACATCGATTCAGCTCGTCATCCCGGACGAGATGCGTGGCCGGGTGATGAGCGTGATGATGATGACGTTTGGTCTGATGCCCCTGGGTGCTGTTCCGGCTGGCGTGGCAGCGGAGAGTATAGGCGTGCGACCCGTCGTCGCCATCGCCGGGACGCTCTGTATCGCAGCGATGCTGGTGCTCTTCTTCTCGCTGTCCGCGTTCCGCAGAATGGACGAGGAAATGGCCACCGGCCAAGCCCGCCAGGCCGAACGCGCTGCTCAAGGAATACCAGGACGGTCACGCATGCCTGCCGGCGTTTCGGCGGGCGGCCCCTCTAGCTACTAGCCGCCTAGAGTAGTCCAGCATCTATCTGGAGGATCAGCGCCGCGTCAATCGCGTTGATCTCGCCATCGCCGTTCACGTCGGCCAGGTCGGGACAGCCGACGCCCGCGATGAGACCGGCGGTCGATTGCAACACGAGAGCCGCGTCGATGCTGTCTGTGCTGCCGTCGCAGTTGGCATCGCCGTGTGGCCCTACCGGCGTAGGCGTGGGTATCGGCGTATCGCTGTCGTTCGGGGTTGGAGTCGCCGGTGACGGGATAGGCGCTAGGTAGCTGACGATGTCCCCGCCGAACTCGGCGACATAGATTGTTCCGTCAGGGCCGACGGTCACGTCTAGCGGCATGTCGAAGTTTTCGGCGATCGCAGTGATCTCTAAGACAGAACGCCCATCCTCGGAGAGCTGTACGCGCGCAATGTCGTCTCGGATGAACCGGGCGATGATGAGGTCCCCGTTCATGGCCCCGCCAAGCGCCAGCCCCTGGTACTCGGCGATACCGTCACAGGAGCAGTGTCGTGGCAGAATCTCGATGGGGCCGGTATAGCCGTTGGTGCTACCTTCCTGGGGCGCGTGATAGGTGCACTGGCGCGGGTCTGACCGCCCACGGTTGAGGTTTGGGAAGCCGTAGTAGTTCCCTTCTTCGACGAGGTTGAGTTCGTCAGAAACGCTCGTTTCTATCGTTCCCCCTTCGCAATCCGCCGCGCCGCGTTGACCGAGGGCACCGTTGTCAGTCGCGTAGAGATATCCGTTGCTGTGGAAGACGAGGTCGTACGGATTGCGGTGGCCGGGCGAGAACACCTCCACATCGCCGAAAATCAGGTCGACGTTGTGGTCGACCGGCTGTCCCGGCGGGTTGTATTGCAGCGCGCCGTCGAACGTAGGGTCGTTGACGTCCGCGACGAGGATGGCCGCCGACAACGGGGATTCCGGGTAGTACTCCTCCGGACTTCCGATGAGCCCTGCCTCGGTGTTCGACCCCTGCGCGATGAAGAGACGACCGTCATTGTCGAAAGCTAAGCCGTTGGTCATGTGGTTGAGCAGCGGCGCGGAGCTTGGCAGGTCCTTAATCACGTCCTCCCGCACCCAATCGGGCGCTGTGAAGGTTGTCACCCGGCCCCAATAGCCGGGCACGCCGTCAGGCTCCTGCCGGGACGTGTAGAGCTTGAGGGGGGCTTCTGGTGATGCGGTGTGGTCGAATGCGATCCCGAGCACGCCCTCGATGCCGACCGCAAGCTGCTCGATGTCGAGGACGTCATGTGTCGTTAGGTCGAGCGTGACGGCAAGAATCTCGGATTGCGACGCGACGTACAGCCGTCCGTCCGGGCCAAACGTCAGCGACGTCGGTCCGTCGATCGATACGTCGAGCACGCCACGTTCGAAGATGGCTTTCTCAGGCCCTCCAGCCATGGTGATGCCGAGCTGGGCTGCCAGGACTGCTGTTGCGGTGAGGGCAAGGATTCCGAGGCGGGCAGGGTGACCAAGCATTGGCAAATATTGTACGGGATTCGTTATCGAGAGCGAACAGCTAGGGCGCGCCGACGCAGCTGTGGCCGAATTGGGACGCGATGCCTAGGATGTCGTTCGCCACGTCGATCGTGCCGTCAGGCGGGCCCTGCAGCCACGGTTGCACACCAGGCGGCGCGGCCGACCGATCCAACACCGGGTCGTTGCCGCCGCTACCGAAACCGTTGATAACGGCCAAGATGTCATCGAAGAGCGTAACGACGCCGTCGCCGTTCACGTCGTGGAAATCCCAAGGATTGAGGGGGTTGCGCTGTCCGCCCAGTCTGGGGTCCTCGCCGAACTCCTCTCCGTTCGTGCAGCCGTCGCCATCCGTGTCTTCGTCGAGGCTGAGGAGCGCGACTCTAGCATCAACGCGTGGCGTCGTTCGATTCGTCGAGGGGTCGTTGTCGTCCAGGTCGTCCGTGATCAACGTACCGGTCGACTTCATCCGAGCTTCCAGTTCGTCAACAGTGATGTTTGGAAAGGCCTGGTAGAGCAGGGCGGCGACGCCTGCGGCATGCGGCGCCGCCTGAGACGTGCCCATGAATGTGACCGTGCCGCCGCCAACGGCTGTCGAGGTTACCCGGGCGCCGGGGGCCAGCAGGTCCAGCGTGCTGTCGGAGGCGGACCAACAGGCGACCTGGTCTGCGGCAGTACTCTCGTCCGTGCAGTCGGTCTGCCAGCCATTGATGCTGCCGAGGTTGTCGTCGTAGGTCGCGCCCACGGAGATGGCCTCTGGCACACATGCCGGGATGGTGAGTGCGTCCTTGTTGCCGCGGTTACCGGACGAGATGAAGGTGGCTACTCCCATGTCTCGCAACGTACCGATGGCCAGCGATAGTGCGGGCGCGGGACAGTCGCTGGAGCTCTGCACGCTCAGGTTGACGGCGTTCACCTCTGGGTGGTTGTCAATGATGTCGTCCAGCGCGGCGATCCAGTCCGAGGCGCTCCCGAAACCACTGTCGTCCATCACCTTGTAGACCGCGATCTTGGCGTCCGGCGCGACGCCCAGCGGAGCGATGGTCCCGTCGCTTGTGATGATGCCCGTGACGTTCGTCCCGTGTCCGTTTCCATCGTCCCCAGGATTGTCTGACTCGTCGCAGTCCGAGGCGAAGCAGGCCTGATAGAGGATGGCGTCTTCGAGGTCCGGGTGGTCGATATCCGCTCCTGTGTCGAGCACGGCGACGACGACGCCCTGCCCGGTAATGCCGTTCGCATGTACCTCGGGCGCGTGAATGAGAGGGAGTGAGGTATTGGTCGCGATCGAACCGACGGCGTCCACCGTCACGCTCGCGACGTCAGGATGGCTGCTGAGCTTAACCAGGCCGCTCGCACTCAGCTCGCCGGCGAGTATCGGGAGGGCTTGATACACACGTGTAGTCGTGAACTCTGATTTCGCGACCCCCGCCAGCACTCTTTCCTTCTGGGCCGCGATGGCTTGTTGCGAGGCCGGGCTGCCTGGAGGATGGCTAGCGATGCCCGCCCGCTCATGGAGCGTGATCAGGACATCTGTCGTAGGCTTCGAGGCGAGTTCTGTTCGCACTTCCTGTTGGACGAAGGGGCCGGCCTGGACAGTCACGGGGCCGGTGTTGTGGCCGGTGAGGAGAAGAAACGCGACGAGTGCCAGGGCAGCACAGAGTGCGACTGGGCCTTGTTGGGAGAGAAGTTGCATTGGCGGGAGTCTAGCTGGCGTTCAGGCTGATTTCAGAGGATTATACCGGAACCGGGAACCTGACAGGCCGTTCGGGGACCCTTACGTGACTTCTGCGCCTTCTTCCATCTCGAGGTCGATGGCTCCGTCCCCGTCGGAGATGGGCAGCAGCACCTTGCGGCTGCCGGCGCCTTCGGAAGGGCCGACGAAGCCGCGCTCCTCCAGGTCGTCCATCAGACGCGCCGCCCGTGGGTAGCCGATACGGAGTCGCCGCTGCAGCATGGAGGTACTGATCGTGCGGTGCTCACGAGCAAGATTGAGGGCCTTTTCCATGATCGGGTCGTCGTTCGGCTCAGGCTTCTCTTTGGCAGCTGCCTGCGCCTCCTCGAGCAGGTGATCGAACAGGTCGGTTTCAATGCCCTGGAAGCGGTCCTGGGTCCAGAAGTTGACGACCTCTTCGACCTCCTTGTCGGACACGAAGACGCCCTGAAGCCGGCGCGGCTTGGCGGCGTCTGTTGCCATGAACAGCATGTCGCCGCGGCCGAGCAGTTTCTCGGCTCCCGCGATGTCAATAATCGTCCGAGAGTCAACCTGTGAGCTCATGGCGAAGGCGATGCGCGTTGGGAAGTTCGCCTTGATCAGGCCTGTGACGACATCGACCGAAGGCCGCTGTGTCGCAACCACCAGGTGGATTCCCGTCGCGCGGGCGAGTTGAGCCAAGCGGCAGAGCTGCCGCTCGACTTCGTACGGTGCGGCCATCATCAGGTCAGCCAGCTCATCGACGATGACGACCCACTTGGGGAGCTTGCTCTCTACGCTCGGGTGCTTGTTGTACGAATCGATGTTGCGCACGGCGATCTGGGCGAAGCGGCGGTAGCGGCTCTCCATCTCGTGGATGACGGCCTGCAGCGTGCCGACGACCTGGTCCATCTCCGTGATGATCGATGAGAACGCCAAGTGGGGGATGTCGGCAAAGACCGCCAACTCGACTCGCTTAGGGTCGATCATCACGAAGCGCACCTCCTCCGGAGAGGCGTGCATCAGGATACAGGCGATGAGTGAGTTAATACAGACGCTCTTCCCGCTACCCGTCGCGCCCGCGATTAGCAGGTGGGGCATCTTTGCCAAGTCTGTGACACTGGGTTCGCCGGACACGCTCTTGCCGAGAGCGAGTGTGAGCCGCGACCGGATCGCCATGCGCTTGAACTGCGGCGACTCAATGATGCTGCGGAGCGTGACGAGCGCCGCGGACTGATTCGGGACTTCGAGGCCTACGAACGGCTTGCCCGGCACCGGCGATTCGATCCGCAGCGACGGCGCTGACAGCGCGAGCGCCATGTCATTCGCCAGCGATGTGATCTGGTTCACGCGAACTCGCGTGCGCGACACCTCTTCTAGGTTCGCCTTCGGCTTGCCGTCGCGGTCCAGGACGGGCCGGCCGGCCTCGTCGCGCTCCAGTACCTTCTTGGTCTTGATCTCCCAGCCCGGCTCCAGGCCGAACTGCGTCACCGTCGGCCCCTCGTTTATCTGGATGACCTTTACATCCACGCCGAACGAGGCCAGGGTCACGACGATGAGTTTTGCTCGCTCAGCGTTGTCTGGCTGGCCTTCTGTGTTAGCGACGTCGGCCAACATATCGAGAGTTGGCAGCTGCCAGCCGTCGTGGGCTTGCCGGCTCTTCCCGCCTGGCGCCTCGTCGTCTTCCTCTTCGCCGCTGCCGTTGAGAGGCAGGCGTACTTGCTCACCTGTTTCGGGCGGAGGCGGGGCGGGTTCGGTCGGCTCCGCTGGCATCTCTTTCACGGCGACCGCTTCTTCGGCTGCGGCTTGCTGGGCCCAGATCATGCTGTCCAGCGGCACCTTCTCCGTGCCCTGAGGCGGCGTACGGGTGGGGAATACGAGCTGCACGAGCGCCCCGATCGAGTGAAGCGCGCGTACTGGCAGGCCCCAGCCCCAGACGGCGCGAAGACCCCTACCGATGCCGAGGGCCGTCGCCTGTGTTCCGTTTGGTGTGATGACGGCGAATGCCGCGATGCCGATGCCCAGCCAGGCGAGTACGCCGATCAAATTGCCGGCCATCAGGTGGCCGAGGTCGCCGCCGGCGGTCACTTCGTTGAGGAACACGCCACCCAGCTGCCAGTCAGGCCTGAAGAAGCCTAACAGGCCGCTGGTGAATGCCAGGACCAAAGCGCCGATGGCCCACGGTCGCCACGAGGAGAATGCCTGGTCCAGCCTCCGGCGGATCACGGCCAGGCCCAGGTACGCGACGATGCCAATCAGCGCGAAGACCAGCAGGCCCAGGTTGGTGACTAGGCCGTCTCGGAATGCTGTTGCGCCTCGGGCCGATGGAACCAACCAGGGGATCGCGAGCAGCGCTAGCGCCAGCAGCGCCACGCCAATCGCTTCGAGTCGAAAGAGGAACCCTCCCAGTGACGAAAGGGGCGAAGACCTAGTGCGACGCCGCCCAACGCTGGGACGGGTTGGCTTGGCACGCTTTGATCGGGCGGCTGCCTTGGGGCGGGGGCGCGACCGTATCTTTGCCACGATCTCCTTGCCCGCAGAGAGCGGGCCGACCCGCCGAATGAGCGGGCCGACGTCCGTGGCCCCACCCCGAAGCCCTCGGACGCTCGTACCTGGCGATTATAGCATCTGTGTGGAAAACCCACTAGGTTTGAGAGCTTCGGCGTACGCGAATGAGCAGATCGGGCTGGCCACACGAGGATTCCGTACTATGGAGATTGTATGGAAGACCGCTCGACCGGAACCCGCCCCGCTGGGCAAACCGCCGCGCTGCTAACCATGGCAGGTGTGGCGGTTCTAACAATGACCACCTGGTTTTCGGCGTCCGCGGTGGTTCCACAGCTACGCGATGACTGGTCGCTCACCACGACGGAGGTTTCGTTTCTCACGATCGCGGTGCAGTTGGGCTTCGTCGTTGGCGCGCTGGTATCGGCGCTGGTCAATCTGGCCGATGTCTTTCCGGCGCGCAGGGTGCTCGTGATTTCGGCGGTCTTAGCCGCTGCCGCCAACGCCGGCATTGTATTTGCCGATAGTCCGGAGGTGGCGATCCCGTTGCGCTTTCTGACTGGTGCGTTCTTGGCAGGTGTCTACCCCGTTACGCTCAAGGTCATGGCGACCTGGTTTCGCGAAGGCAGGGGGATGGCGCTGGGCGTCATGGTTGGAGGCCTCACGCTAGGGTCCGCGATGCCGCATTTCGTGAACGGCGCCGGTGGGCTCGACTGGCGAGGGGTGATCATCGCGACGTCCGGACTGACGCTACTAGGCGCGCTGATCACGCAGGTCCGCGTCCATGATGGCCCATTTCCATTCGCCCGGGCGCCGTTCGACCCAAGGCAGGCAACCCAGCTGTTCACGAACCGGGGCATCCGGCTGGCATCGATCGGCTACTTCGGGCACATGTGGGAGCTGTATGCGATGTGGGCGTGGTTCCTTGTCTACTTCGGAGACAGCCTCGCTCGGAATGGGTATGCCGATACTGATCGCGCCGCCGCGCTCGGGACATTCGCCGTGATTGGGATCGGCGCCGTTGGTTGCTGGCTAGGCGGTGTGCTGGGCGATGCCTGGGGCCGCACGCGAACGACCGCCGCGGCGATGGCGATTTCGGGCAGCTGCGCGATACTGGCCGGGTTCGTGTTCGGCGGGCCAGTCTGGCTGGTGCTCGCCGTTGGCCTCGTCTGGGGCCTCACGGTAGTGGCGGACTCCGCTCAATTCTCAACGATCGTGAGCGAGGTCTGCGACCAACTCTACGTGGGGACGGCGCTGACGGTTCAGCTCGCGATCGGATTTACGTTGACGGTCATCACGATCTGGCTGGTGCCGATCCTGAGGGACTCCGTAGGGTGGGAGTGGACGTTCGCGTTTCTCGCTCCGGGCCCTGCGATAGGCATTCTAGCGATGCTCTACCTGCTGCGGCTCCCGGAGAGCGAATTGATCGCGGGTGGCAGGGGCTAGCTCACCGTAAGCGTGCCGCCTTCGCTCATGTCTAGTTCGTACTCCTCGGCGAGCGGCTCGCTGTCACAGTCCTCGATGAGGAGGTCGTACATCGCTGCTGGAAGGAAGAACGTACGGACTTCGCCGATGTCGATAATCTCCGCTGGACCAAGCTCGTCCTGTCCCCAGTTTTCGGCCTGGCTGGGAGAGATGTACACGAAACACACCGGAACGATGCCCTCGTTCGCCACCTCGACCTCTACCAACGGGTGATCGCCGCCCACGAAGACGGAGTCTCCGCTCTGCACCTCATCCTCTACGCTAAGCACCAGCTCGTAGAGGCCTTCTGGCAGCAGGAACTCCTCGACGTAGCAGACCCACCAGTTGCCAGTCTCGCCACCGAACCAAGTTACTTCAGTGATGCTGCCGGATTCCACCAGTTCGCCATTGTTGAACCACAGTGCCTCCCACGAGAGACCGTCGCTCATGCCCTCGTAGTCCCAGAACGCGCAGACCTCGGTCGATCCGGTCGGCAGCGCCGCGAATACGCTTTCTGGCAGGTCGTCGTCGGTCACGCCGTCAGCGAAGATGAGGTTATTGAAGAAGATATCCTCGGTGTCGAAGCCGGCGACGGGTTCGGGGTCAATGTCAAACGCGGAAACGTACGTGCGCTCTTCCTGCGCGGCCTCGACCAGCGGGATCGCTAGCGCGATAGGGCGCAGGCCGTTGATGAACCCGCCCACCGGCACGCAGCTATCGCCTGTGTCGATGATGCCGTCCCGGTTCGTGTCGACGACGTAACGGCAGTCGACCAAGGTATCCAGATCTTCGCTGGAGCCGACGATCGTCGGGATGCCGATGATCTCTCCGGCAAGGTTTGCGGCTAGGCCGCCGCTGTTGCCGCCGGAGATCGTAGCGTCCGTCTTGATCCAGGCTCTGCCGGCGATTGGCCGCTGTGACGTGAAGCCGCTGACCGAGCCTTCGGTGAGTGTAATCGTCTCGCCGCCGATGCCGGGGAAGCCCAAGATGCGCAGCGAATCGCCAAGATTAACGTTTTCGGAGTCGCCGAGAGCGATAGGTGGCAGCTCGGGTTCAACGGCGTTGCCATTGAGGTCAGAGACGATGCGGATGACGGCAAGGTCGATAGCGTAGTCCACCGCGACGACTTCGGCTAGGAACGACGGATCTGGTGGCTCATCGATCTCTGCTATGACGGCCACAGCAAGGTCCTCATACTCATCGAAGCGGTCATCGACGACGTGGGCGTTGGTCAGGATCAGGCCGTCGGGCGACACCACCGTCCCTGAGCCGGTCCATATTGGCGTGCCGGTCGAATCGAGCGCGAGGATCTGCACAACGGATCGCGCTAGGCCGCCTGTGGTCGGTGTCGAGGCTACCTCGGCGGGTGTTGTGGACCCAGGTCCATCTGGTTCAGTTCCGCCGCCGCAGGCCGCCGATTCCAGAATGACGGCAAGGGTTAGCAGAGTGAGTCGCAGCATGCCTATACCTCTACGCTGACTGGCAGGACCATCGGGCGCCGGCGCGTCTCTTCGTAGAGGAACTTAGCTATCGCGTCCTTGATCTGCGTGTTAACCACGTTCCACTCCGCAATATGGTCTGCGCCTTCAAGCGACGTGACGACCATCTCGCGCGTGCGCTGCAGCAAGTCTTCCGACTCTTCGATATCGACGAACCCGCGCGACACGACCTCCGGCTCTCCGACGAGGCGGCCCGTGCTTTTTTCGATCGCTACGATCACCACCACCATGCCGTCGTTCGCAAGGTGGTGCCTGTCTCGCAGAATGACGTGGTCGATGTCACCGACGCCAAGGCCGTCAACGTAGACGTAGTCTGCGGGCACGTGGCCGGTGACACGGGCGCCCTTCTCGTCGATGTCCAGCACGTCTCCGTCGGTGAGGATAAAGATGTTCTCATCCGGCATTCCTAGTGAGCTGGCGAGGTCGCCGTGCAGCACCATGTGCCGGTATTCGCCGTGAATTGGGACGAAGTACTTGGGCCGCACCAGCGTATGGATGATCTTCAGCTCTTCCTGGGCTGCGTGGCCACGCACATGCACGTCCGCGATGCGGTTGTAGAGCACCCGGGCGCCCAGCCGGAAGAGATTGTCAATCGTGCGGTACACGAGCGATTCGTTGCCGGGAACGGCACTCGCTGAAAGGATAACCGTATCCCCCGGCACGATCTTGATGTGCTGGTGATCTTGGTTCGCCATGCGCGTGAGGGCCGATGTCGGCTCGCCCTGGCTGCCCGTGGTGATGATCGCCAGCTTCTCGTGGGGAATGCTGTTGAGCTCTCTAACATTAACCATCAGACCTTTGGGCATCTTCAGATAGCCTAGATCCATCGCCATCTTTACGTTGTTCTGCATGCTGCGTCCGGTGACGAAGACGCGGCGGTCGTACTCAACGGCGGCGTCAATCACGA
>JADFPV010000012.1:32913-47653 GCA_022562155.1 Chloroflexota bacterium
AACATTAACCATCAGACCTTTGGGCATCTTCAGATAGCCTAGATCCATCGCCATCTTTACGTTGTTCTGCATGCTGCGTCCGGTGACGAAGACGCGGCGGTCGTACTCAACGGCGGCGTCAATCACGAGCTGAACGCGGGCGATGAGCGACGCGAACGTGGTGACGATGACGCGGCCATGGGACTCCGACATGATCTGTTTGAGCGCCTTCCCTACAACCTGCTCTGACGGTGTGTACCCTGGTATTTCGGCGTAGGTTGAGTCGGCGAGTAGGAGCAACACACCATCATCGCCGTGCTGGGAAAGCCGTGCGAGGTCCGTGGACTGGCCCATCACGGGTGTGTGGTCGAGCTTGAAATCGCCCGTGTGGATCACCAGGCCGGCAGGCGTGCGAATGGCGAGGCCAGTGGAGTCTGGCACACTGTGAGCGACGCTGAACGGCTCTACCTCGAAAGGACCCAGCTTCGCCGTCTCGCCGGGGTTGAGAATATTCACCTCGGCGTCCTTAACCTTGGCCTCCTTGAGCTTGACGCGCACGAGGCCCGCGGTCAGGGGAGTGCAGTATACCGGCGCCTTGATCTGATGAAGGATGTAGGGCAGGGCGCCGATGTGGTCCTCATGGCCATGTGTGAGGAAGATGGCGAGCAGCTTCTTGCGGCCCTCAAGAAGGTAGCCGATGTCCGGTATGACCAGATCGACTCCAAGCATCTCTTCTGTAGGGAACATGAGGCCGGCATCGACGGCGATGACCGAGTCGCCATACTCGAGCAGCATCATGTTCTTGCCGATCTCACCGAGACCGCCAAGAGGGATTATGCGTAGTTTTCGCTTTCTCTTAGGCATGTGTCCTCATAACAGTTGTATCTGTTCTGGTTCTGGTTCTGCTGGAGCCTTGCTGAGTGCCTCTTCGACGAGGCCAGGCAGCTTCTTGAAGTCCTCCAGGATGGTGTTGCGCAGGCTGGCCTGATGGAGCGCAGCGGCCGGATGGTACATCGGGACGACCAGTACGCCGTCGATCTCCTTCGGCTGGCCGTGAATACGCCCGATCGCCTGGCCCTTGAAGTAGCGGCTCATGGAGAAGCGCCCTAGCGTGACGATCACACGCGGCTTGATGATATCGAGTTGCTGTTCCAGCCAGGGCGCGCAGGCGGCGATCTCTTCGGGCTGCGGGTCGCGGTTGTTTGGCGGGCGGCACTTGACCACATTGCAGATGTAGACGTCCTCGCGCCGTAGTTCGATAGATGCCAGCAACTCGTCCAGGAACTTACCGGCCTGACCCACGAATGGCAGTCCTTGTTGGTCCTCGTGGAACCCTGGACCCTCGCCGATGAAGACGATGTTGGTCTCCGGATTGCCCGAGCCTGGCACGGCCTTCGTCCTCGTCTTCGCGAGCGCACACTTTGGGCAGCTCGCTACCTGCTCGCCGATTTCACGTAGGGCGGTTGCTTTGTCTCCGATGACGTCGTCCATGATTTAGGCGTTCTCCGTCCCCGGCTGGGGTATTGGCTCCTCCCGGAGGGCTCCAAGGATCATTGTGATGGCGAAGTAGAGTCCAACGACCGCGAACACCCGTCTGAGTGTGGTCGCGTCGAGCGTGTCCGCGAGCAGGGCCGCGCCGAAGGCGGCGGTCGCGGCCACAGGTGCTACCCAGAGCACCGTGCGAACATCGATGTTGTCACGCCGGAAGTGCGCAAAGCTCCCGACGATCGCGGTGGCAATGATGGCCGCCAGCGAGGCACCCTGCGCAAGGTGCTGGTCCTCGCCGAGCAGCAGCACCATCGCGGGGATGTAGATTGCGCCGCCTCCTATTCCGAGCAGGCCCCCGGCGAAGCCGCCGATGAATCCGATAAGCAAGAGCGCGAAGATTTCAAGCATGGCCTACACGATGAACATACGGATGGCGACGCTCAGCAGAAATACGCCGAACACAAACCGCAGCAAACGGGGTGCCAGTCGTGACATGGTCACTGCCCCCAGGTATGCGCCGACGGCGCCGCCGATGGCGAGCCATGGCGCGAGGCTCCAGTCGACGTTGTCGGTGCGCCAGTAGCCGATGAGGCCGGACGTTGCCACGAAGATGACGATCGCAAGCGATGTGCCATGAGCTAGGTGCTGAGGAAGGCGAAGGAGACTTGTGAGGAGGGGCACCATGACCGCCCCACCACCGACACCAGTGAGGCCGCTGAAGAAGCCACCGGTGGCCCCGGTGAACACGGATTTGGCGCTATACCACCTCAGTTGTGGACCCTCGCCATCTTTCAGCGATGGTATCACGACCCTAGATCGCGGTCAATCACTTGCCGAATCGTTCGTCGAATCGTTCGTCGAATCGTTCGTCGAATCGTTCGCCGAATCGTTCGCCGAATCGCGAGCGAACATGGGACTACCCTCGACCAGCTTCGCCAGCACGATGCCGAGGAAGTAGAGGACGATGATGGGCCCCGCTACGAGCGACTGCGTTACCGGGTCGATCGACGGCGTGACGATCGCCGCGCCCACAAACGCGCCGATGATCGCGTAGCGCCACCAACCCAGGAGCTTCTTTGAGGTAACGATGCCGATTTTCGCCAGCCCCATCACAACGAGCGGCAGCTCGAATACGAGGGCTGTGGCTAGGATCAGCCGTGTGACGAAGTCGATATAGCTCCCGATCTTGATGAACGGATTGAGATCTTCGGTGATGTTGCTAGGCTGGCCTATAAGGAACTTCAGGGCCGGAGGCAACTCGATGTAGTAGGCGAACGCCGCGCCTCCAAGGAAGGCGACCGTAGCTGCGATTACGATCGGGTATAGCCATTTTCGCTCGTTCCACGTGAGGCCCGGGCTGACGAACGCCAGGAGCTGGTAGATGTGTACGGGCATGGAGATGGTGATGCCTAGCAGCAGCGAGACCCGGAAGTAAGACGTCCAGTACTCCAGCGGTTCCGTGAAGATCAGCTCGAAGTTATCTACTTCGTTCCGGCCGGGCTCGGCAAGAAAGTCGATGAACCATCCCGTCAGTGGCCAGAGCGACACAGCGATGCCGACAACCAGTGCTCCCGCACTGATCATCGCGCGGTAGCGCAGTTCCTGCAGGTGGCCCAGGATGGTCAGAGCACGGCTGGAACCGGCTTCGTCGTCTGGCGTGGGATCTTCCGCTGCTGGAGCCTGAGGCGGAGGCTGTACTGCCATCTGGTGTCAGCTAGTCGGAGGGCGTTGTCGGTTTGGAGGCCTTGGATGTCTCGGACGCGGTTGAAGACCCCTCGCTGGGGACCGCACTGTCCAACGCCTTCCTTACGTCGGCGTCGGCTGCCTTCAACTCTTTGCCCACGTCCTTAACGCTCTTATCGAGACCCTGGCTGACTTCCTTCCACTCGCCCTTCATCTCGTCGTACTCTTCCTCTAGGTCGGAGAGCGCTTCGTTGAAGTCTTTGGTGACTTGATTTCCGTAGCGTCGCGCGGCGCGGATGAAACGCGCGAGCTGCGCCGCCATTTCAGGTAACCGGCTTGGCCCGACCACAATCAGGATGAGGACGAGGATGACCAGGAGTTCTGGGAGGCCGATGCCTAGGAATTCCACGATTCGGGTGGCAGTGCGCTAGAGACAAGACGCCGCGCCTGCTCCGATACCCGTGAGCAACGGCGCGGCGTCTAGCACTCAGGCTACTAGTCGTCGATGCCGAGGTCCTTCAGGTAGTCGACGGCGTCCTGCACCGTCAGGATCTTCTCGGCGTCTTCGTCGGAGATCTCCATCGTAGTGCCGTTCTGGCTGAACTCTTCCTCCATGGACATAATGAGCTCTACCAGGTCGAGTGAATCGGCGTTGAGGTCATCCACGAAGGATGCCGCTGCTACGACTTGATCCTCTTCTACGCCGAGCTGCTCAACGATAAGTCCTCGTACTCGTTCAAAGACCGTTGCCACCTGTTCACCCCCTCTACGTGGTAGGATGGTCCGCTGCGACCTCTTCCAACTGCCTTGCAATTGAGCCCAGGACGCCGTTTACGAAGCTTGAAGACTTCTCGCTTCCGAAGCTCTTAGCCAGTTCGACAGCTTCGTTAATCGCTGCCTTCACCGGCGTCCCATTATCACTTAGCATTTCGCTGATTGCAAGCCGGAGGATATTGCGGTCGACGGAGGGCAGCTGGCCTACCGGCCAGGCTGGGGCCGTGTCGGCGATCTTGGCGTCGATCTCCTCTCGCCGGCTCAGGACAGACTCCACTAGTTCCTTCGCGAACGCCGCCGGCGCCTTACCTACTCTCTGGTCCGCGATGATGCGCTGAAGGTTCTCCTGAGGTTCGTGCGTGGAGTTGTCGGCCTCGTAGAGGGCCTGCAGGGCGACGATGCGCGCGCGACGCCTGGGTCCGATCGCCATTAGTGCATCACGAGGCCGCCATCGACGGTGAGGACGGAGCCTGTAACATACGCCGCCTCTTCAGAGGCCAGGTAGACGACGGCCGGCGCGATCTCTTCCGGCGTCGCGGGACGGCCAAGCGGTGCCAGCTGCAGGACGGCCTGTTCTTGCTCCTCGGTCAGGCCGGCCGTCAGCTCAGTCGTGACCAGGCCCGGCGCGACCGCGTTCGCGGTGACGTTTCGCGAAGCGACCTCCTTCGCGACCGATTTCGTGAGGCCGATGAGGCCCGCCTTGGCGGCCGCATAGTTAGCCTGTCCCGCATTACCAACCAGCCCGGCCACACTTGCGATGTTGATGATGCGGCCCCACCGTTGCCGGATCATCGGCCGGAGCGCGGCCTTCGTCGTGAGGAACGCGCCGCGCAGATCGACGGCCATCACGCGGTCCCAGGCCTCTTCCGACATCCGGAGCATCAGGTTGTCCTGCGTCAGTCCGGCGTTGTTCACCAGGATATGGATGCCCTCAAGTTGCTCTTTCGTCTCGCGGACGAGGCGTGCTCCTTCGTCCGCGACGTCGCCTTGGAGGGCGATCGCCTTGCCGCCGTTGCCCGTGATCTCCGCGACAACTTCGTCTGCGGCGTCCTTGTTTGCGACGTAGTTCACAGCAACGGCGGCGCCCTGTCCCGCCAGCGCGAGCGAGATCGCCTTGCCGATGCCACGGGAGCCACCCGTAACAAGCGCAGACTTGCCGGTCAGGTCGAACATTGTGACATCATCATGCGGAGAGGGGCCGCAAACGTCAAGCCGAATCAAGGTCGGCCATGCTTGAGACGTTACTGACAGAGAGCGACTTGTCGATACGCCGAATGAGCCCTGTCAGCACGCGCCCCGGACCAAACTCGATTACGGCATGCACTCCTTGGCTGGCGAGGTATTCGACGGAGCGCTGCCACTGCACGGGCCGTGCGAGCTGCTTCACTAGCTCGTCCATCAGGTCGTCCGCCTTGGTGAGCGGTTGACCTGTGGTGTTCGCGATTACCGGGACGTTTGAGTCCTTGAATGGGGTGTCGGCGACTGCATGCCGCATGCCATCGGCGGCTGGCTGCATGAGTGAAGTGTGGAACGCGCCGCTAACCTTGAGTCGGACGCCGCGCCGCGCGCCACGCTCCAGCGCGAGGGCCGTCGCAGCTTCGACTGCCGCCTCGGCTCCTCCGATGACGATCTGCCCGGGCGCATTCACGTTGCACAGCTCCGCGCCTGCGTCCCTGCAGATGGCGGTGACGGCCTCTTCATCGAGGCCCAAGATTGCCGCCATCGCTCCGGGTTGCTGTTCCGCGGCTTGCTGCATCAGCCTGCCGCGCTCCTGGACGAGCCGCAGGCCGTCCTCGAACGTGAGCGCACCGGAGGCGACGAGGGCCGTGTACTCGCCTAGGCTGTGCCCCGCGACGAAGGCCGGCGAACCTGGAGCTAGGCTGTCGCTTGCGCGCGCCGCCTCCAGGCAGGCGAAGCTCATCGTGAAGAGGGCCGGCTGAGCGTACTGGGTGTTCTGGAGACGTTTTTCAGGCCCCTCGAAGCATAATTCGCTTATCGAGTAGCCAAGGATGGTGTCGGCTCGCCCGAACGTCTCCTTGGCCGAAGGTGAGCCATCGAAGAGATCGCGGCCCATGCCCATTTCCTGGGCGCCCTGGCCCGGAAAGAGCCACGCCAGCCGCTGTCCAGCCAACTACTCTTCTTCGGAGGGAAGGTCCGGCTTGCCTACCAGCACAGCCTCACGGCCCTTGTAGTAGCCACACTCCGGGCACACGTGGTGCGGCATGCGAGGCGCATGGCAGTGCTGACACTCTGTCAAGGCCGGCGCCTTGATGTGGAGCTGGCTGCGCCGCGTCCCTCTCTTGGACCGAGGTGTCTTTTTCTTTGGGAGAGGTGCCATCTAGCTAGGTCCTTTCAACTCTTGGGCCAGCTCTCGCAGTGTACCCCAACGCTCATCGGGCACAGGGCTGCAGGAGCAATTGCCTTCATTGAGGTTCTGTCCGCATTCTGAGCAAAGTCCCATGCAATCAGGTTTGCAGAGCGGCTGAATAGGTAGCGTGGCCGTCCAGGCCTGGCGGACAGCCTCATCCATGTCGAGAATGTGCGTCGCGCTTACGCTGAACGTATCAGGGTCGTCTGGTGGCCTAAGAGTCGACCCGGAAACCGGGTCTACGCTCAGGAGGAACTCCTCCTGGACCTCGAGTTTTAGCGGAACCGTCATACCTTCCAGACACCTGCTACATTGCTCGGCCTGCTTGCCAGTCAGCTGGGCCGTCGCAAGGATTCCGTCAGTGGTCTTCATCAGTGCGACACAGCCGGTCACCTGACCGTGGCTGGGTTCGTCGCTTACGAGTATTCGACAGTCGACGGTGTGCTCACGAACGGCGCCAATCTCTTCTTGGGAGAGCAACGAGACGTTGAACTGCAGTGACATCTGAACCACTCCCACTATGAAGGATAGGTGCCCGCGCCCGCCCGCGTCAATATCGCCGCACCGGGCGACGCTCTAAAGAAAAACTTTGCGCATAACGACTCAGCTTTACATAGCTTGCTTGCGTGGGAGCCAACCCGAAACCTATAATTCTGCGAGCAAGAGGCAGGCGTCAGCTGTCTCGCTCCAATCTGATGCCCGTGCTGCTTTCGGAGCGACTCGTTCGCTCGTTCCTTCCAACATGGAGAGGCTATGGTAGCCGGCCCCCTTCCTACGCGCGGAGTGCTGATGACCTCCATCGCTGAGTTGTACGCGTTCCAAGCGATCGATCTTGAGCTACAAGCAGCGAAAGATGAGCTAGAGGACGTCCAATCCGAACTAGGCGAAACGGAAGCGCTGGTCGCGGCACGCGCGAACGTCGCGGAGGAACGTGAGTCGGTCGCCGAGGCTGAGCGCAGATTCAAGGATCGGGAGTCAGAAGCTGACGATCAACGCAACAAGATCGAGCCTGTCCAGGCCAAGCTTTACAAGGGAACGGTGCAGCAGCCGAAGGAACTCGAGGACTTACAGCAGGACCTCGAAAGCCTCAGGCGGCGAATGAGCGATCTGGAGGACCGGGCGCTGGAGGCCATGGAAGCGTTGGAGGCGGCGCAGCAGGCGTTGTCTGATGCCGAGGCCGCGTTTTCCAACGTTGAGGAAGAGTATGGCTCCGATCAGGCAAAACTCGTCGAGCGCCAGGCGAACCTCACGGAGCGGATCGCATCGCTCGAGAGCGAACGGGCGCAAGAGATCATCAAGATAGACGAGAGCATGATGCAGCTCTACAATCAGCTGGCCCCGAACAAGCAGGGGCGGGCGGTAGCTAAGCTGGATGGCGGCGCGTGTGGTGGATGTCGGATATCGTTGCCAACCAACGTTCTGCAGCGGGCGCGCAGCGGCTCGGACATCGTGCGCTGCAGCAACTGCGAACGGATCCTCTTCGTCAGCTGATGAAGGCGATCGGGTACTTCCGAGAAACAGGCTCCGGCGCCAAGGACGATTCTCTCGCCGCGCAGAATAAGGCGTTCCTGAAGTTCTGTGAAGAGCACGGATACGACGTCGTGGTCACGTTCGTTGAAGTCGCGGACGGTAACGGCAAGAGCGGTGGCGGAAACGGCTCCTCACGTGGTGGCTTTCGCCAGTTGGTCGACTACCTACGAAAACCGGACCGCGGCTTCGTGCTCGTCGTGGCGAACTCCTTCGAAGGAATCGGCGTCGATCATCAGCAGGCCGTGCGCCGCTACTTCCAGCTAGAAGGACTCGGTGCTCAGGTCGCCTTCATGGCCGGGCCGGCCGACCCGCTCGCTGAGCTTGTCGAGTCTAGGACCGGCGACGACGAGGAGAAGCTGGGTGACCGCGTCCGCGCAGCCATGCGGCGCAAGGCTGTTCGTGGGGAAGTCCTCGGCCGGCCGCCCTATGGCTACCGGGTGGGCAGTCGCCGGCGTCTGGAGTTGGTCCCCGACGAGGCCGTGGTGGTGCGGTACATCTTTCGCATGTACTTGCAGGAGGGGATGGGCATCCGCCTGATTGCGCGCCGGCTCAACGAGGAAGGCTTTCGTACGCGCCGAGGCGGGAACTGGAGCATGGTCAGCATCCGCGATATCCTCCGCAATCGCGTCTACCTCGGTACCTACTCTCGATTCGGCGTGCGCGTACCTGGCAGCCATCCGGCGCTTGTGACCCCTGACGACTTTCGCGCCGTCCAAGACAGACTGAGTGCGCGGCGCAACAACTACGCGCCGCGCAAGCCCTCGCCGTTTCTGCTCGCTGGGTTGGTCCGCTGCGGCCATTGCGGAAACAAGATGATCGGGGTCAGCCGTCGTCAAAGCTGGCGCCGGCGGAGCGGCAGTAAGGGCCAGGCTTCGTATCGCTACTACCAATGCGAGTCGCGGACGAACCAGAGCGTCTGCGATTACCACACCCAGCGCGCCGACGAGCTCGAGGAGCACGTGCGAACTCAGCTCGCCGAGCTGGGTGACGACGCGCTGCTGCCCGAGGCCGGTGACCAGGCGGGGGTGCGCGAAGAGCTGGAGGCCAAGGCTGACCGGCTACGGAGCAGGCTCCGTCAGTTGGACCGGCGTCTGGACGATGAACTCGGCGCGGCCGCCAAAGGCAGGATCAGCCGGGAGCAGCTTCGCAAGCTCAACGTCGCCACGGCGACGAACCAGCTACGTCTCGAAGAAGAGCTGGAGGAGATCCAGCGACGCCTCCAGGACCAGCGGAACGCCAGCGAGCGGACGCAGAACCGCAAGCGAACCCTGGCAACACTGCTTGATGGCTGGGAGACGCTGTCCTTGATCGAGAAGCAGCCCTTGCTGAGAGACCTCGTCGATCGCGTGGAGGTGCGCGACGACGGCATACAGGTTATCCGGCGACCATAGACAGTGGCCGAGTCCAGCCGCCTGACCGTCGTCGCGTATGCGGATGGCGCGTCTCGGGGGAACCCCGGGCCGTCCTCGTATGGGGTCGTCGTCTATGACGAGTCAGGCGCCGAACTGTATACCGGTTGTAGGGCGCTCGGCCACGGAACCAACAACCAGGCGGAATACGAGGGCGCCATCGCCGCGTTGGAAGCGGCGCTTGGTCTGGGCGCTGACGAGGTTACGCTCCGGATGGACTCGCAGCTCATCGTGCGTCAGCTCGAGGGCCGGTATCGCGTCAGAAATCCTAAACTGATCCCGCTGCATAAGCGCCTACTGGACCTACGAACCAGATTCGAGCGTATCACGGTCGAACACGTCCCGCGCGAGGAGAACAAGGTCGCTGACAGGCTGGCCAACGAGGCGCTTGATCAGCGGTCGCGTAGACGCGATTGACCGCCTCTGCCTTTCGCCGATACACTTCATTGGAGCCAGGGGGCTGGGTGGCCGCCGTTCCGATTCGTCGGGAGGGAGGAACGTCCGAGCTCCACCGGGCAGGGTGCCGGGTAACACCCGGGCGGGGCGACCCGACGGATAGTGCCACAGAAACATACCGCCCCGCTTGCGGGGTAAGGGTGAAATGGTGCGGTAAGAGCGCACCGGTGCCCTCAGTAATGCGGGCGCCGGGCAAACCCCACCCGGAGCAAGGCCAAATAGGAGGACACATAGGGGCGCCCGGCCCCGTCCTCGGGTAGGCCGCTTGAGCCCGCCGGCAACGACGGGCCTAGATAGATGGTCACCGGCCCCGATTCGTCGGGGTTACAGAACTCGGCGTACAGGCCACCTGGCTCCATTCAACGACAGCCATTCGCGATGACCGCGCTATAATGGCGGCGATTCGATGTCATCCCCCTCTTCTCGAACAGCAACGGCCTCGTGGTATTCAGGGCTGAGCGAGGCTGTGGTCGTGGCTGGCCAACCCGCGCCGATCATGGCCGTGACATCGGACAGCCGAGAGGTGGCAGACGGCGGCCTCTTTGTCGCGGTGCCAGGTTTCGACACGGACGGCCATGAATACATCAGTCTGGCGCTCCAGGCCGGCGCGGCGGCGATCCTTGTCCAGGAAGACAAGCGCCTCATCTGGGAGCCGATGGTCGAAAAGGCGGGCGCGGTCGTGGTTTCAGTGCCAGATACGCGAGCCGCACTCGCGCAGGCGGCTGCGGGTGTCTTCGGCCATCCGGCGCGAAAGCTCGGCGTGGTTGGCGTGACAGGCACCGACGGCAAGACGACGACTGTCCACCTGATCGCCCATGTGCTGGAGTCGGCAGGCAACCCGTGTGGGTTCATGAGCAGCGTTTCGTTCAAGAGCGGCGACGAAGCGAAGCTGAACGACACGCACATGACGACTGTTGAATCTCCGCGAATCCAACAAGGCCTCGCGGAGATGGTCGCCGGTGGAAAGCGCGTCGCCGTGCTAGAGGCGTCCTCGCACGGGCTGGCGCTCCACCGCCTCGACGAGTGCGAGTTCGATGTCGCGGTGTTTACGACGCTCGGCCGGGACCACCTCGACTTCCACGAGTCCATGGACCAGTACCAGGCGGCCAAGGGCCGGCTCTTCCAAATGCTGGACGAATCAGTGCCGAAGGACACGTCGAAGGCAGCCGTCATCAACGCCGACGACCCAGCGTCCGGCTATTTTCGCGAGATCTCGAACGCGCGCCTGCTGACGTACGGCCTCTCCGAGGAGGTCGACGTCAGGGCAAGAGAGATTTGGTCTGAGGGGCTCGCCACAAGGTTTCAGCTGGTGATGGGGGACAAGACCGAGGATGTGTTCGTGAAGCTCGCCGGTCAGTTCAACGTATACAACTGTCTAGCAGCGGCCGCCGTCGGTTCGTCGCAAGGTCTGTCTGTCGAGGAGATTGCGAGCGGTCTCGAGACATTCGATGGCGTGCTAGGCCGGATGGAGGAGATCGACGCCGGCCAGCCGTTCCGTGTCGTCGTTGACATCGCGTCGACGCCCGAAGCGCTGCATCGAGTCCTCGACGTCCTTCGCGGTGTGACCGAGGGCCGGTTGTGCGTCGTCTTCGGATGCGCCGGCGAGCGCGACGAAGCCCGTCGCGACGGTATGGGACGCGCCGCAGGCGAACTCGCAGACTACACTGTGCTGACGAACGAAGACCCGCGCCGCGAGGACCCGGACCTCATCATCGAACAGATCGCGGCCGCGGTCCGGTCGGCCGGCCGGACTGAGGGCGATGACTTCACTCGCTTGCCAGACAGACGCGAGGCGTTGTGCTATGCGTTCGAGTGGGCGAAGGCCGGAGATACCGTCTTGCTCGCAGGTAAGGGCACCGAGCAATCGATCGTGATGGGTACTGAGCATCACCCGTGGGACGAGGCGCAGGTCGCGCGTGAGCTATTGGGAGACGCCTGATATGGAGAAAAGCGACATCGACCAGCTACGGCAGGCCGACGTAGACCACCAGATCCACCCGCAGTACCACGTACGCGACCACGAGAACGCCGTTGTCTACCAGCGGGGCGAAGGCGCGCTCCTCTGGGACATCGAGGGCAAGGAGTACATCGACGGTCTCTCGTCGCTCTGGAACGTGGCCGTCGGCCATGGCCGTAAGGAGCTGGCGGAAGTCGCGCAGAAGCAGATGGAGGAGCTGGCGTTCTCCAACTCCTACGCCGGTTATGCGAACGTGCCGTCGATCCAGCTCGCCGAACGGCTGATAGAACTCGTCTACCCCAGCATGCAGGCCGTCTTCTTCTGCAACAGCGGTTCTGAAGCTGTAGAAGGCGCGCTGAAGATCGCGCGCTTCTACTGGCACCTCCAGGGGAAGCCGGAGAAAACGACCATTATCGCGCGCAAGGACGCCTATCACGGCGGCACCTATGGCGCGACAACGGTCACCGGCATTCCGTCGTTCCACAACGGGTTCGGGCCGCTGCTGGGTGGCGTTGTGCACGCCGAGACCTGCTATCCGTATAGATGCGGCCACTGCTCCAGAGCGGAGGACTGCACAAGCGCCTGCGCTGACGATATCGAGGCCGTGATCGGACGCGAAGGCGCCGATACCGTCGCCGCCGTCATCGCGGAGCCCGTCCACGGCGCTGGTGGCGTGATCCCGCCGACACCGAGCTACTGGCCGCGCCTGCGCGAGATCTGCGACAAGAACGACGTCCTCCTCATCGCCGATGAGGTGATCACGGGCTTCGGGCGGACCGGCAAGTGGTTCGCGCTTGAGCACTGGGGCGTGCAGCCGGACATCATGGCCGTGGCGAAAGCGATTTCGAGCGCGTACGTGCCGCTGGCCGGTTTCATCGTATCCGGTCGCATTCACGGAGCCATGCTCGATGCTCCCCGGACTGAGAAGTTCATGCACGGCTACACGAACGCAGGCCACCCGACCGCTTGCGCGGTCGGTCTTCGCAACCTACAGATCATCGAAGAGGAGGGCCTCGTGGAGCGCGCCGCGGCAATGGGCAAGCGACTGCTGCAGGGCCTAGAGCAGTCGCTCGAACACCCCAACGTGGGCGACGTGCGCGGGCTCGGGCTGATGGCCGCCGTCGAGTTGACGTCCGATAAGGCATCGCGCGCCCCGTTCGACGCCGCCGATGCCGTTGGGCCGCGCGTGCTCAAGGCGATGCGTGAACGTGGCGTGATCACGCGCGTGAAGGGGGACTCAATCCTGCTCGCGCCGCCTCTCGTTACGACGCCGGAGCAGATCGATCGTATTATCGAGGTCGTAGGAGAGTCGATCCAGGCGGTCCTGCCCGGTTAGCCAGCTGGCGGCCGCACGCGATGCAGGCAACCTAGCGGCGCCACGCGCCGCGTGTAACAATAGGGGATAGAGGCGCAGTATGGCCTTCATTTTGAACCGTCTCGCACCCTATCTCCAACCTAGGCGTCTCTCGCTCTCCAGACTTTCTATCGCTGGCCTTCTGCTCGTCTTCGGCGTGCTGGCCGCGTGCGCGCCGTCGATCGATCGCGAGGAGGCGGTGCATGTCCTTACGTACGAGGGCACAGTCGACCCCGTCATGGTGCGCTACATCGATCGGGGTATCGACGAAGCAGAGCGGACGGATGCTCGGGCGGTCGTGATCCAGCTCGACACGCTGGGCGGTCTTGTGACGTCGATGGAGAAGATCGTGAAGCGCATCAACGCCTCGCGGGTGCCCGTGATCGTCTATGTTCAGCCAGCCGGGGCGCAGGCCGCCTCCGCCGGAACGTTCATCACCATGGCTGGCCACATCGCGGCGATGGCGCCGGGGAGCGTGATCGGCGCGGCCAGCCCGGTTGGCTCCGGAGGCGAAGACATCGAAGGCACCCTAGGCGAAAAGATCAAAGAGGATCTAGCCGCGCTCATCCGTGGTATCGCGGGCGAACGGGGCCGGAACGTCGCATGGGCGGAGAAGGCCGTCACCGAAGCGCTGGCGGCCAACGCCTGCGAGGCGGTGGGCCGATGCGAGGTCTCGGCAGACCGAGAGCCGCCCTGCGTGATCGACGAAGAAGGCGTTAAGCGCTGCATCGTGGACTTCGAGGCGAGTTCGCTGGAATCGGTGCTGGAGCAGGCCGACGGCCGGCGCGTCAGGGTAGGTGGCATCGCTGTCACGCTCGACTTGGTGGACGCGCCGGGCGGTATCGTCCACAACGACCGCACGATTATCGAACGCTTCTTCGCGTTACTCAGCGACCCGAACATCGCCTTCCTCCTCCTCAGCCTCGGCGGGACTGCGATCTTCATCGAGATCCTCAACCCGGGACTGCTGTTCCCAGGCATCTTCGGCATCATCGCGCTCGTGTTGGCCTTCTTCTCAATCGGGACGCTGCCGATCAACTGGGCGGGCGTAGCGTTGATTGGACTGGCGTTCGCGCTGTTCGCGGCCGAGATATTCGTCTCCGGGTTCGGGGTCCTAGGGATCGGGGGAGCAGTGTCTCTTGTTCTGGGAGGGTTGCTGCTTACGAGCACGAGTAACGCCGATTTCCAGGTGAACCGCTGGCTCCTGTACAGCGTCGCAATCGTGATCGCCGCGTTCTTCATCATGATCATGAGTGCGTTGCTCCGGTCGCGGCGCGCACCTGCCATGATGGGCATCGATGCAATGGTGGGGAGGGCGGCGGTGGCTAGATCGATATTGGATCCAGGTGGCGTCGTCTTCATGGACGGCGCCCGCTGGCAGGCGCATACGAGTGGTCCCAAGATCGAAGAAGGTGAGGACGTCATCGTCACGGAGGTCGAGGGACTTACCCTCACCGTGGAGAAGCCAGACGAAGAGGAAAGCGAGGAGTCGTGATGTCCCGCATCGTAACAGGCATTCTGATCGCGCTCGGATACGTCCTATTGATTCCACTCGCGCCGTTCGCGGTGCGTATCGTGCAAGAGTACGAACGGGGGGTGGTCTTCCGTCTAGGCCGCCTCCAGGGAGCGCGTGGCCCCGGACTGTTCATCATCATCCCCATCATCGAACGGATGGTGAAGGTCGACCTGCGTACGGTGACCATGGACGTGCCGAGCCAGGAGGCGATCACCAGAGACAACGT
>JADFPV010000071.1 GCA_022562155.1 Chloroflexota bacterium
CAGCGTTGGCCCAAATGGTATGCAATCGAACGGCCATAGCTCGTTCGTGGCGCTGAGCGCGGACGGTAGCCTCGTAGCCTACCAGTCGCTCGCCACTAACCTGGTGCCGGACGATACGAACGAGCTGGTCGACGTGTTCGCATCGGCCAAGTTCGATTTCGCGCCGACACCAGAACCAACAGTGGGGCCAACTACTACCGCCACGCCGCTGCCGGCGGCCGACCTAGGAGACGTCGATTGCTCAGGGAGCGTGACGAGCATCGATGCGGCGCTCGTCCTGCAGTTCACAGCAAATCTCTTGGGCGCGCTCCCCTGCCAAGACGCGGCCGACGCGAACGCGAACGGCGAGATCAACTCGATCGACGCGACGCTCATCCTACAGTTCACAGCCGGGTTCTTCCAGACTCTTCCGCCATAGATCGGGGCTGCGCTACGGGCTCCCGCAGGCTATAGCGCTTCGACGGCCCGCTGAGCCGCGTCGATAAGCGGTGTTGGTACTAATCCGACCACCAGGACGCCCAGCGCGGTCACGCCCAGCGCGATCGCCAGCATCGGTGTCGGGGAGAACGAACTCTCGTCCTCCGGCTCGGCAAGGTACATGTGGCGGACGACGCGTAGGTAGTAGTACGCAGAGATCGCGGAGTTGAGCACGCCTACGATCACGAGCCAGGCGAGGTCCGACTGCACGGCGGCGTTGAAGACGTAGATCTTGGCAACGAAGCCGGCCGTGGGCGGCAATCCCGTCAACGATACGAAGCAGAACGCGAGCACCGCCGCCAGGATGGGGGCGCGGCGGGCCATGCCCGCATAATCCTTAATGCGGTAGGAACCGATGCGCTGTGAGATCGCAAGGATGGCGAAGAACGCGCCAAGGTTGGTGAAGGCATAGGTCGCCAGGAAGAAGGTGACGCCGCTGGCGCCTGTCGTCGCACCGGCCGCGACCGCCGCGACGCCGATCGCGATGTTACCGGCCTGCGCAATGGAACTATAGCCGAGCAAACGTCTGATATCGGTCTGGACGAGGGCCATCACGTTGCCGACCGTCATCGAAATCGCCGCGACGGCCGCGAACATATTCGACCAGTCACTGCTGATGAAGCTCTCCGGCCCGAACCCGAAGCCTTGATAGAACACGCGCAAGATCACGGCGAAGCCGGCAGCCTTACTTCCGACGGAGAGGAAGGCCGCCACGGGCGTCGCCGCGCCCTCATAGACGTCGGGCACCCACATCTGGAACGGCACCAGCGCGACCTTGAAGCTGAGGCCCGCAGCCAGCAGCACCGCGCCCGCAACGAGCGCGGCCCTGGTACCTGGATCGCCCTCTAGCACCAGCGACGCGATGCTGGTGCCGCCGTCGACGGCAACCAGCTTGGTCGTGCCGGAAATGCCGAAGAGGAAGGCCATGCCGTAGAGGGTGACGGCTGATGCAATCGCCCCGAGGAGGATGTATTTTAGCCCAGCCTCGCTCGCCTTGCCGTCCCGGACGAACGCCGCCAGCGCGTACTGGCAGATGCTGGTCAGCTCCAGCGCGACAAAGATCAGGATCAGATCCCGGGCCCCCGCGAGTAGCATCATGCCACTCGTCGCCAGCATCAGCAGCGCCCAGAACTCGCCTTGATGTTCGAGCTTTTTCACGTAGTCCGCGGAAGCGAGGATGACGAGTCCGGCAACTCCGATGAAGAGGAACTTGAAGTAGATGCTGAAGGTATCGAGCGAATAGGTGCCGCCGAAGGCGACCGCTTCCCTATCACGCAGGATGAGGGTGACGGTCCAGATGACGGCCGCGCCAAGACCCGACAGCGCGACGGCCGGCAGCCAGCCTCGGTGCTTATCGCGCAAGACGAGGTCGGCGAGGAGCACGAGGCCCGCCGACACCATCAGTACCAGCTCCGGTCCTACGCGATCTACGTCTGCTAACATCGCCTACAACAGCCGTGCCGCTAACGGCAGAATGCCCTGCTCGATCACATCGACGAGGCGCGCGGGGTAGATGCCGACGGCGATGATGACGGCCAGCATGGCGGCCATCGGAATTTGTTCCCACCAGGACGTGGCGTCCGGCAGTTCGGCCCATCTTGGATCCTTCGGACCGAACATGACCCGGCGCACCATCCACAGCACGTAGCCCGCCGATAGCAGGATGCCCACGACGCCGATGATGGTCGGCGCCGCGAAGCGATCGGCCGCGCCGAGGAAGACCATCAGTTCCGCGACAAAGCCCGACATCGCGGGCAGGCCCAACGACGCGAGTCCGGCCAAGATCATCCCTGTCGCAATGATGGGCATGTGGTGGGCCAGGCCGGAGAGTTCGTTGATGTCGCGTGTGTGGGTGCGGTCATAGATCATGCCGACCATGACGAAGAGCAGCCCCGTAATGACGCCATGGCTGAACATCTGCAGCGTTGCCCCCGTCATCCCGACATGGCCCAGAGCGGCGATACCGAGCAATACGTAGCCCATATGGCTCACGCTGGAGTATGCGATGAGACGTTTCAGGTCGGTCTGACGGAGCGTCATGAACGCACCGTAGAGGATGCTCGCGGCGGCGATCGATGCAAGCCAGACCGCGTAGTCCTGCGCGGTATCGGGCATGATGCTGATGGGAATGCGCAGGATGCCGTACCCGCCCATCTTCAGCAGCACACCCGCGAGGATCACGCTGACGGCCGTGGGTGCGTCGGTGTGGGCGTCCGGCAGCCAGGTATGGAGCGGAAAGATTGGCAGCTTCACAGCGAAGCCGATGAAGATCAGGAAGAAGATGGCCGGGAGCGGCAGCACGACGTTGCTCAGGTCCGCCTGACGGAGCGCGACCATATCGAACGTGGAGGGCTCCGCGGAGAAGGCCAGCAGCAGGAAGCCGGCCAACATGAGGGCACTGCCGGCGATTGTGAAGAGCAAGAATTTCATCGCGGAGTACTCTTTGCGTCCTGAACCCCAGATGGAGATCAGGAAGTACATCGGAAGCAGCTCGACCTCCCAGAAGAGGAAGAAGAAGATCAGGTCCTGCGCCAGGAACACGCCCATGACACCCGTCATCAGCGCGAGCATCCAAGCAAAGTACTCATTGGGCCGCTTTTCGACGTTCCAGGAGATCAGCACGGCGACCGTGAAGAGGAACGTAGTGAGAATGACCATCGTCAGGCTGAGGCCATCTACGCCGAGGAAGTACTGAATGTCGAACCCGGCGTCCTGCTCGCGGATCCAGCGGAAGTGCTCTGTAAACTGCAGTCCCTCTTGTCCCCTATCGAAGAGGCCAAACAGCACAAGCGAGACGACGAGCAACGTCCCTGTGACGCAGAGCGCCATCACCTTCGCGTAGCGCTCATCCTCACGTCGCAACGTCATGATGAGGATGGCGCCTACGACGGGGAAGAAGACGAGGAACGTCAGCACGACAGCATCACAGTGGATTCAGGAGGAATACAAGGCCGCCCGCGAGAAGCAGCCCAGCGAACGCCATCGCGCCGTAGACCTGTACCTGGCCGGTCTGGAGCAGTCGCAGGCCGCTGCCGCCGAAGCGGAAGGTGCCCGCGACGCCATTCGCTACGCCGTCGACGATGTTCGTGTCGAACCAGGCGAGCAGAGCCGCGCCACCCAGGAGCAGTCTGTTGACGAAGATGCCCTCGTATAGGTCGTCGAGGAAGTATTTACGCTCGAGCAGGATATGCAAGGGCCGCACGGCCTTGCTCACAGCCTGCGATGACAGCACCTTCGCGCCGTAGAAGAGATAGGCGCCTACGATACCAGCGATCGCGATCGCGCTTGAGCCGAGAGCGATAGCCCAATTGAACTGGAACTCGTGCAGGCCCTCGCGCGTCTCGGCGGGCAGCGCGCCGGCGAGGATATGCTCGACCCCGCCGTTGATGTTGGCGAACCCGATGAGGACGGCCGGGACGGCCAGCACCGCGAGGGGCACGATCATCACCCAGGGTGATTCGTGTGGATGAGCCGGATCGCCGCCGTGGCCTTCCTCTTCGGGCTCCTCGCCTCCCTGGTACTCCCCTTCGAACGTCATGAAGATGGCGCGGAACATATAGAAGGCCGTCAGGAAGACGACGCCGAGAGCGACCCAGAACAGCGCCTGCTGTTCACCCCAAGCGTCACTGAGGATCTCGTCCTTACTCCAGAAGCCGGCTAGCGGGAAGACGCCGGCCAGGCTGAGCGACGCGATGAGGAAGGTCGCGTAGGTCCAGGGCATCACTTTCCTCAGCCCACCCATCTTGCGCATGTCGAAGGTGTTCGTCGCGTGGTTCACGCTTCCGGAACCGAGGAACAGGAGCGCCTTGAAGAAGGCGTGGGTCAGCAGATGGAAGATCGCCGCGACGTAGCCGCCCAGGCCAAGCGCCAGCATCATGTAGCCGAGCTGGCTGATCGTCGAGTAGGCAAGCACGCGCTTGATGTCGACGACGACGAGCGCAAGCAGCGCCGCTATCAGGGCTGTCGTACCGCCGATGGCGGCGATCGTCATCCGCGCGTCGTCCGCCACCTCGTAGATCGGGAACATACGGGCGATCAGGTAGACGCCGGCGACGACCATCGTCGCAGCGTGGATCAGTGCGGAAACAGGCGTCGGGCCTTCCATGGCATCAGGCAGCCAAACATGAAGCGGGAACTGCGCGGACTTGCCCGCTGCTCCGGCGAACATGCCGAGCCCAAAGACCGTCAAGACGTTCACGCTGATCAGGCCCGCGACGGCGAGCTCCTGAATCTCGGCGATGTCAAACGTGCCCGTCTTCACCCAGATCAGGATGATCGCCAGCAACAGGCCGACATCGCCCAGCCGGGTGACGATAAAGGCCTTCATGGCCGCCTTGGCGGCGGCCGGCTTGTGGAACCAGAAGCCGATCAGCAGATACGACGAAAGCCCCACCAGCTCCCAGAATACGAATAGCACGACAATGCTATCGACCATAATTAGGCCGAGCATCGACGTTGTGAAGAGCGACATGAACACGAAGTAGCGCGAGTAGCCCGTGTCGCCGGCCATGTAGCCCTGCGAGTAGACCTGCACCAGCAGTGAGACAGAGGTCACGACCAGAAGCATGATCGCGGTGAGACCATCGACGCGGAGGCCGAGGTTCACGACGAGGTCGTGACCGACGGGCGAGTTGATTGTGAGCCATTCGTGCGACTGGAACGGCAGGGCCTGCCCGTCGGATGCGATAACGCTGTCGAGCACCCAGAGTGCGAAGAGGAACGCAAGGCCGATCGTGCCGACCGTCATGTAACCGCTCAGCTTCGGGTAGGGCCTGGTCACCATGAGGATCGTGATGAACGATCCGATCGGCAGCAGGAGGATCGACCAAACGACGCCTTCGGGTATCTCGGGCAACATTTAGATCTTCCTCAGCAATTCGTCGGCGACATGCGTCTTACTATCAGGCACCCAGAGGTCCCTTGCCGTCATCATCGTCGCGTCGCTTTCGAGAGGCGGGACGACGCGGATAGCAACGCCTTCAGCCCGGAAGAACTCCTGCCAGATCTGGGCCGTGTACCCGTTCTTGACGCTCATCCACTTCGTCCACATAGGCCGGTTACCAGCGCAGGAGTGAGATCTTGCCGACGTCGATCGTCTCGCGGTGGCGGTACACGGCAACCGCGAGCGCGAGCGCGACGGCCGCTTCGGCAGCGGCCACCGTGATCACGAAGATGACGAATACGTGTCCATCCAGGGGCCGCGGTGACTCGACGAAGCGGGCGAAGGCGATGAACGTAAGGTTGACGGCGTTGAGCATCAACTCGATGCCCATGAGGACCGCGACAGCGTTGCGCTTCGACAGTGCCACATAGAGCCCGATCGCGAAGAGGACAGCCCCCACGATGAGGACGTGCTCAAGGTCGACGCGGGCGGCGAGCAATACGATGCTCATCAATCATCCCTCACGATCACGATGGCTCCGATCATGGCGGCAACCAGCAACACGGAGGCGATCTCGAACGGCAACACGAACGGGCTCAACAGCGCCTCGCCGATCTCGGCTGCCGTGGTATCGAATGAACCACGGCCTGCCTCGCGCCATTCAGTCTCCAACGCGACAAAGGTCACTCCGGCGATCACGAGTCCGGAGAGCACGAGCGCGGGGAGCTGGAGGAAGTTGCCGGAGTTGTCGCGTTCCGACAGCGGCGTCAGCATCACGGCAAAGATCATGAGGACGGAAATTGCGCCGGCGTAGATGAGCACCTGGGCGACCGCGACGAAGTCGGCGGAGAGCGTGATATAGAGGCCGGCCACTCCGACGAAGCTCAGGATCAAGAACAGGATGGCGTGCATCAGGTTCCGCACAAGGATCAGCATCGCCGCCGCACCGATGGTCATTGCGGCGAGCGCCCAGAATGCGATAACGACGCCAAGGTCGTCCACTACAATGCTCCTTTAGGCCGTCGAGGGCTCTGGCAGCGGCACGTCGATATCCTTGACGAGACGCGGCAGCTTTGGGAAGCGTTCCATCGTCCTGCTCATGACACGCCCAAAGCCGACGATGAGCACGCCGGCTAGCGCGAAGTTCACAACTGCGAAGATGGGGAGGACGATCCCAGCGCTAATTTCGTACTCCGTCCAGATGAAGATCTCGAGCGCGACCATCATCGCGTTGATGAGGGCCAGGGGCAACAACACCTTCCAGGCGAACGCCATCAACTGGTCGACGCGGAACCTGGGCAGCGTTCCTCGGAACCAGATGAAGATGAAGTAGATGGAGTAGATCTTTCCGATAAAGAGGATCCACCCCGGGATGAACTCCTCCAACCCATACGTCCACCACCCGCCAAAGAACAGCGAGGCGATGATGGCCGATACCGCAACGGTGTTCACGAGCTCGACCGCGTAGAACAGACCGAACTTCATGCCCGAGTACTCGATGTGGAACCCGGCGACGATCTCAGACTCGGCCTCGGCTATGTCGGCAGGCGTCCGGTTCAGCTCGGCTGTCGAGCCGAGCAGGAAGATCAGGAACGCCAGCGGCTGGAAGAAGATCAGCCACGACCAATACGTCTCTTGGAACGAGACGATGCCGGTCAGGCTCATCGTGCCCGCAAAGAGGACGACACCCAGCAGCGCCAGGACAACTGGCAATTCATAGCTGATGAGCATCGCGATGACGCGCATCGAGCCGAGGATCGCGTACTTGTTGTTGGAAGCGTACCCGGCCATGAAAATGATGATCGTCGTCGTAGAACTGAGTGCCAGGAGGAACAGCACGCCAACGTTGAGGTCGGCAAGGACCATGTGCTCTCCCCACGGGAGGACTGAGAACGCGAGGATCGCGGGAATGAAGATGACGATAGGCGCCAACGTGAACATGATGCCATCGGCGTTGTCTGGCTGGAGCGCTTCCTTCTGGATGAGCTTGATGGCATCCGCGACGGGTTGCAGTAGTCCAAAGGGCCCTACCCTGTTCGGCCCACGACGAACCTGGATGCGCCCGATGAGACGCCGTTCGATCCAGATGTTGATGACGGCGGCCACCCCGACAAAGCTGAGTATGCCGATCGCGCCAAGCAGGCCGCTGATGGCATAGATCCAGCCGCCTGAGAGCCCGGCGTCCTGGAGCGCCTCAATGAGGCGCGCCACTGGGTTGCCGAGGTCGCGGAAGTCGTACCAGTTGGCGAGCAGCGACACTAGCGGTCGACCTCACCAACGTTGATGTCGATGCTGCCCAGCGTGACGATCGCGTCAGCCACCGTCTGGCCGACCACCATCTCTTTAAGAGCCGAAAGATTGATGAGCGAGGGCGAACGTACGTGGAAACGGAACGGGAAGGGGCTGCCATCGCTAATGAGGTAGTAGCCGAGTTCGCCCTTCGGCGACTCGATGCGGCAGTAGATCTCGCCTTCCGGCGGCCGGAAGTTTAGGGGCACTTCCGCGCAATGGTTGCCCGGCGGCAACTGCTCCATCGCCTGCTTGATGATGCTCAGGCTCTGTCGCACCTCCGCCATGCGCACCATGAACCGGTCGAAACAGTCGCCAGTGTGGCCGACCGGGATCTCGAAATCGAAGCGGTCGTAGACGCCGTATGGGTCGCCTTTGCGCACGTCCCACGCGACGCCCGACCCCCTCAGCATGGGGCCGCTGAGCGACGCGTTCATCGCATCCTCAGCCGAGATGATACCGATGTCCCTGCTGCGCATGAGTAAGATCTCGTTGTCGACCAGCAGTTGGTCATACTCGTCAAATCGATCCGGCAGCTCGTCGACGAGCAACTGCAGTTGTGGCAGGAATTCATCGGGGATGTCGAACGCGACGCCCCCAATGCGCATGTAGTTCAACGTCAAACGTGCGCCACACGTCATCTCGAACAGATCGAGGATCTTTTCACGTTCGCGGAACATGTAAAAGAGCGGCGTCTGCCAAGCCCCGCAGTCGTTGACAAACGTGCCGTTGGCCATCGCGTGGCTGGCGATGCGCTGCAGTTCGGCGAAGATCACTCGCAGATACTCCGCACGCTCTGGAACCTCAATGCCGGCCAGTTTCTCGACCGTGATGCAGTACGCGAAGTTGCCCGTCATCGCTGCCAGATAGTCCATCCGGTCCGTGAACGGGATGTTCTGCGTCCAGGTGCGCTCCTCGGCGAGCTTCTCCATGCTGCGATGCAGGTAGCCGATGACCATCTCCGCGTCTGTGATCAGTTCTCCGTCGAGGGTGACGCGCATGCGGAAGACACCGTGGGTCGACGGATGCTGCGGGCCGATGTTGACGACGAGCGGCTCTGTCTTAATTGCCACGGAACTCGCCTGCCCACTGTTCAGGATCTTCCTTCGGGAAGCGCTTCAGGCCCGGACTTACGCCGCCCGGCAGGCCCATGAAGTCTTTGCGGAGAGGATGTCCAGGGAAGCCTTCCCAGAGAAACATACGCTTCAGGTTTGGATGGCCACTGAAGCGAACGCCCAGCAGGTCAAAGATCTCACGTTCTTGAAGGTGCGCCCCACGCCACACACCGGAGACGGACGACACCTCAGGCTCGTCGTGATCGGCGCGGACCTTGAGCACCAGCGTATGATTGTGCGCAAGCGATGAGATATGGTAGACGACCTCGAAGTAGTCGTAGCGATCCACGCCGCTGACACCGTTCAGAAATCGACCGTCGGTATCGCGGTCATCATGGAGGAACCGCGCGGCCTCGACGAGCTTCTCCGGCGCCAGTGTGACCCAATCCTCAGCCGTCTCGACAACGGCTCCTGGCACCGCTTCCAAGCGCTTTGCGACGTCTTCCCCTGAAAGTAGCCTGGTAGCAGTAGCCATCAGACCCACTCCAGAGCCTTCTTCGCCCAGTCATAGGCGAATCCAACCACGAGAATCGCGAGGAACAGCGCGCCCGCGACGAATCCAGCCAGACCGGCCGTAGGCAGAGCGACGGCCCACGGGTACAGCAACAGGATCTCGACGTCGAACACGACGAAGATCAGCGCGTAGACGTAGTAGCGAACGTTGAACTGCCCGAGCGCGTCGCCTTCTGTCTCGACGCCGCACTCGTATGTGGCAGTTTTGATAGGATCGGGTCGCCTTGGGCGCATCTTGAATACGCCAAACACGACCGAGGCGACGATGGGTAGGATCGGGAACGCCAAGGCGAACATGAGGAGGAAGCCAGCCCGACCAAACTCCTCAAGCACTCAGCATCCCCCGATTGTGAAAAACGTCTCGCACTGTCGCGAGAGTATATCACAGGGCCTTAGATTGTGAAACCGGAAGCAAACGGACGTTCTAGGATGAACGAGCTACTTGACCGAAGCGTTAGCCGCCGCTTTTCGAGCGCCGAGAGCTAATGATGGGAGCAGCGAGAAGTTATCCGCTAATCGCCTCGATGGGCCGCCCGTCTACCACCTCGCGCACCGCCGTCCCCCAGACGCAAGGGTTCAGCCCGAGGAGCAACTCCTCGCCCGTCGGTATGCCGTCACGGTCGTCGTTGTAGACCAACGGGCCGCAGCCCGGCGTGGACTCCTCGTAGCCATCCAGGAGGCCGTCGCCGTCGGTGTCGGCTAGGAAAGGATCTGTGCCCAAGAACGACTCATCGCAGTCTGTGAGGCCGTCGGTGTCGCTGTCCGGACAGGCCGCGTAAAAGGCCTCCTCCATCCGCACGTAGCCATCTCGTGTGAGGTTTAGCCCCGAGTAACGTGATTTGCCGCTCTTGACCCAACGGTAGACCGGGTCGTAGAGGGCGTTCGTGGCTTTGGCGGCCACCTCATCCACCGGAGCATAGAAGTCGATGCCGAGATCCACGTAGCCTGGGTTGGGAGCGATGGGTCCGTAGCGCACGTCTCCAGTGTCCGAGCCTTCCCAGCGACGAATCGGGACGAAGCCGGGAACAGGTGTGTCGGCCGCGTAGAACGCTGGAGCCCGTCGAACGTAAGCACCGGGCGCATCCTCTTCGCTGGTCAGGTAGAGCGAGCGGCCGGAGGCGTCATTCCATTCGTCGACGCGGGCGGCGAGACGTATCTCATGGAGGAAGACCTCGTAGTCAGCACTGTTGCTGTAGAAAATGTAAATCGTTCGCCCGCCGTCTTGCGTATACACCTCCTGTTGCGCGCCCGAGTAGCAGACCAAGCCATCATTGGAGGAAGGATGGAAGGGAGGACAGTCGACCAACATCACTTCCGGGCCATCCCAGGGTCCAGTCAGTTCATCAGCAGATCGCACGCTAATGGCCGTCATGAAGCCGGATGAGTAGATCGCAAGCCAGCGGTCGACGTACTCGTTGTACGCCACATCGACACCGTTGTTTCCGGCGGGCTGCAACCAGAGCGCTCCAATCTTGTTGACTGCTGCCCCCCAAGATCCAGCCTCTTCATCCCAGAGCCCAGATAGCCACTGGCCCGGGAGGAGCCCTGAGCGGGGTTGCCAGTACTCATACGCTTCTAACGCCTCGATACGGTCGATGGGCACGCGGGCGAGCAACGTGCGGGTCCGCCACTGTTCGTCTAGAGCTGTCCCAAGGAGCACGTACACGTAGTCTCCCTCAACAACGGTGCGCATCGGCAGCGGGAGCCCGGCGGGCCAAGGCAGCGCCCCGTCAAAGGCGCGCTTAGCCGTGAGCGTCTTGGTATTGAACGACGCCAGACCAACGCCGGTGACCTTCCAGTCTTTAGCGTTCTCACCGACGACTGATGCATAGAAAAAATGGACGGTTTCATCGGAGGTCGCCGCCATGCCAGACGGCCAGACTGTGAGTTCGGCCGAATCGCTCGGCAGCAACGACGCCGCGTGGCCCGCCCCACCCTTGGGAACGAGCGAGATGCAATCCCCCGCGTCTGTGTCCGCGCTCCAAGAGACGCTGTTGGGGATCAACCCCCCGTTGGCTAGCGTGGTATCGCCGAAATTCCAGTAGACCACACCATCGACCGCGACGGTGTTGCTGCCGTCCTTGCCGACAATGCCGGCCGCCTGCTGCTGACCACCTGCCAGCGAACAAACCAGACGGTCAGAGGCGACAACGACCGGATGGTCTGGAAGGTACATGTTATCCACATACGCCGAGCCGGGCGTTCCAGCCTGCCAGGACAGGGACAATGCGGCCAGCACGGCGAATCCGAGAAGAGTTGCCGGCAACCCGCTCCGGGCCCTGGGAGGCTGATGCGTGAGGAGAGGAGGCGAGGTGGTCGTCACTTCTGACGTTGCCTGACGCTGGCCTGTGATCTGAGCCGAAACGTCTTGCCTGGACACCGGAAGCAGCGCCGGAACGTCGGGCGCTGTCCACCTACGTCTGCGACGATCAGGCATGACCGTGTTCTTCGTTCTGAAGAGCGGCTGCTAGCACGTTTCAGTATAGCCAGCCCTTGTGCAAACGAACCGCGATCACGCGGCCACACAAAGAGCGACCGCGATTTTGGGCTTGGAATACCCTTCGCGAAGCTCTTCTCAGTCAAATCGCCATTCGCTAACATGCAGGGACTTATGCTCATAGACCTGCACACGCACACCAAACCGCTGTCATGGGACTCTTACCTAGAACCAGACGACCTCATCGAACGGTCAAAGTTGGCGGGGCTGGAAGGCATCTGCCTATCTGAGCACGATTACTTCTGGAAGCCGGAAGATGTGGCGGAGCTTGCGAAGCGCCACGATTATCTGGTCCTGCCGGCTATTGAGATCAACACGGATGATGGCCACATCCTGGCGTATGGGCTGGATAAGTACGTCTACGGCATGCACCGCTCTCACGAACTAGCACACCACATTCAAGAGATGAACGGCGCGATGGTAGCCGCCCACCCCTATCGACGGCAGATGCCGTGGTACATGGAAGACGACCGCGACTACGAAGAGGCGCTCGTGCGGGCGAGCCGAAACACCGCATACCAATACTGCGCCGCGCTGGAGTCGATCAACGGCCGGGGTTCCTCCAAGGAGAATGAGTTCTCGCAGCGGCTCGTCGAACTGATGGGGATGCGGGGGACGGCCGGATCGGACGCGCATGCCCGCGTCGATATCGGGCGCTGCGCAACTCGCTTCGAACGTGACATCGCGTCGATCGAAGAGCTAATCGAAGAGCTAAAAGCTGGGCGCTTCGAAGCTGTAGACCTCGACATGCCCGTCGCCGTCTAGGAGCTAAGATACGTTGACAGCCCTCTCAACACGACGCTATGCTTCCGCGGTCACGCCTACTTCGTAGGGCTACTGCCTACGAAGAACGTCAGAGATACGAGGAGGTGTCCATGGCAGAGCAAGATGTCGCGGAATCCGTGATCACGGATGAGATGCGGGAGGCGATCGGCAAAGAGAGCCAACCGACGACCCTCGATGTGGAGAAGACAAATTGCCGGATGTTCGCCCGGGCGGTCGGTCACAAGGACCCCATCTTTTATGACGAAGAGCACGCCAAGAGCAAGGGGCATCGCAGCATCGTCGCACCGCCCGGCTTCTTCGGCACGCCGGCCTTCCAGCCGGGTGGAGGTCGCGGTGAAGGGCCTCCGGGCCGTGGATATAGCATCCCATATAAGAGGGTGCTGAATGGAGGCACCGAGTACGAGTACTTCGACTCGGTCTGCGCCGGAGACACACTGACATCGACGACTAAGATTTCCGGCTTCACCGAGCGCACTGGCAGCATTGGCCCGATGCTGATCACGGAGCGCGAAACGACCTACACGAACCAGGACGGCAAGGTCGTGGCGAGGATGCTCGGCACGACGATCCAGTATTAGGAGGCGAGAGATGGCAGAGCAGGTCTACTTCGAAGACATCGAAGAAGGAGCGGAAATCCCTAATCTCATGAAAAACTGCTCGACCCAGCAGCTCGTCCAATGGGCCGCAGGGTCAGGCGACTTCTACCAGATCCATTACGACAAGGACTTCGCCCAGTCGACTGGGCTGAAGGACATCATCGTCCACGGCGCGTTGAAGAACGCGTTCTTGGGCCAGCTCCTGCACGACTGGGTAGGAGAAGGCGGCAGCATCAAGAAGTTCGGCTGCAGCTACCGCGGGATGGATGACGCCAAGGAGGACATCAACTGCCGTGGCGTGGTGACGAAGAAGTACAGCGAGAGCGGGGAGAATTTCGTCGAGTTGGATATCTGGACGGAAAACCCTGACGGCAAGAAGACGACGCCGGGCACGGCGCTCGTGACGCTGCCATCGCGTAACTAGGCGACGGGCGTAGCCGCCAGCTCTCGCTCAGCCTCGGTCGCCAGCCATTCACGCCGGATTTCCATCAGGATGAAGCTATTCCCTGACCGGTAGGTGCGGCCGCACTCCGAAAAGCCGGCCTTCTCAAAGGCCCTGCGCGCACGGTGGTTCCACTCTAGCGTCTTGAGATAAACGCGTTTGAACCCGAGATCGCGGAGCAGCCGTTCGACGAGCAGGCGCGCAGCGTCGGTGCCATAGCCCCTGTTCCAGTACTCTGGCTCACCGATGGTGATTCCAAGTTCAGCCTCGCCGTGCACAGCGTCGATGTTGTAGTACATGACGTTGCCGATATGCTTGCCAGATTCGTCGTCGATCGCGAGGCTGCGGCGGTACTGGCTTGGATAGCGTAACTCTTCCTGATAGAGCGAGAGGAACTCTTCGTACTGCATGGAAAGCGGCCTGGCCGCATCGTAGCGGCTTAGATCGGCCTCGCTTCGCCAGCGGAAATCGTCCAACGCGTCTGCCAGACGTTTCTCGCGCAGGAGTGTGCGGGCCCTACGTGCCACTTCACCTTCGACAGCTGTGGTCATGTTCATCCACCCTGATCAAACGCGGCTTCTACCCCACAATATCACGACCTGCCGTTCTCCGCACCGTTGCCCTCCGCACCGCCGCCTTCACCGCGCACCGAGAACGAGAGCGGATCTTCGGCGAACTCGGCCTCAGAGAGAGCCTCCAGAGCGAGTTCGCGCAGGGCGGAATCGCCGGCTGCCGCTACATCTTCCAGGGCGCCTTTGGCCGTATCGCCGCCGATCTCGCCTAAAGCGGCGAGCGCTGCAGCTTGCACTTCGGCGTCTTCATCTTCAAGCATCGGCAGGAGGTACGGAATCGCGCTGTCATCCGCGATCATGCCGATGGCTCCGGCCACTTCAAACCTCATCTCAGCATCGTCGCTCTCCAGCTCGCTATACAGCACGGGCAGCCAGGCGGCGTCACAGCTGCGACCCATCGCATGAACGGCGCTGATGCGGAGCCTCCGATCGCCGCTGTCGAAGGCCTGGTCGATAAGGTCTGTCACCCAACCTTCGCTCCGTGCACCGATAGACTCGAGCGCGCGGCCACGGACCTCCACTTCCTCGACGTCGTCTTCAATGACGTTATGGAGGGCGTTCTCGACCCGCTCGATGTCGACCTCTTCGAGGGCACCTATCTCCGCCCGCAGAACAGAGTGGCCGAGAGCGAGGGCGGCCTCGGCCCGGACTACGGGGGCGGCATCGTTGACGAGCATGTCGAGCAGATGTTCGAGCGTCGTGCGCTGTTCGTTCTCCCAGAGGCCTTTTATCGCATGTGTTCGCACATCGGCATCGCGGTCCTTCAGGCCGATGAAGAACACGGCGTCGAAGTTCAATTCGACATTGTCTTCTCCCAGTTCGACGAGTTCCTGGATTAGACTAACTCGGCGTTGGAGGATGATCTCCGGCCAAGTCTGCTCAAGAAGGGCCTTCTTGCCCTGGTCAAGACCGGACAACTCGGTGAGTTTGGAGGCGGCGAGTTCCGCCGCCGGATCGGTCAGCTCCCGCAGGACATCCTCTAGGCTCATGATGCCGATGCCCCCTCGCGGTGTTCTCCACCCTGGCCGAACTTCGGCTCGGTCCCGGCAAGCAGCCGTTGAATGTTCTCTACGTGCAACACAAGTACCAGTACAGCGGCCGCAATGGTATAGATCGCGTAGGCCCACGGATGAAGATCGAACGCCGCCAGCACTACGAACACGACGGCGACAGCCGGCGCCATCACAACGGACATCAGCGAGACGATACGCGTAACCCCGATGATGGCGATTCCCACTGGAAGGAGAGCCGCCCCGGCAATCGGGTTGAGCGCGAGAACCACACCAAAGGAGGCCGCAACGCCGCGACCGCCCCGGAAGCCGGCGAACACGGGCCAGTCATGCCCGATCGCGGCGGCGAGGCCGGCGGCCATCGCGACGAACGGCTCGTC
>JADFPV010000072.1 GCA_022562155.1 Chloroflexota bacterium
GCGGGCATCGGCGACGCGCGCGGTCAGCGCAGCGAGTTCTGGGACGTGACCGACGAGGACTGGCGCGACACCCTGGACGTGAACCTGTCGAGCGCGTTCTACTGCGCTCGCGCGGCCTCGAAGGCGATGGTCGACGCGGGCAAGGGCGGCGTGATCATCAACGTCGCGTCGGGCACGGGCCTGCGCGGCAACCCGGTAGGGTTCGCGTACGGCGCGGCGAAGGCAGGCGTGATCGCGTTCACGAAGTCGCTCGCGGTGATGCTGAAGCAGTACAACATCCGCTCGAACTGCATCATCCCGGGCTTCGTCGCGCAGCGGCCGGCCGAAAGCAAGGAGGTCGCGGAGTTCATGGGCGCGCGGGCGCGCTACTTCCCGGTGCAGCGCATCGGTGAGGCGTGGGAGCTGGGGCCGCTGGCGGTGTATTTGGCGTCCGACGCCTCGAGCTATGTGACCGGCCAGGGCTTTATCATCGATGGCGGCGGTCTGGCCGGCGGCCTGGCGCCGATCGGCTTCAAGCCGGAAGTGGGGATTTAGCCACAGATGAACACAGATTTACACAGATGGACATGGATCGACCATGAGCATCAGAGATCAGGATTTGTAGAAATCGAATCGCGTGTGGATGAGGCTAGATTCCCTTCGGCTGCGCTCAGGGCATGCCTCACTTCGCTCAGAATGACAGCCGAGGGAGTCAACTCATGACGGTGCCGCGATGGGAGAACGCGAAGCTGAGCATCGACGCCTATGACCTGACTGGCCAGCGAGCGCTGGTGGTCGGGGCGGCGGCGGGAGCGGGTAGGGCGATCGCGCTGGCGTTCGCGGAGGCGGGCGCCGACCTGGCCCTCTGTACCGAGACGACGATGGCGGAAGATGCGCTGGAGCTACGCAAGACGGCTCGCGACGCGCGCGAGATGGGCCGCAATGTCGTCGAGCAGTCGACGGACGTATCGTCGGGGCAGGGCGCGACGGTGATGGTGCGGCAGGTCGCCAAAGAGATGGGCGGCCTGGACATCGTTGTGAACGCCTCCGACCTCTTTCTCGGGAAACCGGCGACGAGGATCAGTGACGCCGAGTGGGCGAAGGTGCTGGGACAGAACTTGAGCGCGACGTTCTTCGTCTGTCGCGCAGCCGGCAAAGAGATGCTGAAAAACGAACCGACGAATCGCAGCCGGGGCCGCATCATCAACGTGGCGTCCGTGCTGGGCGAGCGAGGGCTGGCGAACGCGTCGGCGTACTGCGCGGCGCAGGGCGGCATCCTGAACCTGACCCGAGCGCTGGCCCAGGAGTGGGCCGCCGAAGGCATTACGGTGAACGCGATCGCGCAAGGCTGGATGGAGGACTCGCGGGCGTTGGGCGATGCCTCTCCAGAAGCGAACCAGACCGTGCGCTTCGTACCGATGAAGCGCGCTGGCGAGTCTGACGAGGTCGCGCCGCTGGCCGTGTACCTGGCCTCGGACGCATCCGGCTACGTGACCGGGCAGATACTGTTCGTCGATGGCGGCCTGACGGTGCATCTTTAGACTGGAAGTTCGATGCTCGAACTTCGAGGGTCGAAGCGGCACCGCGGACTGAAGCCGGCTGCATGGAGGCGATGATTGATCGTCCTTGATGATGGTGCTGAGAGGTTGAAAGCGGCGTTCAATGTTGACGCCGACAAGGTACGCATACTGCTGCTGACGTCGCCGACGTGAGACATGTGTCGGCAGGGGGCCTCTGTCATCCAATCCAGCGTGTTAGGGAGCATCGCCGAGCCGTCTTTGCGGGCGTTTGTGGCGTGGGTGCCGATTCTGCCGGACGATAGCGAAAAGGCAGCGCGGGAAAGCGGCTCGCTGGTCCAAGACCAGCGAGCAAAGCACTTTTGGGACGCGGAGAAGGCGCTGCCGCATCTATTCGCGCCACTGCTGGGCTTGCCGGAGGACTGGCCGGCCTGGGACGTCTATCTGGCCTATCCGGCGGGCGCGACATGGGACGACGAGCCGCCCGCGCCAGCGTTTTGGCACCATCAGTTGGGTGGCCTCGACATCGCGCCGAAGCTGGACGGAGAAGCGTTCGAGAAGCAGCTACGAGAGCTGATGGAGGCAGAGTGATGTCTGGAGGTCGGTCAGGCAATCCACATGGAGCGCGATGGCTGGGTCGACGATGGACGAATTGGGCAATGCTCGAAGACGTTTTGGATAGAAGTGTAGTTCCCCGCCAGCCAGGCGTGTATAGACTCCGGGGTAAGCGGTTCACAGGCCTGCTCTATGTGGGTGAGTCTGGCAATCTGCACGAGAGACTAATTGCTCTTCGGCATGCCTTGGGAAGGGCCGCCGATGGAAAGACGGAGAAGACGGGCCATTGGGCGGCGCAGAATTTGCACATGCGACTAAAGGGTAGAAAGCTAGTTGTTAGCTGGCTAAAAGACGCTGTCCCTGCGAAATCGGAACGGAAAGGTATCGAGTGTGAGTGTATAGCGGCTCACCGCTGGCACCTGGACCGGAATCCGGACTGCCAATTCGTATCGTTGGAACAACAATAACTCAGGAGGGGGAGATGGCCGACCTGACTAATGAGACATTCGACGGCACGTGGCCGTATGCACCAAAGTTCGTTGAACACGATGGTGTAAAGCTGCACTACGTCGACGAAGGAAGCGGCGAGCCGATCGTCATGCTCCACGGCAACCCGACGTGGGGCTACCTGTACAGAAACTTCATCCCGACGCTGTCGGAGACGAACCGCTGCGTGGTGCCGGACCACATGGGGTTCGGGAAGTCCGACAAGCCGCTGGACAAGCCGTACACGCTCGCGAAGCACATCGAGAACTTCACGGCGTTGATGGACGAGCTGGAGCTAAAGGACATCACGTTGGTGATGCAGGACTGGGGCGGGCCGATCGGTCTGGGCTTTGGCGTCGAGCACGTCGATCGCATCAAGCGCCTCGTGATCTTGAACACGTGGGCGTTTCGCATCCCGGAAGGTACGCCGCTAGCGCCGCTGCTGGACATGTTCCGCCAGCCGCACGTCGGCGAGGCGATGGTGCAGGGGCTGAACCTCTTCGTCGAGGGGTTCCTGCCGGCCGGTATCTACCACAAGGAGAAGCTGGAGACGTTCATGCCGGCCTATCGCGCGCCGTTCCCGGACTGGAACTCGCGCATCGGCACGTTGGAGTTTCCGCGCGACATCCCGGTTGGCGACGAGCAGCGTTCGAGCGCGACGATGGGCAACATCCAGGACAATTTAGGCAAGATCAACGTCCCGACGACGATCATCTGGGCGATGCAGGACCCCGCGATCCCGCCGCCGCTGATCGAGGCCTGGAAGGGCGTCTACGCGCATTCGGAAGAGCATCGCATCGAGACGGCGAGCCACTTCCTGCAGGAAGACGAGCCGGAGCAGATCGTCGAGCTGATCCAGGACTTCCTGAAGCGAAACCCGTGAGCGAAACCGACCTGCAGGGGAAGACCGTTCTCGTCGTTGGGAGCGAGACGGAGCTTGGCAGGGCGATCGCTATTGGGTTGGCCGAAGCGAGCGCCGACGTCGCCATCGCGAGCCTGACGTCAGATACTAAGGCTGAGTTTGCGATCAATTCCGCGCTGAACGAGGTGTGGGCTCTGGGCCGTAAAGGCCTGGCGCTGGCGATCGATGCGTCAGACGCGGAAATGCTGCGCAGGGGAGTAGAGCAGGCCGAGAGCGAGCTGGGGACGCTCGATCTGGTGGTAACGATTGGCGGTGTTGCGACCGAAGCGCTGGCTGGGCGTGATACGATCGAGTTGGCACCGGACGCGGCTCAAGATGAAGCGCTAACCACAATAAAGGTACGGCTGCAAGGAGGCTAAGGATGGCTGAGGAGATCGCGGCCGAGAACATCTCGGCTGACTTTCCGTTCGAGTCGAAGTTCGTCGACGTGCACGGGTCGAAGATCCACTACGTGGAGCAGGGCGAGGGCGACCCCGTGCTGTTCCTGCATGGCAACCCGACGTCGTCGTACCTGTGGCGGAACATCATCCCCTATGGCGCGCAGTTTGGGCGAGCGATCGCGATGGACCTGATCGGGATGGGGAAGTCGGACAAGCCGGACATTGGTTATCGATTCTTCGACCACGCGAAGTACGTCGACGGATTCATCGAGGCGATGGGCCTGCAGAACATCACGCTCGTGATCCACGACTGGGGCTCTGCCCTCGGGTTCCGTTACGCGATGGACCACGAGTCGAACGTGAAGGGCATCGCCTTCATGGAGGCGATCATGCGGACGTTCACGTGGGACGAGTTTCCGGCCGACTTCAAGATGGGGTTCCGCATCTTCAGGACGCCGGGCGTTGGTTGGGTGATGCTCTCCGTCATGAACGCGTTCGTGACCCAAGTGATGCCGCAGGCGATCGTCCGCGATCTGACCGACGAGGAGAAGGCGCGGTATCGGGAGCCGTTTCCGACGATCGGGAGCCGAAAGCCTGTTCGCGTGTGGCCCCAAGAGATACCGATTAACGGCAAGCCGAAGGACGTGCACGACGAGATCGAGCGGTTCAGCGCGAAGCTACAAGCGTCTGAACTGCCCAAGCTGCTCTTCACCGCGACGCCAGGCGGGATCATCAACCAAGACGGCGTGGCGTGGGCGCGTGAGCATCTAAAGAACCTGCATGTTGTCGCGCTTGGCGACGGGATCCACTACCTTCAGGAGGACAATCCGCATCGGATTGGCTCCGAGTTGGTGACGTGGTATCGGGACGTGGTAGCGGGCTAGGCGGACAGACCTGAGGGTCTGGTCCCTACCAGGCTACGAATCTAGTTCGATCTTCCGCCCATCCTCCGCGGCGGAGCGGTAGACGGCGTCGACTAATTCGTGAGCCCGGAGGGCGACATCGAAGCCTGGGTGGGCGTCGCGCTCTTCGATGATCGCCTTCAGGAAGAAGTAGTCGGCTAGCGAATACCTGTTAAGTGCCGGATCGTAGACGTCCTTTTCGAGGCCGACGACATCGAGGTAGCGGCGACGTACTTCCTCGTCTGAGACCTCCTGCGGCCCGTGCGAGGCGGACGTCTCATAGCGGATCGAGCCGAAGAAGTCCTTGTCGACGGCGAAGTATCCGTGTTCGAAGAAGAGTTCTAGGTAGCGCGAGGCGGCGCGATCTTCCATGTTGTGCCAGATTGAGGCGAGCTGGCCAGTGGCTCCGTTGGCGAAGGAGAGCGTGACGGACGCGAGGTCTTCGATGCCCTCATGGCCGGCGAAGTTTCGCGTCTGAGCCTGGACGCTGGCGACATCGCCGGCGAGCCAGGTGAGGAGGTCGAGGTCGTGGATGCTGTGCTCGATGAGTGTCCCGCCGCCGGCGATTGCGACGTCCTTTCGCCAGTCGCTGAGGTAGTGGCCCTGGATAGGGAAGGCCTGCTCATCGCGGAAGACGACGGTCATCAGCCGCCCCAACTCGGGGTCGGAGATCAGCTGCCTGAGCACGGTGAAGATGGGCGCGTGGCGTATGATGAGGCCGACCTGATGCCGGATGCCGGCGGAGCGGACGGCGCCGAACATCTCTTGGGCATCGGTCAGCGTCTTGGCGAGCGGCTTCTCGCAGAAGATGTGCTTGCCGGCGGCTGCGGCCTGTAAGACGAGGTCCTTGTGTTCTGCTGTCGGCGTACAGACGTAGACGGTGTTGACGTCGGGTGAGTTAATCAGCTCATCGGGGTCGGTCGTAACAAGATCCAGATTGGCGATGCGGGCGAAGTTCTCGGCCCGTTCGATATCGCGGTCGCAGATCGCCACGTAGGTGGCATCGACAAGCCCCAGCTTGGTAAGGCCGTGTACGCCCCGGGCGTGGAAACGCCCTATGAACCCGGCGCCGATGATGCCTACGTGTGGCTTCATGTGCTCCCTTGGAGCTGGGCGCACAGCCCTCCTGTGGCGGGCACGCGTGCGCCCCTACGGTTATTATCGACGGATAGGACGCATCAAGCCCAGGGGAGTGATTTAGGCAGGAAGGTAGGCCTGATCTCGCCGTCCGCGAGGATGGAGACGACCTCCAAGCGGTTGAAGAGGCTGGGATCCACCGCCTTCACGGTGGCGCCGGCAGTCTCCAACTCGCCGTACTCGTAGCTGCCGATCAGGCCGACGACGCGCATGTCGACGTCGAGTGCGCCAAGCGCCTGGTTCGCCTCCGCGAGGCGTTTGCGGGCGGCGCGCCGGACGGAGATGCCATCGGTGGGGTCGAGCGAGGGTGGCGCGGCGATGATCGCGAAGCCGGAGTGCGATTCGTCGTCGGGGAGCCGTTGGAGCGTCCAGGCGTCGTCGACATCGAAGTCGGCGGCTTGGCCGACTTCGATGCTATGCGAGAGGCTGCCGATGTCGCTCCAGAGGCGTTCGCGCGCCTCGCCATCCATAGTAAGCCGGTGGATGGCGGTGCTATTGACGTGGTAGGTGCCGTTGACGTTCTCTGTGATGCGCGTCCACCAGCGGCTGAGGCCGCCGACGACCGACGCGTAGCCGCCCTCCTCGCGCGTCTTCACGAGCTTGAGCGTGACGGGGAACGTGACTTCCGTGCGGGCGTCCGCCGGCATTGCGGAGGCGGCGGCCTGGACGCGCTGGACGAAGTAGCTGGCGTCGGGCTCCTCGCTTGGGACACCTGCTCTGGGGGGCACCCAGAGCAGGAACAGGCCGCCGCCACTGCTCCAGCGCTCCTGGAGCTTACGCAATCCTTCGATACGGGCGTCGTCGTCCTCCCAGAGCGTCGCGATGTAGACACCGATCTTGTGATCGCCGTCGGACGACAGGAAGGCTTCGCCGGACGCCTCGGGTGGCCCGAAGGCAGCGTCGAAGCGCTGGTTCAGCCAGTTGATCAGCAGGCGTGCGCTGGTAGCGGAAGCAAAGTCTGTTGACATCAGGAGTCATGGTAGCAGAGGCAGCCATTACGACATCCGGCGTTAGAATAGGGCGAGAGGAGTCGGCATGCTGACCACGCGTTTCACGGAGCTGTTCGACCTAGAGTATCCGATCATGTCCGCGCCGATGAGCGGCCACAGCGGTGCTGTGCTAGCGGCCGCGGTCTCGAAGGCGGGTGGGCTCGGCACGTTCGGCGGGACAGATGAACGCGGACCGGACTGGGTTAGCGAACAGATCTCGGCGATCCGTGAGGAGACAGACCGGCCGTTCGCCGTCGGCTTCATCACGCCGTTCATGGGGTTCCTGGAGGACAACTTCAAGGTCGCGCTGGAAGCGAAGGCGCCTGCGGTGATCTTTTCGTTCTCGGACCCGGAGCCGTGGTTGAGCATGGCGAAGGAGGCGGGGGCGATCACTATCTGTCAGGTGCAGTCGATGGAGCTGGCAGAGCAGGCGGTTGCTGCCGGCGCCGACATGCTGATCGCGCAGGGAAACGAAGCGGGCGGCCACTGCGGCTCGGCGGCGATGCTACCGCTGCTCGTGCGAATCGCGCAGCGCTACCCGGAAACGCCGCTGCTCGCCGCGGGAGGAATCGCGAGCGGACAGGCGCTGGCGGCGGTCCTAGCGGCGGGCGCGGACGGCGCAAACGTTGGCACGGCGTTTCTCGCGACGCCTGAAGCGACCGAAGTGCCTGATGTTTACAAGGAACGCGTCGTCGCGAGCGACGGCGAGGACACGATCTTCACGAAGGTCTACGACCTGATCGATGGTCTGCCGTGGCCGGAGACGATCGGCGCGCGGGTGTACAAGAATCAACTTGTACGCGAGTGGCACGGCCGCGATGAGGAGATTGTCGAGCAGCGCGACGAGCTGAAGGAGCGGACGTCCGCGGCGTACCGCAAGAACCCGGAGATAGCGGCGGTCTACATGGGAGAGTCGGCTGGCGACGTACATGCCATCAGGCCGGCAGCCGACGTCCTGACGGACATCTGCGAAGACGCCGAGAAGCTTCTAGCGCAGCGGACCTAGCTCGTAATGCGGAACACCGGGTGGTCCGGCGCGATGTCTCTTAGCTCTTCGTCGGTCGCCTTCTCGTCGACGCCGAACGAGCCCTTGGTCGCACTGGCCCAGTTCTCCAGGTAGGCCCGCAGGACGGGCGGCTTCTCTTCGTCACCGACCTCGACAGCCGTAACGGTCTTTCGCTTGGAGCCGAGACGTAGCTCGCCTTCGCCGGCCGCGCGGAGGTTGCGAACCCACTCCGTATTGCCGCGCGGCGCGACGAGGTAGCGCGCGCCATCATAGTCGAGCGGATTCACGGGGACCGAGCGCGGTTCACCGGAGTTCCTGCCGCGGACGACGAGTGTGTTCGCTCCTCCGGCGCTGATACCGAGGCGCGTCAGCAGCATGACGATGACGTTGCCCACGGATTTGGTGATGAAGCCGGGTCTGTCGTACTTGGTCATGGCGGCCTCCTTGCCGACAGGCTAGATGTTGGAGTGGGACTGGCCGCCATCGACGTTGATGCAAGCGCCCGTTACCCAACTGGCCTGATTTGAGCAGAGGAAGACTACCACGTTGGCGATCTCCTCCGGCGTGCCGAAGCGGCCCATCGGAATGTTCTCCTTGAGGAACTTGGCCATGCCCTCAGGGTCCTCTTCGAGCCGCCGGCCCCAGGAGCCGCCCGGGAACGCGACCGAGCCGGGCGCGACGGCGTTGACGCGAATGTCCGGCGCGAGTTCGAGCGCCATTGCTTTCGCGTGGCTGTTCATCGCCGACTTGATCGCGTTGTAGGCGAGCGGGCCGCCCGACTCTCGGCCATAGATCGACGTGATGTGAACGACGCTGCCGGCTCCTGCAGCCCGCATGTGCGGGACAGCTGCGCGAGTCGCGCGGGCGGCGGCGAGCAGGTTTGATTCGTAGATGGCGTTCCAGACGTCGTCGGTGTCATCGCTGCCGCGGACGCCGGCGTTGTTGACGAGGATGTCGAGCCGGCCGAAGCGGTCGACGGTCTCCTGGACGAGGCGGTCGACGTCGTCCGCCTGCGTGACGTCGGCGACGATGCCTAGGGCATCGGTGTGCTTGGCCAGTTCGGCCTCCGCAGCGCGCAACGGCTCTTCGGTGCGGGCGCAGATGGCGACGCGACAATGCTCTTCCGCGAGCGCGAGCGCGATCGAACGGCCGATGCCGCGGCTGCCGCCGGTGACGATCGCTACTTTGTCCGTGAGGCCTAGGTCCATGGTGTCACCCTGAGTGTAGTGAAGGGTCTGCTCTGTCCGAGAACCAGTTTTCGCTGAGGTCTTCCCACTCCGGATTCGCCGATTCGATCAGGGCGACCTTCTTGCTTCTCAGCCAGCCCTTTAGCTGCTTCTCACGCTCGATGGCGTTTAGGCTTCCCGCAGATTCCTCGTAGTAGACGAGTCTACTGATGTTGTACCTCTCCGTGAACGTTGAGGCACCGCTCTTGTGTTCCATGACCCTACGTTCAAGGTCGTTCGTGACTCCGACATATAGCGTTTTGGATCTGCTGGCCATGACGTATACGTAGTAGGTCATGCGGCTCGTAATTCAGAGGAGATTCTTCGCTCCGCTCAGAATGACAGTCGTCATCCTGGCTTGCTGACCTGACTGTAGCGGAAGCAGCTTTTGGTGTGGTCGTTGACCATGCCGACTGCCTGCATGAAGGCGTAGCAGATGGTGGAGCCGACGAATCGAAAGCCGCGTTTCTTGAGGTCCTTGCTGAAGGCATCTGATTCGTCTGTGGTGGCTGGAATCTGTGACATCGACTTGAAGCGGTTCTTCTTCGGCTTGCCGCCGACGAACTGCCAGACGTAGACATCGAAGCTGCCGAACTCCTTCTGGATAGCGAGCACGGCCTTCGCGTTGCTGATGGCCGATTCGACTTTCAGACGATTGCGGATGATGCCGGCGTTCTGGAGGAGCTTCTCGACGCGCTTCGGTGTGTAGCGCGCGACCTTCGCGACCTCAAAGTTGTCGAACGCCTTGCGGTAGTTGCCGCGCTTGTTGAGCACCGTCTGCCAGCTCAGGCCGGCCTGCGCGCCCTCCAGGATCAAGAACTCGAAGAGTCGCTGGTCATCATGGAGTGGGACGCCCCACTCCTCGTCGTGGTAGGCCTGCATGAGGTCGTTGCCCTGACCCCAATCGCAACGTTTCTGTTCCGGCACCGCGAGTCCCGGCCGTGTGCTAGGCGGACGGCCGGTCGACGGCGTTCATGAATACGATAGTCGGCGGGCCTTCGACGCCTGCCTTCTGCATCGCCTCTCGTAGATTGTCGGAGCTGGCGAACTCACGGGCTTTGTTCAGGTCCTCGAACTCAAGGACGGCGATGACTTCGTTGGGATTATCGTCGCCCCGAAACAGGTGGCCGCCCTTGGAGCCTGCGGCCTTCCTGGTCTCGCTGTGCTCATCGAATGCTATCTTCCACGTGTCGTAATCCTTCACGTTGTGGTGCACCATCATGTATGGCAATGTAGTCCTCCTGCTGTGCTTAGGGCTCCAGGCCCAACTGTTTCTGGTAGTCCGGATCGAGTGCCTGGAGCGTGCCGTTCTCCAGAAACGCCTCGTAAGGGAGCTTGAGAGCTTGGCTGACGATAGCGGCCGGGACGGGCAGGGCGGGTTCGGTTGTGATGACGCGCTGCTCTGTGAGCTGGGCTAGCTCTTCGTCCGAGATGCCGAGCAGGCCGCCCAGGATTTCTGTGTTGTGCTGGCCGAGCGTGGGAGCGGGGCCCGCCACCGCCGCTTCGAACTCGTCGAACTTCGCGGCGAGATGTCGGCCGACGAGCCGTTTGCCGTTGTGGGGTTGGTCGACGACGTCGTACTGTCCGCGCTCCTTGAAGTGGGGGTCGAGCAGCGCCTGCTTACCGTTGAGCACCGGCGCCGCGATGACGCCCGCCTTCTGTAGCAGGTGAAACGCCTTGTAGTGGTCTTGGTCTTTGGTCCAGCCGGTGATCAGCTTGTCCAGTTCATCGTGATGCTCTCGGCGGCCTTCGAACGTCGAGAAGCGAACGTCGGCGGCCCAATCGCTGTGGCCCGTGGCGCTGCAAAACGCGGCCCAGTCGTCGTCGGACTCGATCGAGATGACGATCCAGCTGTCGTCGCCCGAACAGCGATAGCAACCCTGGGGCGCGGCCCAGGGGCTGCGGTCGCCGATGCGTTCAGGCAGGCGCTGGTTCATGGCGTAGTCCATGAGCGCGGCGCCGACCAGCGGGACGGCGGCTTCCTGCTCCGAGAGGTCGATGTACTGGCCCTGGCCGGTGCGTCGCCTGTGATGCAGCGCCGCGAGGACGGCGCCAGCGCCGATGAAGCCGGAGTATGGGTCGGTGAATGACAGGCCGCTGCGAATCGGTGGCCCACCTTGGTATCCGGTCACCTGGGAGACGCCTGAGGCGGGCTCGAGGCCCATGCCATAGGCTGACCAGTCCGAGTAGGGGCCGTCCTGGCCATAGCCGGAGAGCGAGATCATGATGATGTCCGGCTTGACCTGCTTAAGGTGCTCGTAGTCGAGTTCGAACGCGCGCATGACGCGCGGTGTGAAGCTCTCCGCGACGACGTCAGACTGAGCGATGATCTCGCGGAGCATCTCGCGGCCGCGCTCCTGCGCGAGGTCGACGACGATCTCCTTCTTGCCGGCGTTACGGATGGTGAAGTAGAGCGCACGCTCCCAGGGAACCTCCTGGCCGTCGTTATCGGTGTGGAGGAGGTTGCGCGTGATGTCGAGGCGGTTGGGCGACTCCATGCGGATGACCTCGGCGCCAAGGTCGGAGAGGATGCGCGTGCAGGCGGGCCCTGCGAAGACCTGCGTGAGGTCCATGACGCGGATGCCTTCGAGCGGCTTAGGCATCTGGCGTTCTCCGAGGAGGACTTGCTCTGTGCAACATTGCATCGTTTCGCGGGCCGGACAGACCTGAAGGTCTGTCCCTACGGTGTGGTGTGCCTCTGAGTATGACACTCGCGAGAAGGTCGGGATTGACAAGACGGGCTGAAGCCTGTCCCGCAGGGAGGTCCCGGAGCGGCTTAGGCATCGGCGGATGCTCCGAACTCTTCGTTGTGCTCCCCAAGCGTGGGCGCACGATTAATCATTGGTGGTGTCTCTGACATGCGGAACGGCGCACCGGCGTAGGTCAGCTTGCTGGCCTCGGGATGGTCGATCGTCTCGAAGAAGCTCCGGGCGGCCAGGTGCTCGTCCTCGACGAGGTCTTTTACGGTCGGCACCGGCGCGAAGGGCATGCGCAGCGCCTGCGCGAAGTCGACGATCTCCTTGGCTTCTTTCGTGTCCAAGAAAGGTTGGATCAGCTCGTCGACTTCTCTCCAGCGGATCATGCGTTCCTGACCGCTCTGGAAAAGCGGGTTCTGGTCGAGCTCCGGGTTTTCCATCAACAGCGACATGGGGGAGACGGTGCCCTCCTGCGTGAGGCCACGCTGGGGGAACCCCCCTGCGCCCGGGATGAAGACGATGTAGCCGTCTTTACAGGCCATGATGTCCATTGGGTACCCGAAGACGTGGCGAGAGTAAAAACGCCGTCTGATGGCTCCCTGGAAGGCGTACATGCCTGCGTTGTACTCGTCCGTGCAGGCAGCCGACTCGGCGAGGGAGACGTCCACGTGCTGACCCTTGCCGTGTTCGGCCCTATAAGCGACTGCGGCGAGCGCACCGATCCAGGCGTGGATACCGGCAATGTAGTCCGCGGGCGTGCCACCGGTTGTGAGTGGCTCCCGGTCCGGATGGCCGGTGTTGTACATGATGGTGCTCATCGCCATCGCTGTGAGGCTGTTGCCGCGATAGTCCTTGTACGGGCCGGAGCAGCCGAACGGCGTGACGGAGACGGAGATCAGGTTCGGCAGACCGCCCCTGAGGTCGTCGTGGGCGAGGCCGAGTTCGGCCATGCGCGTCTGGCCATCGCTTTCCACGAGGACATCGGCTTCGGCTAACAGCTTTTTGACTAGCGCCTGTCCGGTGTCCGATTCGAGATCGAGGGTGAGGCTCTTCTTGCCGGTGTTGAGGTGGAGGAAGAGGCCGCTCTTCTCAGGATGAGGTTCGTCGCTGGGAAACGGACCTAGCGTCCGGCTCCAGTCGCCATCTGGTGGCTCGACCTTGATCACCTCGGCGCCGAGGTCGGCGAAGAGCTTGGTGCAGTACGGACCGGCGATCCCTTGTGTGAGATCGACAATGCGCAGGTCTGACAGGCTTCCTTCTGCCATGTACTCCTCAGTTCCAACGTGTCCTGGTTGAAGATGCGATCCGCATCATACAAGCGCTACCGATTCCTGGCAACGTGAATTTCCGCACTAACAGCAGTGTGAGGAAGTTCATAGAGGCGATGTGGCAGGGGTGGTAGGTTGATGTTGCAGGCACCGGAGAACCGTTACCTCCTCCGAGGGCGAGAGCCCTCCCTGCGGTTAGCACTTGCCCGCATCGGACACATCCTTCCTACCCCACCACCAGCCGTCCGATGCGGGCTTTGCGTTTCCCCTGGCTCTTGTTCTAGGACAAGCTGAGGTCGATTTCGTGGGGCTCTGCGACTCGGCATCGTCAACCGCGCCGTCCCCCACGAAAGCCTGGAAGAGGAAACGCTCGTCTTCGCGGCTGCGCTCGCCCTGGGCGCCAAATCCCCTCGCTCCCTCGCCGCTGTCCGGACATTGGTCAGAATCCTCGTCTACGTCATACCAGCGGCCGTCCACCTTTACGAAGATGTCGTTCTCATTGAAGTCGACATCCTCGCCCTCTATGGTCGTGATGTAACTAGCAAAGGCCGTGTCACCAACCACTTCGATTTCGACCTCCGAAATGCCAATCTTATCAGGGTCGCCGACGAGGGCACGAAAGAAGACGAGGTCTCCCTGGAGATCAGATAGAAATTCGCCATAAGGACATTGCTCTCTGGTCTGTGGGCTTAGCAATTCCCATAGGTCACGCCAGTCTCCCTGTCGAATGAGCTTCGTCTCCCTCTCCAGTACGGCCCGCACTTGCGCCTCGTCTGATCCGCCACTGAACGCACCGTCGCCCCCGCCACACGCGAGCGCGAAGAGAAGCGCGAGCGCCGCTGCCACCACCACGCCCAGCACCATTAGTCCCGTCAAGGTACCCTTTCCCTCTGTCTTAGCTTTCATGGTTTCCACCTCGGTCTCCAAGCCGTACGTACGTGCGATCTGGGTACCAGCTTACGGCGGCAGGCTAGGGATGAGGCCGGCGCTGAACTGGAGGATGAGCGCGGCGTCCAGAGGGTCGATGGTGCCATCGCCGTTTACGTCTCCATTCTCAGAGCATGGCAACGAAGCGATGACACCTGCGGCTAGCTGTAGAACGAACAGAGCGTCAACGGCGTTCACGTTGCGGTCGCAGCTAACATCGCCGGAAGGCTCTGAGGGCGCTGGCGGCGTGGGGGTGGGTGTGGCTGGTGCGGGAGACGTGGGCGTGGCTGGCGCTACGCCTGTGGGCTTGGCCGAAGTGGACGAGGCGAAGGCCTGCACCCGCCCGTCGTCCGAGACAAGGTACAACATGCCCTGGGCGATGACAGGGGACGCGCCGCTAGACCACGTTACTCCCCCGGCGATTTCATGCTGCCAAACTAGTTCGCCGTCGAAAGCGTCAAACGCATAGAGGTTGCCGTCGACGGAACGGACATAGACGACGCCATTTGCGACAGCGGGCGCGCTGGCAATGATGCCCAGGGTAGGGTAGCTCCACTTCAACTCGCCAGTCGCGGCGTCCACTGCGTAGACCAGATGATTGCGCGACCCGAAGTAGACTGTGCCATACGCCACGGCAGGCGCGGTGATCGCCGCATCTACCGAAAATGGTGTGGGCCACAAGGCTTCTCCTGTGAACGCGTCAAGCGCACGAATGCTGCTGCCGACTACTGCAAAGACCACACCATCTTTGATCGCCACCGCTTCCGCTCTTTGCACAAAGCCAGACACCATCTCCTTGACATCCCACTTTCTGGTGCCTGTCAAAGCGTCTCTTGCATCCACAGTGGGCGGGGAAGCCAACAAACTATCGGAGACTCTACTGAAGATGGTTCCCGCGTACCATGCTGCGGGGCTTGTTCCAAACGTCTTGAGCCAGATAATCTCGCCCGTGTCTGGATCGATGTCAGCGACCAGCACGGCCAGCGTCTGCGCCAGCCCGATCCGCACGCTGTCCCGCTCGTCCAGGGTCGCCAGGCCTCGCGCCCGCCGCCCGAACCGCCCAGGCATACACGCTGTGGGTGCCTAACAACGACCACGACATCATCTGGCGAGCTTACGCCAAGCACCGGCAGCCAAAAAAGTCTCCCGCCGACTTGCGAACTGCCAAGGCTGCTCGACCCACCTTGCTGCTTGATCCGCCCGATAGCGCTCCGACGAGAACGGATACAGTGTATTGGGTTTATCCACTCAACGACTGGCCGGACAATGCTTCTGACTGGAGCGCGCGCGCGCGGTGTTACTACCATTCGTAATGCCGCTGTTGAGCCGGAGGTTATGAATTTAATCGGTATGCTTCGTGATATGGGCGCTATAATTGGCGTTGATAAGGAGAGGCGGCTCATCGAGATTCAGGGTGTAGAAAAGCTTCATGGGGTGAGGAGTCGGGTGATGCCTG
>JADFPV010000073.1 GCA_022562155.1 Chloroflexota bacterium
TCGATCGCGGCGATCAGCGGCTCGATGTCGCCCCAGTACGGCAAGTGGATTCGCCCATCTAACGGGACGAACTGGGCGTTCGGGATCAGGGAGGCGATCTCGTGGCCCTGGTCGACGCTGACCGCCGGATCATCACGCCGGTGGAGGACCAGGGTCGGCACGCGTATGTTAGGCAGGATAGATGTGACGTCATAGGCGGCCAAGGCCTCTAGAATGGCGGCCGCGTCCTCCCCATTTGCCGCCTCCTTCTGGTAATGGACAAAGAAGTCTCGCGTCTGCGTGGAGGCGCCGGAAATGAACATCTCCAGCATTGGCGATGTTCCGAGACCGGTCCAGTCGGTCCGCACGAGCGGCAAGATCGCCCCGAGCGTCTCTTTGACCGCGGCGGGGATGTGGTGATACGCGCCGAAAAGGATGAGTCTAGAAACGTTCTCGGGGTGGTGTACTGCATACGCGATGCAGATGGTCCCTCCCTGAGAGCTGCCGAAGAGCGTTACGCCGCTCAACTGAAGACGCTCGATGATGGCATGGAGATCGTTCACCTGCGCGTCCAGCGAGTAGTCACCAACATTGCGGGTTGAGAGGCCCATGCCGCGTTTGTCGTAACGAACGAGGCGGCTCCCTTTGCCGAGCCGTTTGAAGAACGAAGGTTTGACCAACTCCTGTTGATCGAGCTCCAGGTGGCTGATCCAGCTCGGGACGACGACGAGGGGCGGACCGGAGCCCGTGGTGGAGACAGCCAGGTTAAGCCCATCAGACGTCTTGACGTACTGGATGCGCGGTTCCATGGCGGGCTCTGCCTCCTGCCAGCCGTATGCGCGCCATGCGCGATTTAGGGCCTAATCTTACAGTAGGAAGGGTGAGCTTCGCTGTCAGCAGTTGGCCGCTCCGGGTCACACGATCAACACTTAGTGTCATCTTGAGAAGAGCCGGCCAGCTACTATCTGCTGCCTAGACGCTGAAAGCTCTTCAGGCTGGTCGCTACTAAGCTCGACCAAGATCGCAGCTAAGGGACTGATCGCCATATGGTTTCGAACGAACCTCTCTTCACTGACGCGTCGATGATCAGGCGTGTCCATCGAGAAGGGGTTACGCTCCTCGGCGGCGGCCGGGCACTGTTGATGCAGATCGCTCACCCGGCAATCGCGGCCGCTGTTGCCGAGCACAGCTCCTTCCGATCAGATCCTCTGCAGCGGCTTCTACGCACGCTGCGTCCCACGCTTGCGATCGCGTTCGGCACTCGCGCCCAGACGAGACGTGCGGTGGCATTGATCAACGCTGTGCATCGCAGGGTGACTGGCCCCGATTACAGCGCGACCGATCCAGCGCTCCTGCTCTGGGTGCTGGCGACCCTCATCGATACGTCTTTGTTGATGCATCAGAGGTTCGTCCGTCCGCTCCGCCCTGCCGAAGAGGAGGCCTACTACGGAGATATGGTGCTAGCTGGACGCCTCCTCGGCATACCGCGGGGACACATGCCGGCTGGAATGTCCGAGTTCAAGACGTATATGGATGATACGGTGGCTTCGCTTCGGGTCTCCGACACTGCCCGTCTGCTGGCAACCGAGCTCTTTCAACCAGCCTCCGGGTTAGCCCCGGCGATGTGGTTTCTGCGAGGCCTGACGTCTGGTCTGTTGCCCGCGGCTCTGCGAGATCAGTTCGAACTGCCGTGGGGCCCCGTGAGAGAAGCGAGCCTTCAGGCGGCGGCGAAGCTTAGCAGGATAGTAGTGCCACTCCTACCGGCCCTACTTCGGGCGCCGCCGCCGTTCCTCCTGCCGCCGGCCGCTGGCCGTACAGATGGAGCCGGGCGCCCGCCGGGCCCGCGAACCGCAGCTTAGGTTCGAGACACGCCCTCGCGTACTGGATCTGCGGCTCCACCATGGCGGGCGTATTCTAGCGGAATGATGGTACGCCTGCTGCTATACTCACCCGCACACGCGACTGCATGCTGGGAGGCGATTATGTCCGGACCGCTGGAAGGGATCCGTGTTGTGGAACTTGGGCTGTGGGTGGCAGGGCCATCGTGCGCCTGTATCCTGCGCGATTGGGGCGCCGACGTCGTCAAGCTGGAGCCGCCGGCCGGCGACCCGTTCCGCGGCCTCTTCGCGTCGGCGTTGGGCGCCGCAGTACCGCTCAACCCGCCGTTCGAGGTGGACAACCGAGGCAAGCGCAGCATCGCCGTGAACCTCGAGCACGAGGAGGGGCGTGGCATCGCCCGCAAGCTCGTCGATCAAGCCGATGTATTCGTGACGAACATGCGCCCGCGCGCGCTCGACGACTTCGGCCTCGATTACAAGACGCTATCGAAGATGAACGAACGCCTTGTTTACGCGCAGATCACGGGCTACGGCCCGGACGGGCCGAACCGCGACCGTGCCGCTTACGACATCGGCGCGTTCTGGGCGCGTGCGGGCGTCGCGGCGACGCTCACCGCCGAGGGCCACGCCATCCCGCAGCAGCGCGGCGGCATGGGCGATCACATGACCGGCATGGGCGCGGCGGGCGCCATTAGCGCGGCGCTGTTCTCGCGCGAGAAGACGGGCAAGGGTCAGCGCGTCGCGGTGTCGTTGCTGCGCACGGGCATCTACATGATGGGCTGGGACGTCAGCCTGGCGTTGCGGCTGGGCGTGCCGATCAACGCGTACGACCGTGAGCATGCCATCAACCCGATCATCAACTGCTTCAAGTCGAAGGACGAGCGCTGGTTCTGGCTCCTGCTGCTGCAGGCCGACCGTCACTGGCCGGACCTGCTGCGCGCGATCGAGCGGGAGGAGCTGCTCGAGGACGAACGCTTCGCCGATATCACGATCCGCCGCGAGCACACGCCCGAGCTGGTCGCCGAGCTCGACGCGAGCTTCGCGCAGAAGACGCTGGAGGAGTGGGGCGCGATCTTCGACCGCGAGAACGTCTGGTTCGCGCCCGTGAACAGCATCAGCGAAGTCCTCGAAGACCCCGTTGCGCATGAGTCCGGCGCCTTTCGTGAGGTCGACAGTCCCGACGGTCCCATTACGTTCGTCGCGAGCCCGGCCGACTTCAGCGAGACTGAGGCCGGCCCGCAAGGCCTGGCCCCGGAGCTGGGCCAGCACACCGAAGAGGTGTTGCTGGAGCTGGGCTACGACTGGGACGAGATCGTCCCGCTGAAAGAGAAAGGCGCGATCCTGTAACGAGGGTCAAGGGTCGGGGGTCAGGGCGGCTCGCCCCGGACGCCACAGTGGAGAGGTACGTCTCAATCGACCAGATCACGATTCCCAAGCGCTTCTGCGGGCCGCCGGAGTCCGGTAACGGCGGCTACGTCTGCGGGTTGCTTGCTGGCTACGTGAGCGGCGGCTCGGAAGTCACACTCAGGATGCCGCCGCCTCTCGAACGTCCGCTCGACGTGGTGCGGGAAGGCGACGGTGTCTTGCTGATGGACGGCGACAAGGTCGTCGCCGAAGCGCGGCCTGCGGAGATCGATGTTGATGCGCCTGCCGCGCCGTCGTGGGACGAGGCGGCCGTCGCGGCGAAGCGCGGCTACGCGAACAGGGGCAACGAGCAGTACAACTCGTGCTGGGTCTGCGGCCTCGACCGCGGGCCGGGTGACGGCCTCTGTATCTTCCCGGGCCCCATTACTGAGGGCAGCCATACGATGGCGGCGACGTGGGTTCCGGACGCGACCGTTGCGCACCCCGATGGCATCGTGCCGCCGGAGATCGTCTGGTCGGCGCTCGATTGCCCCAGCGGGTTTCCGTACATCCAGCCTTCGGGCGTTGTGGTGCTGGGGCGGTACGCCGTAAAGCGCATGACGCCCATCCGTCGCGACGAACGCTACATCGTGCGGGGCTGGCGCACGGGAGACGACGCGCGCAAGCTGTTCTCAGCCTCGGCGCTGTACGGCGAGGACGGCACACTCTGCGCGGTCGCGAAAGCGACGTGGATTCAGATCGAAGGTGAGCAGTCCTGACAATAATCGATCTCATTGCGCACATGGACGCCGGCGACCGGAAGCAATGGCAGGGTGACCAGAACGAGCGCCCGCTCGTGGAGTTTGGCCGGCAGCAGGCGCGGGCGCAGGCCGATGCGCTGTCCGGCGAGAGCATCGACGCGCTCTATTCGGGCCCGTCGCTGCGCGCGCGGCAGACGCTCGAGCCGCTCGCTGATTCGCTGGGGCTCGAGATCGAGATTCTCGACGGCATCGGCGACGACGAGACCTGGCACGTGCCGGACGGCTGGGACCACGAATATGATCGGGGCGCGAACGTCGCGCCGCACGCCGCAGGCATGGCGATGGCGGCGCTGTGGGACATTCAGCTTGAGCATCCCGACGGGCACGTCGTCGCCTGCTCGCACGGCCATGTCATCCCGGCGCTCATCAGCTTCCTGATCGCAGCGCACGGCCTGGAGGGCGTGCCGGGCGAGTTGACGCGCGGGCAGTGGTATCGCATCCAGATGGACGGCGGCGATGTCGTGGCGATCGAGCTGCTAGAGGCGGCGGAGTTTCCTAGCTAGACGGCGCCTACCAAGGCGGTAGGTCTCCGGCTTCATCTAGAGCAATGGGGGCACCATAACACGTCCGATCTGAGACTTCCTGACAGCCAGCCTTTGACAAATGGTACTACGGGTGGTACTATTTCCTGATGCCGAGAGACATTCGCCGTGATCTCGACAGACTGGCCCGACGGCCCGACAACATCCGGCCACGCGAGATCGAAAAGGTCGCAAAAGATGCGGACTGGACGCACCGACGAACGACCGGGGGGCACGCCATCTACACGAAGCCTGGCCAGCCGCGACCACTCTCGATCCCGCAGCACCCAGGCGCACTCAAGCGCGGCACAGCGAAGAAGTTGATCGAGAGAATTAGGCAATCACTGTAAGGAGGAGGGAAGAGAGACATGAGCGAAGTCACAGACGAGCAGATCGCCGAGTACGTGGCGAAGCCATACACGAGGATGCTGACGCCCGCCGAGGAAGGCGGCTATACGGCCGAAGTGCTGGAGGTGCCCGGCGCCATCAGTGAAGGGGGCACGCCCGACGAGACAATGGCAATGATCAACGATGCGCTCGGTGGCGTCATCGCCGTAATGCTGGAGGACGGCGAAACGATACCGGAACCGATGGGAGTTGATGAGTACAGTGGCCGATTCAACCTACGACTCTCTACAGAGACGCATCGCCTAGCGGCGCTGCGAGCACAGCTTGAAAGCGTGAGCCTCAACCAGTGGGTTGGGCAGGCGATCGAAGCACGACTGGCCGGGAAGAGCCTAGCGGATGAGGTCGTAGAGAAACTGCTCGGTGTAACGATGAGTAGAAACGAACGGCATGTCGTTCCCAACCCTGACGGTGGTTGGGACGTTGTGGCGCCTGGGGCATCACGCTTCAGTTCGCACCATCGAACTCAGTCAGAGGCCGAGGCCCGGGCCAAGGAGATACTGAGAAACGATGTTGGAGGCGAGGCCGTAATTTATGGGCGTGATGGTGAGATCCGCGATTCGGACACCGTGGCGCCGGCAACGCCCCGATTACGCCAAGGGATCGAACGTATTAGCTACGAAATCAAAAAGCGACCTCGAAGGAGTTCGAAAGGCCGTTCGCTATTGGCAAAACCGGGTAAGGGGCGGTACTGCTGCACGAAGTGCAACTGGAGCGTAACGCTGGACAAAGACAGCGACCGCCTACCGCCTTGCGGCATCTGCGGCGCTGGACGGCAGACATACAGCCGGTGTTAGTTTAGGCTACGCGCTAACCGCCAATTAGGGATTCCTCGCGTGCCGAAGTGACACTTGCCCCTTGCACATATGTGCTATTATAGAGTGGAACCCAGGATTTGTTGAACCCCCATAGGAGGTCTATATGGCCAGGAACGAACGTCACGTGGTACCGGACAAGGATGGCGGTTGGGCGGTTAGGGCGCCGAACGCGGAACGAGCCAGCTCGCTTCATGCTACGCAGTCGGAAGCAGAAGCTCGTGCGAAGGAGATACTAGCGGGCGACGGTGGAGGCGAGGCCGTAATCCATCGACCGAATGGCCGAATCCGGGATTCGGATACGGTTGCCCCAGGCAACGATCCGTTCCCACCAAGAGACAAAAGGCACTAACCCGCTGCGAACTTTGCGGCTAGAAAGGAGTCTGGCATGGCATTCTCGATTGGGGAGAAACCAGGTACGGGGCGGTACTGTTGCACCAGCTGTGACTGGTCAGTAACCCTTGACGACGCTAGGGATACACTGCCGCCTTGTGGCAACTGTGGCGCAGGTCAGAACACAACGTATAACCGCTGCTAGGCCATCGCGGCCTACGCGGTCGCGGCTCCTGCCGTAGCCTCCGCGTACTTCTTCGATGAGGCCTTCATGAAACGCAGCATCAAGCGCATCTCCACGATGCGCTTGTGCGACTCGTCGTCGGCCCAGGTGTCGAACCAGAGGTACTCCGTCTTTGGCGTCTCGCCCGCGTGCAGCAGCGTGCCGCCCGAGCGATACGGTGTGTCGACCAGCATCGGGCCGCTGACGTTCCGCAGCTCGATCGCGCCGTAGAGGCCGATCGCGCCCGCGCGCATCTCACGCAGGTAGGCGTCGGCCGGCGCCATCAGGGCGTTGACCTGGTTGACCATCGTCGCCACCCGGCCGGTCCAGCGCGAGTCATCGATGTACCAGTGCATCGGCTCGGTGATGACCTTCAGCCGCTCGTCGAGCTTCTCGTGCGGTACCGACGTATCGGCCATCGGGAACTCGTCGCCGCGTGTTGCACCCTCTAATATGCGCAGCTCACCCGACGCGTGCTTGTCGAGCTTGCGCGCGTGCAGGGCGCTCGGCTCTAACGGCGAGCCAATCGACGCCGTGCCTTCGCAGATGCGCGTACCGTCGGCCTTCTCCATCCAGGCCTCGACCTGCGTGTCCGACGGATCGGCGGGCGGCGCTTCAATGACGGCCCGCACCTCTTCGCCATGCAGCGTCGGCGTCAGGAAGTAGAGCGATATCGTGCCGCGCTCCAGCCACGCTTCGCCGAACGCGCGGACGAGCACCGGCGCCAGCTGCTCCATGTGGATCGATCCGGCGACCAGCCCGCCGCGGAAGCCGAGCTTGCGCGCCTCACCCTCATCGTGGATGCTGCCCTCCGCCTTACGCATCGGGTTCACCGGCGCGCGGAGGGGGCCGACTAACTGGCCGTCTCGAATCTCGATTTCCTCTCTCAGATCCTCTTTCATGTCCGATCTCCTAGCTCCTAGTTCTGTCCGGTCGGTGGTGTTGAGAGATCCATCGCGGAGTCTATCCTGAGCGAAGCCGAAGGGCTCAGGATGACCCGCGCCGGTGCGACGCGGGTCACTTGCCCGCGAACTTCGGCTCGCGCTTCTGGACGAACGCCATCACGGCCTCGCGCGAGTCGTTGCTCATGCCGGAGAGGCGCATGTTCTGCGCCTCGTGGTCCATCAGCGTCCTGAGGTCGACGTGCGTCGCCAGGTTGAGGTTCTCCTTCATGCGAGCGAGCGTCCGCGTGGGCCCGGCCGCCAGCTCGGCGGCGAACGCGAGGCCCTCCTCCATCAGCTTGTCGTGCGGGACGACCCGGTTCGTGAGCCCGAGGCTGAGCGCCTCTTCGGCGTCTATCATGCGCGCCGTGAAGTACAGCTCGCGGGCCTTGGCCGTGCCGACGATGTTGGTCATGTAGTACGAGCCGCCGTAGTCGCCGCTGAGGCCGACGTTGCGGAAGGCCGTGCCGAACTTCGCCTGGTCTGACGCGATACGGATGTCGCAGGCGAGCGCGAGGCTGAGGCCCGCGCCCACGGCAAAGCCGTTGATCAGCCCGATCGTCGGCTTGGGCATCGTGTGGAGGGCAAAGCTCGTCTCGAGCTGCGACTGGCGCAGACCCGCCACGCCGTCGTCGAACGCGCTGATCAGCGATGGCTTGCTGTCGCTGTTGTTGCGCTCGGTCGCTGCGCCCCCACCGGCAGGCGGCACCGCGGCAGCTTCGGAGTTGTCTGGCCTGTTCGCCATGCCCTTCACGTCGCCGCCGGCGCAGAAGGCGCGGCCCGCGCCGGTGAGCACCACGGCGCGGATGTCTCGGTCGCGCACGCACTGATCGAGGTACTTCGGCAGCAGCAGCATAAGCTGGCCGCCCATCGCGTTGAGGCTCTTGGGCCGGTTCAGCGTAATGACGGCGACGCCGTCGTCGCGTTTTTCGAATAGGACGTCTTCAGACTGATCGTCGGCCCCATTGCTAGCCATAGTGCGCCACCTTTCTGTGTAAGGCCGAGGGAGGAAGCCCCCGGCGACGTCACCGTATGTGCGTTTCGTTCTGCTATCCTACACCAGCCGGAGAAAATTTTCAACGGGCCATTTGGACTCAGATGTGAACGCCTATCTGAGCGCGACTAGAGTCTGGTTCCCGAATTCGGCACCTAGCGGCCGGCCCACTCCCTGGCGTCGGGCAGGGGAACAAGTTCGCGCTCCCTGCCGTTGCGGGCCATCATCGCGCGGCCGGCCAGCGAGTCGTCCGTAATGAACTGCACGACGATATCCGCGATCTCCTCCGGCTCGATCATCTTGAGCGACTCTACGAAGGCCGCAGCCTCCTTGTTCAGGGCCGCCAAGCCGGGAACGCCGGCCGTCGCCATCGGCGTGTTGACGACGCCCGGGCAGATGCAGTTGACGCGGATGTTGTCCGATTCCTTCAGCGGCGCCAGCGACGCCGTAAAGAGCACGACGCCTCCCTTGCTGGCCGCGTAGACCGGGTTGGCCGGATAGCCGAACCCGAGGCCGGCCATCGACGCGGTGTTGACGATCGCGCCGCCGCCGCGCTCCTTCATCGCCTGGATACCGTACTGCGTGCCGAGGATCACGCCGCGCAGGTTCACCTCCAGCACCGGGAGCCACTGCGCAGGGTGGGCATCCGGATAGCGGTCCGGGCCGTCCAGGATGCCGGCGTTGTTGTGGAGGATGTCCAGCCCGCCGTAGGTGTCCTTCGCGAACGCGATCATCGCCTCCGCGTCCTTGACGTCCGTGACGTCGGCGCGGACGAAGGCCGCCGTGCCGCCGTTGCTCTCGATCTGCGTGACGGTATCGCGGCCGCCCTCTTCGTTGACGTCGGCCACGACGACCGATGCCCCTTCCTTGGCCAGCCGCAACGACGTCGCTGCGCCGATGCCTGAGCCACCGCCGGTCACGAGAGCCACTTTGTCCTTGATGTCCATGCTAATCCTCTACTCTAATCTGCCACAGATGAGGACGGCTACGCGCAGATAGTGTTCGGATTGACCTGCCGCAGACTAGCACAGATAGCTGCGGATGCTTTTCCTTTGCCTACGGCCGACAGGCCACCCAAGGCAAGCGGAGAGCGGGCCGAGGGATGGAAACGGGGCGGGCAGCGAAGGCTGTCCGGGGCGCAGCCATCCCGCCGATCTTTTAGGAACGGCTGCGCTCGGCCACGTCCCTCGCGTTTTGAGGCCCGAATCTCCGTCGCTCTCCTCCCAGTTGGTCATAGCGGCAGTTTGGCGATGGCCTGTTCCAGTGCTTGTGCGTTCATGAGCGAGACGCCGATGCCGCGCAGCTCTGCCTTCCCTCGCTCGTACAAGCCAGAGACCGCATCTTCTACCAGGACGACTCGAAAATCGCGCTCGCTCGCTTCGTAGATCGACGTGCGCGGGCAGTTGGGGAAGTTGCAGCCGCTGAACGCTAGCGACGATACGCCTAGCTCGCGCAGGTACATCTCCAGCGGCGTTTCGTAGAAGGCACCCCAGCGTGGCTTGTAGATCGCGACCTCCTTCGGGCCGAGCTGCTGGATGCCGCCAGCGAGGAGGAGATCAGTGTCGAGGCGCAGATCGGGCGCAGGTAGCAGCTCCTGAGCTAACTGGGAGCCGAGAGAGCCTGGAGCCAGCATCGTGGTGCCACTCTCGATTGTGCTGCGGCGACACGGCTCTGCGTTGCTGCCGTCTTCCTTGTAGAGCCGAACGATGTGGATGATGGGCCAGCCCGACTCGCGAAAGGCGAGGATGAGGAGGCGCATCGTGGGGAGGATCGCCGAGGTGCCGGGGATCTCTAACGGCTGTCCGTCCAGCATATCGCGCTGCGTATCGATCGTGATCAGTGCCAGCGAGGAGAAGTCCGGACTTGTGTAGTGGTCCATGGCAGAATTTACCCTTCGTCGATGAAGGCGTCCACCTTGACATCGGCCACGACGACCGAGGCGCCCTCCTCGGCGAGGCGCAGCGATGTCGCTTCGCCGATGCCTGAGCCACCGCCGGTAACCAGCGCTACATTATTCTTGATCTCCATTTTCCCCTCGCTTTCTGTATCGCCTTCGCGGAGCAAGGCACGTTCGTCTAGAGTGAGCCTGTGAAGGTGTACCACTTTAGCGAAGAAGACAGCATTACGTGTTCGAACCGTGCGGAGTTCGGAGCGGAGCGAAAGCGCTACAGGCCTTCGGCGACCAGCTGGTCGACGGCGAACTCGAAGTAGGTGACGGCCTCTGAGAAGCCAAAGGTCTCGCGGTCCCAGACAACCGTGGGCGGCTTGTCCTCTTCGCGCTCCAGGTGGGCGCCCAGGCGAGGGAACATCATGATGCGCATGCGCGCGGGGATGCCGCCCTCCGCCAGCAGCTCCGGCTTTCGCTTCAGCAGCTCAAGATAGACGTCTCCCGCGCGCTGGACGACGCCCAGGAAGTCGCCTTCCTTGAGCGCCTTGTGGGCCGTTGCCATCGTCTCGCGCAGCTTTTCGTCCTGGATCTTCTCAACGTTGGTCGTAGCCATGCTCTTAGCCCTCACCCCTGGCCCCTCTCTCAGGGGGAGAGGGGAACCAGCATCGTTCACCAAGCAAGCCATCCTGAGCCTGTCGAAGGATGGAAGCCCCTTTCGCTCGCCGGACAGACCTCAAGGTCTGTCCCTACGTCTAGCGTCCGCCGTTAACGCGGACGGACAGCCTTCTTTCCGCCGTTAGATCGACGAATTGATCTCGAAGTCGACGCCGGCGAGCTGCCCATCACGCCACTTCTGGTGTTCTTTGTGGCGCTCCTTGAACTCCGGCAGTACTTGCTTGCCGAACATCTCGAGCGACTCCATGACGTCCTCGTGTTTGCGGTTTCCCGACTGGGAGACGAAGATCATCGTGTCCAGGTGGGCGGCTTCGTACTTGAGCAGCGTCTCGCGGATGAAGTCGGGCGTTCCAATGCAGCCTCCGCGCTGGGCGGCGCGCCAGAGCGCGCGTTGGACCTCGTCCTCGGGCTCCTTATTATCGTCGCCGCCACCGAAGCCCCGGCCGCGTCCGCCAAACATGCCCATGCGCTCCTCTTCCGGCGTGTCCTTGAACTTCCTGTAGATGTGGCCCTTGCCGGGCTGGTGCTTCGCGCCTGTGAACGGGTTGTAGTAGTAGGCGAGCGAGTAGCTGAAGAATTGCGTCCCCTCGACGCCCTTCGCCATCGCCTCTTCGTCGCTGTCGCAGCACATCAGCGACGACAGCACCGCGAGCGCCGGGTTGATCGCGACGCCGATCGGCGTGCACTCCTCGCGCACGATCTCGAAGTACTGCTTGACGCGCTCCGCCGCCTCCTCCGGCTTCTCGAACGCGAATCCTAGTGAACCCATGCCGAGTCGCGCGGCGACCATCGTCGTCTCGCGTCGCGATGACGCCACCCAGAGCGGCGGGTGCGGCTTCTGCAGCGGCTTGGGGATCACGTTGCGCTCCGGCATGCCGAAGTAGGCGCCCTCGTAGCCGGGGTAGGGCGTCTCGGTCATCATGCGTATGCACTGGCGCGTCGCCTCTTCCCACTGGAGCTTCTTCTCCTCGCGCGGGACGCCGAAGCCGCCCAGCTCCATCTCGGACGCCGATTCGCCGGTGCCGAACTCGACGCGCCCGTCGGAGAGGAGGTCCAGCGTTGAGATGCGTTCGGCGACGCGGGCCGGGTGGTTGTAGCGCGGCGGCATCAGCGCGATGCCGTGGCCGAGGCGGATGTTCTTGGTGCGCTGGCTGGCCGCGGCGAGGAAGATCTCGGGCGCGCTGGAGTGCGCGTACTCCTCCAGGAAGTGATGCTCGACCTCGAAGATGTAGTCGAACCCGAGCTGGTCGGCCAGCTCGACCTGGTCGAGGGCGTTCTTGAGCAGCTTGTGTTCGGCATCCGGGTCCCACTGGTCGCTGTCGTAGGGCTTGGGTAGCTGGTGCTCGTAAAACAGACCGAATTTCATGACTGAACGTCCTTCAGTTGCTCGGGGCTCGTGTATGTGGGCGTTAGTTTAGCAGAAGGGCCGTAGCTTAGCCGTGAGCCAGCAGAAGCGAAGCTTCCGCAAAGTTAACCGGAGGTTAGCCGCGCGCGTCAAGGAAATAGCAGCCAACTGTTTTCTGAGATACATTGCGATAGATTCTACAGCGCCCTGGCCGGGGCAGGAGCAGGGAGGGAACCATGCGTAAGAACTGGTTGTTAATCGGCATCGCGGTGCTGGCAGCCGTACTGGCCATCGGTGCCGTCGCCTGCAGCGACGATGATGACGACGACGGCGATACACCTACCGCGACAGAGGTTACGGACGATGCTCCTATCGCGCTGCCGAGCGGCGAAACGAACACCGTCATCGTTACGGACAGCATTCTCACCGACTCGGCAGGCAATACGTTGTACATCTTTGACAACGATGAACCCGGCGTCAGCAACTGCACCGGGAGCTGCACCGACATCTGGCCGCCGCTGATCGTCGACGGTGACACTAGAGCCGGTGACGGCGTCGACGGCACGCTGGCGACCATCATCCGCGACGACGGCGCGACGCAAGTGACGTTCAACAACCAGCCGCTCTACCACTACGCAAACGACGAAGCGCCCGGAGACCGCAACGGCGACGGCGTCGGCGGCGTCTGGCACATTGTAGAGGCCGGCTGACCTGCGGTCAGCGGCTCGACCTGCGGTCGAGCTTGGCTAACGTTCCGCTTTAGCTGGCCACAGGATACTAGCGGCGGAAACCCGCTCTGTGTGGCGTTCTCGTAGAGCTTACCGCCCGCCGCAGGGTGCATGGCCTTTGGTAATAGTGCTAGAATCCTGAGCCATGGCGAGCGAAACACCGATCACGTTCGGGGTGGTCCACCTGGCGCCAGAAGTCCCTCGCGTCCAGCTGCTCGTTCTCCAGCACCTCGTCGACCTCCGCCACCGGTGCGCAGGGAACGCGCATCTCCTGGCAGAGCCGCACGACCTCGTCCCTGGTGCGCTCGGCGAACCAGGGAGCGATGATCTCGTCGAGCGCGTCCGCGTTGAGCCGCCGGGCGATGCCGTTGCGGAACCGCTCGTCCTCGAGCAGCTCCGGCTGTCCGATGACCAGAAAGAGGCGCTCCGCCTGCTTCTCTGACGCCGCGGAGACTGTGATGTACCCGTCGCGGCAGGCATAGAGGGTGTTCGGATGGCCGAGATCGTAGCGGTTGCCCATCCGCTTCTGGATCATGCCGGCGTAGTTGTAGCGCGTGGTCGTCCACTGGTGCGCCACAGCAATCGATTCCATCTCGCTGACGTCGACGTGCTGCCCTCCTCCGCCCGACGCTCTCGCCCAGAGCGCCATCATCGTTCCGGCTAGGGCGTGCGCCCCCGCAAGGTAGGCCGGCTGGTACCCGGGACCCTGGAGCGGCTCCCGGTCTGGGTCGCCCGTCAGGTACATATAGCCGCCCAGCGCATAGAGCGTGAGCTGTGTCGCCTGATAGCCTGCGTAGGGGCCGTCCGAACCGAACGGAGATAGTGACACATAGATCAGGCCGGGGTTCGCTGCCGACAGCTCCTGATATCCCAGGCCTCGCTCTTCCATGATGCCGGGGCCGGCGTCTTCGATCAGGACGCCGGCCTTGCTCGCGAGCCTGTGCAGGATCTCCCGACCACGGTCGACGTCAAGGTCTAGCGTGCAGCTTTTCTTGCCGGCGTTGAGGTGGAGGAACAACGCTCCTGCTTCGCCCTCGGCGCGGTCTCGCGACGCCCCCTCATGCCGTGTCGGGTCTCCCGAACCTGGCGGCTCGATCTTCCAGACCTCTGCGCCGTAGCAGGCCAGCAGCTTGCCGCAGTAGGCCCCTGAAACGTTCTGGCTCAGGTCCAGCACCTGTAACCCGCCGAGCACCGAGTCTGTCACGCTCGCCCCCTCCCGTCCGGGCTGTGGTGTCCAATTCCAGCCAGTGTCTTTGCCACTATTGTGGCTGTACGAACCGCTAGGCCGTACTGTACCGCAGGGGGTTGACAAACTTTAAACATAGAAGTATGATACTGGCATCGTTAATCCGGTAATGCAGCACTGGAATGGGATAAGCCAGGTGCGTACCGGGTTCAACAGGCCAGGCGTAAGGGAGGAGGCAGGGATGTTGGTTCGCTTGAGCCCCGAGTGGCTGCCTTTGCAGCCATGTGGCGGCCATCGCAGCCCAACGGTTCCAGGTGGGAGGTTCGGAAGGATGAGGAGGAGATCCGTATGTTGCTGCTCAAGAGCTGCCCGCATTGTTTGCAGGGCGACCTAATTGTAGAAGAGGGTGAGGACGGCGTCGTCGCCGACTGTCTCCAGTGCGGATATGTCGCCGACGAGAAGGCCGTTCAATGGTGGCTCAACCTGCCTCAGATAACTGATGTCGAGGTGGTTGAAGACGACCGGGCCGCATAAGGCTCACTTTCAGGTGAGCTTGGCTAAAGCTCCGCTTTAGCTGGCTCTCGTTCGGCGGGCTTGGTTGAACCTATGGTTCTGAAAACCTAACCGAAGGTGAGCCGTAGGGGCGACTCTCAGAGTCGCCCGCGGAGGACTAACGGAGATAGAAGGAGGCCCCCAACGACGGGGGCCTCCTTGGTCGCTCTTGGTTGCCAGCTAATGCGCCTGCTCTGCCGCTACTGGCAGCTATGGAAGTACTGCAGAATCACCCCTAAGATGTCGTTCGTCAGGTCGATGACACCGTCAGGTGCGGTCATGTTCCAGGCGTTAGGCCCGGCCGACGGCCCACGGTCGAAGTTCACGTCGTACTCAAGCTCGTCGCCCGTCGGCGCGTAGTGGATGATCACCCCGAAGATGTCGTTCGTCAGGTCGATGAACTGGTCCGGCGGTCCGCCGCCTCCGCCCAGCACGTCGTAATAGTCGTGCGGGTTCTTGTAGTCGCGAAGGCCGCCTAGCTTCTCGTCTGGCCCGTTCTCGCGTTGGTCGGAACAGCCGTCGCCATCGGTGTCGCCGGGGTCGGGCTGCTTGGTGGGCGTTGGCGTGATGGTCGGCGTCGGCGTGATCGTGGGCGTTGGCGTGATGGTGGGCGTTGGCGTGATGGTCGGCGTCGGCGTGATCGTGGGCGTTGGCGCAGGCGGCGCGCTCTTCCACAATTCCAGCCCGGTCGTGCCATTGTTGGCCGAAAAGAAGAGCGTCCCACCCACATCGGTCAGATTCGCGGGAAACGAGTGGCCGGCGCCGGGCAAGATGTCCTCAACCAGTACAGTGCCGGCGGCGGTGCCGTTGCTCCCCCACAGCTCACCG
>JADFPV010000074.1 GCA_022562155.1 Chloroflexota bacterium
TCGCGCGCGCCGGCAGCGGGCCGCTCCACATCGCCATCTGCGCCGAATACGATGCGCTGCCCGGAATCGGCCACGCTTGTGGGCACAACATCATCGCGGCTGCCGCTGTCGGCGCGGGCCTAGCGGCCGCAAAGGTGGCCGACGAGGTGGGCCTGACCGTGACGGTCATCGGCACGCCCGCGGAGGAGGGCGGCGGGGGCAAGATCCTGCTGCTAGATCGCGGTGCCTTCGAGGACCAGCACGCGGCGATGATGATCCACGCCGCGCCAATGGACACGCTGGAGCCGATGTTGATCGCCGTGGAGCAATGGAACGTGACCTACAAGGGTAAGTCGGCCCACGCGGCGGCCGCTCCCCAGCAGGGCATAAACGCCGCGGACGCCCTTACGGTGGCTCAGGTCGCGATTGGGCTGCTGCGCCAGCACATACGAGGGACCGATCGGGTGCACGGCATCGTCACGGACGGCGGTGACGCTCCGAACATCATCCCCGCGCACACCGGCGCTAGGTACAGCGTCCGCGCCCTGACGCTAGAACAACTCGACCAGATCAGCGAGCAGGTCCGCCGCTGCTTCGAGGCGGGAGCGACGGCGACGGGTGCGACCCTGGAGATCAAGACAAAGAAGCCGTACGCCCAGATGGAGCATGACGCCGTCATGGTTGAGGTGTATCGCACGAACGCGGAAGCGCTGGGCAGGACGTTCGTCGACGTTAGCACCGGCCGGCCGGACATGTCAGGCGGCTCCACGGACATGGGGAACATATCGCTCGCGATGCCGTCGATTCACCCGATGATCGGGATCGATTCGCTGCCCGCCGTGAACCACCAGCCGGAGTTCGCGGAGCACTGCGCGACGAAAGCCGCCGATCAGGCCGTCTACGACGGCGCGCTCGCCCTGGCGTGGACGGCAATCGACCTAGCGATGGACGAGAAGGAACGCAAACGGCTGATGGCGGGGCGCTGAGGCGCGCCGCCGCGGCGCGTGTTGGTATAATCGCGGTATCTGGCCTGAGTAAGGAGGGACACCATGACCACGTCCACCTACTGGGAAAAGCTCGAGAGACAACGCATCACACGGCGCAGAATGCTCGCGGCTACGGGGGCGGGCGCGGCAGGGCTCGCGCTCGCGGCGGCTTGCGGAGACAGCGGCGGTGATGGTGATCCCGACGCCACGGATGAACCGGACGCGGAGGCTCCGCGCTACGGCGGCCGCTATCAGCTCGGCTTCGCAGCGACCATCGACACGCTCGACCCGCACCTCTCGATTGCGGCTGGCGTGGCGTTCTTCCCGCGGATATACAACTTGCTGGTTAGGCAGTCCTCCCTCAAGCCGGAGTTCGTTTTCAACGACTTAGCCGAGTCTTACGAGCAGCCGGACGATACAACTTGGGTCTTTTCAATTCGCCCAGGTGTGAAGGTCGCGCCCAATGACTTGGGAGTCCCTGCGCGTGACATCAACGCCATCGACGCGTACGAGAGTTTTGAACGCATCATCAATCTCGATCAGGCAAATGCGGCCGTCTTCGTCAACGAGTGGTTCGCTTCCCACGAAGCGTCCGCGGACGGAATGACCTACACGATTACGACACCCACTCCGTACGCCTGGTTCCTGTTCCGCATCGGATCCTTCACGTCAATGATCCCGCCTCGTGAGCTGCTCGCGGGCGATGCGGAACAGCTCCGCACCGCGGGCGCGGGCGGCGGACCGTTCTCGGTGCCGATCGGTGGCTATACCGAAGGCGAGAGCCTTGTCCTCAACAAGAATCCCAACTACTACCGTACTGACCCAAACAACAACGACGCCCAACTGCCGTATATCGACGGCATCGACGCCAAGATCTTGACGGACCGCGCCACGCTACGGACTGCGTTCCTCGACCAGCAGACCTACACATACGGGGCCGAGAACAAGGCCGAGGCGGACGGACTTCTGGCCGGCTACGACGTTTACCAGGCGTCGAGCGACCCGACGTTCACCTTCATCTCGGTGACGATCAACGTCGAACGAGAGCCGTTCGACAACCCGAACATCCGTAAGGCGATCATGCACGCGATCAACCGCCAGCAGTACGTCGATCTCGTGTACGGCGGCGACGCCCAGGCCAACGGCATCGTCCATTGGCCGACCGGCGCCTACGCGCTGCCGCCGGAGGAGCTTGACGAGCTGCAGAAGTTCGATCCAGAGCTTTCCAGGCAACTGCTGCAGGAGGCCGGCGTCGACGTACCCTTCAAAGTCAAGGTGATGTTCCCCGCCAACAGCACCATCGAGGAACACAGCACTCACCTGCCAATTTTCCTGGAGCAGATGGCGGCGGCCGGATTCGACGTCGAACAGGACCCGCAGGACTTCGGAACCTGGCTCGACAACTACAGGGAAAAGAACTACGACGTTAGTCTCTCGCCGAACCAGGTCTATGAGAACCCAGAGACGCCGTTGAACTTCCACCACTCGGCTGGCCCCGCCGGCGACAATATCTTCGCGTCTGGCCTCGCAGACCCCACGATCGACGCGGAGATCGACCGCGTCAAGACCATCACCGACAGCGAAGAGCTGGTGCAGGCGATCCACGACGTCCAGCGCCAGATCTATGAGGCCGGCCCGATGTTCCTGCCGATCGTCAGCCCGTTCAGCCGGACGCTGTACTGGAACTTCGTCAAGAACATCCCAAGCGGTTTGGGCGCGACGGGCCTGCTGCTCAACGACTTCTGGCTCGACCTCTAGCCAGGCGTCGATATCGCTGTTGAGCACGGTGCTATAATCGCTCCGTGAGCCCCAAGGCCCCTTCGACAAGCTCAGGGCAGGCCCGTTCGGACAACGAGAAGCCCAAGCTGGTCATCTTCGATGGCCACGGCATCATCTATCGCGCGTTCTACGCCTTTAAGGACCCGCTGACCGTTCGCAAGACGGGCGAGATCGTCACCGTCCCCTTCGGCTTCGCCAACACGCTTCTTACAGTCCTGGACGAGCTGAAGCCGACGCACGTCGCGGTGGCGCTCGATCCGCCGGGCAAGACGTTTCGGCATGAGAAGGACGCGACGTACAAGGCGACGCGCCGGGAGACGCCCAAGGAGCTGACGGCGCAGCTAGGCCGCGTGCGCGAAGTGATAGAAGCGTTCAACATCCCAATCTACATGGCCGACGGCTACGAGGCCGACGACGTGCTCGGCACACTCGCGCGACAGGCCGATGAAGCGGGCGCTGAGACGTACCTGGTGACGCTCGACAGCGACATCGTGCAGCTGATCGGGAACAGCGTGCGTGTGTTCATGATCCGTCCGTTCAAGCACGACACTGTGACGTACGACGCTGAGTCCGCGACGGAGCGGTACGGGGTGACCCCCCAGCAGATCCCTGATCTCAAAGGCCTCAAGGGCGATTCGTCGGACAACATCGCCGGCGTGCCCGGCATTGGCGACAAGACCGCGCTCAAGTTGATCACCGAATTCGGCAGCATCGAGAACCTCTACGACAATATCGAGGACGTGATGCCGGAGAAGCTGCGCGAGAACCTCCGCGCGCATGAGGATGAGGCGCGCCACAGCAAGGACATGGTTGTGATCAGGAGGGACGCGCCCGTGGAGCTGGACCTGGAGGGCGCGGTGGTGCAGGAGTACGACCGCGAGCGGTTAGAAAAACTATTCGTCGAGTTAGAGTTCAAGAGCCTGATCCCGCGACTGCCGGAGCAGGCGGGTGGCAATGGCAAGAAGCCCGCTGCCGAGTCCAAGCCACCGGTGGACCAGGAGTACAGCACTATCTACGCCGCGAAGGACCTGACCGCCCTCATAAAGAAGCTCAAGTCGGCAAAGGCGTTCACGTTCGGCGTGATGACGACAAGCGCTAGCGCGTTCCAGACATCGCTGGCGGGGCTAACGTTCTCGTGGGCGCCCGGCAAGGCGGCGTATGTACCTGTCAGCCACCAACGCGCGCTGGGCGACCCGGATCTGCTGTCGATAGACGCGGTAGTCGAGAAGCTCGGGCCGCTGCTCGCCGACGCAAAGGTCAAGAAGTCCGCCCACAACGCCAAGTTCGCGATGGAGGTTCTGAGCAGGCGTGGCATTGAGGTGGAGGGTGTCGTTTCTGACACCGCGTTAGGCGCCTACCTCCTTGGGGACAGGTCGACCGACATCGATTGGCTGGCCACGGAGCGCTTGGGCGTCGACATCGCGCCGATGAGCGACCTCGTCGGCAAGGGCGTGAAGAAGGTCTCGGTCACGGAAGTCAGCGCGGAGCAGGCGTCGCCGTTCGCCTGTGCTGATGTCGACATGTCGGGCAGGCTGAAGACGGAGATCGAGCCGGAGCTGAAGGAGGAGGGCCTCGCGGACCTCTACAACGACATCGAGATCCCGCTCATCTCCGTGCTCATGCGGATGGAGCAGGCGGGCGTCGCTATCGACAGCGATGCGCTGCGCGAGATGTCGATCGACCTCGGCGAGCAGGTCGAGAAGCTGGCGCGGGAGGCGTATGACTCGGTCGGGCACGAGTTCAACCTGGGTTCGCCGCAACAGCTCTCTAAGCTCTTCTTCGAGGAGCTGGGGCTGCCGAAGACGCGCCGCACCAAGCAGGGCTACACGACCGACGCGACGGCGCTCGAGGGCCTGCGCGGCGCGCATGCCGTGATCGATGTCCTGCTCGAATGGCGGCAGCTCACGAAGCTGAAGTCGACGTACATCGATGCGTTGCCGGCACTCGTGCATCCCGATACCGGGCGCATTCATTCCAACTTCAACCAGATGGTCGCGGCCACGGGACGGCTCTCGTCGCAGGACCCGAACCTCCAGAACATCCCGGTGCGCACCGACCTCGGTAACGCGATCCGTCGCGCGTTCGTCGCGCGCGACTTCGGCCCGAAGCCGGTGCTGCTCGCCGCGGACTATTCGCAGATCGAGCTGCGCATCCTGGCGCACCTCTCCGGTGACCCTCGCCTCTTGGAAGCCTTCCAGAACGACGAAGACATCCATGCGGCGACTGCCTCGCAGGTGTTCGGCACGCCGATCGACAAGGTGACAGAGGAGGAGCGGCGTCGCGCGAAGGTCTTCAACTTCGGCGTGCTCTACGGCCTGAGCGAGTTCGGCCTCTCCGCGCGTGAGGGCATCTCGCGTGAGGAGTCGCGCGAGTTCATCGAGAACTACTTCGAGAAGTACCCGAAGGTGAAGGAGTGGCGCGAGGGCATCATCTCAAGCTGCCGCGAGCTTGGCTACGCGGAGACGATGGTCGGCCGGAAGCGCCGCATCCCGGAGATCCGGTCGTCGAACTTCCAAGCGCGGGCGGCGGCGGAACGCATCGCCGTCAACATGCCCGCTCAGGGGACGGCGTCCGACATCATCAAGATCGCGATGAACAAGATCGACGCGGAGATGCGCGAACGCGAGATGACGACGCGCATGATCCTGCAGGTCCACGACGAGCTGATCTTCGAAGGCCCCACTAAAGAACGCGACGATGTGCAGGAGATGGTCTTGCGCATCATGCCCCAGTCGCTGGAACTGGCGGTGCCGCTCAAGGTGGACGTCAAGGTTGGCAAGTCCTGGGGCGACATGAAGGTTGTGAAGGTCTGAGGCGGGCGGGAGGAGGTAGCTGGATTATCAGGCGTCCGGCTAACAGATGACAGATACAAGCCCAAAGGAAGCGACAGTACTCTCGGTCTTGTTCCCTTCATCACATCCGCGAAGGGTGATGGCTAATCTGCCTTGGGCAACGTCCTTCTGGATTATTACGGTGAAGACGTCGAAGAACGCACTTCCGGTTAGCGTGAACTTTTGAGGCGTAGTTCCTTGAACCGACCGACTGCCATCAATGGTCCCGATCGACCCCGAGAAGCGGATTCCTTCGTCCCCTGAGACGAGCACGGTGACGATCTTTCTCTTCGCAAACTCTTCCTCTAGGTCTTCGCCCGATTCAGTCAGCATGTACGCAATGGCGACAACTAACAACACGACTGCTAGGATAATCGCACCGGCTACGCCGAACAGTATGCCAACGAACCGCACTGTAGATCTCCTTAATGTGGAGAATTATGGCCGCTAATCGCATGCTAGTCCAAAGAGCCTGATCATGCCCGAACTCCCTGAAGTAGAAACACTGGCGCGTGACCTGCGCGCGACGGTGGTGGGGCGGAAGATCACGAAGGCGACCGTCTCGCCGGACGCGCCGCGGCTGGTGCAAGACATGCCGGTCGAAGTGTTCGAGTCAGGCCTGCGTGGGCGACGGATCGAGGGCGTGTCGCGGCGCGGGAAGTACCTCATGCTCCAGCTAGACAAGGGCCTCTGGTGGGTGATGCACCGGCGGATGTCGGGGAACGTGCTGCGCCGGCCGGTGAAGGCGACGGACGAACCGTACATCCGCGCCCGCTTTCGCCTCGACGACGGCAACGAGCTGCGCTTCGTGGACCTGCGCAAGTTCGGCACGATGTGGCTGACGGACGATCCGGAGCCAATCTTCGCGGGCCTGGGTCCGGAACCGCTCGATGAAGCGTTTACCGATGAGGTGCTGCGCGAGACGTTGAAGAAGCGCTCGACCGCGATCAAGCCTGTGCTCCTAGACCAGGCGGCGATCGCTGGAGTCGGCAACCTCTATGCCGACGAGGCGCTCCACTACGCGGGCATCCACCCGAAGCAGCCGGCAGCGAGCCTGAAGAACGACGAGGTTGCGAAGCTGCGCGAGGGCATCGTACGGGCGCTGGAGCAAGGTCTCGCGAACCTAGGCAGCAGCGTCGGCAACGTCGCCGGCGAAGAGGTCAGCCTGCGCGACCACGTCAACCTGAACGGCGAGTCTGGCAAGAATCAGGAGTATTTGGTCGCGTACGGTCGCGAAGGACGTCCGTGCCGTACCTGCGGCACCGCTATCGAGCGCATCAAGCTGGCGCAGCGCAGCGCGCACTTCTGCCCCAAGTGCCAACCGCTGAGGCGCCGACGGAAGCGGACGCCTGCTAAGGGGCGCGCTAGACGCGCGCCTGCCGGTTGACTTTTCATCGCCCTCGAAGCACCCTTAGGGCGAGATGAATCTTGCATCGCTAATCGCGCTGATCGCGGTCCTGGCAGTCATCGCCGCTGGGCTTTCTCGTGCACGCTTTCCTCGCGCCCCGTATATCGTTGCCGGTGTTGTCTTTGGCCTGTACATCCTGACCATCGCATCGTTCGGTGTCTGGGCGGCGACCTGCTGGGACTGTCGAGGTAGTCTTGGCGAGACGCGGGGGGACTTCTACTACGTGCTCGTCATCATGCTTAGTCTCGCAGCCGGAACCCTGCTGTTGGGTGTCTGGCTGGGCGCGCGCATGGCGACGATGCTGAAGCGCCTGTACCGCACGTGGCAGGAGCTGCGGGGAATGGCTGTTAAGGAGAATTCGGATGCCGTCAGGCGGTAGCCTCAAGCGCCTCGTCGCCGACGGCTACGACAGCATGGCCGACGTCTACCTCGATCGCCTGCGCGGCAAGCGCAGCCCGGAGATCACCCAGTACATCGATCGAGCGACCGAAAGTATCGATGACGGCGCGCGCGTCCTCGATCTCGGGTGCGGCGCGGGCAGGCCGTACGTGGAGTACCTCAGCGCTCGCTTCGATGTCGTTGGCGTCGACATCTCGCAACGCCAGCTAGCGTTGGCGCGCAGGTTCGTCCCGAGGGCGTCGTTCCTGCTCGCGGACATGGCGACGCTCCCGTTCGGGAGCGCGACGTTCGCTGCTATCACGGCGCTCTATTCGATCATCCACGTGCCGCGTGAAGAGCATGAGGCGCTGTTCGCGCGGATGCTGGAGCTGTTGGAGCCGGGACGCCGGCTCTTCGCCGTGATGGGCCGGAATGACTGGGTAGACAGCGAGTCTAACTGGCTCGATTCCGGCGTCGACATGTACTGGAGCCATTTCGACGCTGATACGAACCTGCGCCTTGTACAAGAGGCGGGTTTTCGCGTCATCAGGTCGGATATCGTACCGGACCCGCTCGGCGGGGGACATCTTTACGTGCTAGCGGAGAGGCCCGCGTGACCGACCACACCGCGCTCGACGCGATCACGGATGTCCCTGGCATCAAGGTTGGCCACTGGACGGACAGACGCGCCGCGACGGGCTGCACGGCCGTGCTCTGCCCGCCCGATGGCGCTGTCGGCGGGGCAGACTCGCGCGGCGGCGCGCCCGGCACGCGGGAAACCGATCTCATGCGGCCGGGCCATCTCGTCGAGCGTGTGCATGCTGTACTGCTCTCAGGCGGCTCCGCGTTCGGGCTGGATGCCGCCGGGGGTGTGATGCGCTACTTGGAAGAGCGAGGTGTCGGTCTCGAATTCGGGGATCATCGGATCCCGATCGTGCCCTCAGCCATTCTGTTCGACCTCGGCATCGGCCGCGCCGACCGGCGTCCGGATGTCGAGTCCGGCTATCGCGCGGCGAAGGCGGCAAAGGGAGGCGTAGTCGCACAGGGGAGCGTGGGGGCGGGCACGGGCGCGACCGTCGCGAAGGCGGGCGGTCCGGAGCGCCGGCTCAAGGGCGGGGTTGGCACGTCCTGCGAGTCCGGTCCGAACGGGCTGCTCGCGGGGGCGCTCGCGGCGGTCAACAGCGTCGGCGACATTATCGATCCGGACCGAGGCTCTGTTATCGCCGGCCCGCGTAGCGACGAGCCCGGCAAGTTTCTGGACGGATACGAGCTGGTGCGCAACGGCGGCGAGGTACCTCCCGGAAACACGACGCTCGCCGTCGTCGCGACGAACGCCTACCTCACGAAGGAGCAGGCTAACCGGCTGGCGTCGGTCGCGCAGGACGGACTAGCGCGGACGATCCGGCCCGCACATGGAATGAACGATGGTGATACGCTATTCGTGCTCGCGACGGGCGAGCGGGAAGTGGACGCTAAGACCTATCGTGCGCTGGAAGCGATCGCGGTGCGTGCTGTCGAACGCGCCATCATCCGCGGCGTGCTCTGCGCGACCGGGCTGGCCGGCGTCCCTTCCGCTCGGGAGTGGGCGGCAGGAGTGATGGAGAGCTGACGATGTCTCGACGGGACCAGATCGTGATGACCAAGGACGAGGTGGACGCCTACCTTCAGAGCAAGCTCACAGTCGTCATCAACAGCATCGGCAGAGACGGCGTGCCGCACCCAGCGCCGATGTGGTTCGCTGTGGAAGATGACGGGGCGCTTGTGATGACCACGTTCACCAAGAGCCAGAAGATCCAGAACCTCAAGCGCGACTCTCGTGTGACGATGCTGCTCGAGGACGGAACGGTGTACGCGGAGCTGCGGGGCGTGATCATGTACGGAACGGCTGAGCTTGAGGAGGACATCGACGCAGTGGTCGCGATCCTTGCCGCTATCGGTCGCAGGGACTCTGGTGATGCCGCCGGCGCCGCGAACGCGTTATCGGAGGCGGAACAGGCCGGGGTGCGCGCACAGGCCAAGAAGCGCACGGCTATTCGAATCCGGCCTACGAAGATCGTCTCTTGGGACCACAGCAAACTGGGTGGAGTGTACTGAGTTCGGCTACCGCAGCCCGCCCGCGCCGTCGCAGGCGGGCTCCGTATTGAACCAGGCCCAGTCCAACAGCGCGATCGCGTCGGAGTAACGACTGTTGCTACTGAGCACCGAGACGGTTAGCCGCCGACCGTCTCTATCGGCAGCCGCGACGATCGTCTGCTTGGCGCCTTCCGTGAAGCCGATCTTCACGCCCACGACGCCCGGGTAGAGGTTGAGCAACCCGTTGCCGTTCCACAGCTCTGGCCCGTTCCAGTCCGCCGTGTACTGTCTCTTCGCCACAATGGATGCTAGCTCCGGATACTCCAGCAGGGCCAGGCCCAGCAAAGCAATGTCATACGCCGACGTGTAGAGGCCCGGTTCGTCCAGGCCGTGGGGGTTGGCGAAGTGCGTGTTCTGGAGGCCCAGCTCGTCCGCTTTGGCGTTCATCAGGTCGATGAAGCCCGGGAGCGTTCCACCGACCTCCATCGCGATCTCGGCGGCGGCGTCGTTGCCGGAGACCAACAGCAGCCCGTGCATCAGGTCGCGTAGGCTCATCCGCAGGCCCGGCTCCAAACCCATCACAGTGGAGTCGGTCGATACGACGAGCAGCGCGCTATTTACGTTGACGTCGACCACGCGCGAGAGGTCGTCGTGTTCGACGGCGACGATCGCGGTCATGATCTTGGCCAGGCTGGCCGGAGGCAGGCGCTCATGCTCGCGCTGGCCGTAGACGAGCGCACCGCATGGCGCCTCGATAATGGCCGCCGAACGCCCCGAGATGAGGACGTCGGGCGGTGGCTCCTCGGGGCCCAACGATGGCCCGCATTCGAATGCGGGGCACTGGGTGGCTGCTGCAACGACCGACGTTGGCGGATCGTCCTCGCCGCCGCCGGAGCCACGTGTCATTACGAAGAAGATGATGACGAACAGCAGCGCCGCGCCCGCGCCGAGCGCCCACCAGCGCCGGTTCGATCGGCGTCGACGCAGGTGCCAGTGTTCGGGTGGGCGCATCGCGCCCACTATAGCAGGGGAAGCTAGATACGAGCTAGGCGCGTAGGCGGATTAGTAGTTAGGCGCAGGGGTCGGGGTGACGAAGACGACGCTGCCTCCATGCGACGGATCAGGCTGGAAACCGCCGGGAGCGGGGCCTGGAATTGTAGGAGTTCTCCCTTCGCTGATTGGCAACAGCACGCCTTGATAGTAGTCTTCCCAAGTTTCGTAACCTAGCTCTGGCGGCGGAGCGGTTGGAATTTCCGAATTAGGCTGAGTCTCAGTGATCGAGAAACTCTCAAGCTCCGATGCCGAAACGAGATTGAGTGTTACCAAAAGGCCGTCCTGAATCGCGCGGCTGTCAGCGCCTTCAGGTAGGTAGAGGGCCACGGTCACGGCATAGATGATGCCCGTTCCGGTCGAGAATTGTTCACTAGCTTCCGCGTAAGGCTCAGTCCCGAAAGCGTCGGAATAGGTATCCTGGTCGACGAAGTACATGAACTCGCGGTGGGGGCTTAGTTGCCCTCCTCCAGGGCCGCCGACGTACGCGTCGCGTCGCGTCTCGTTGCGATAACTTCGATCGAATGGGCGTTCAGATTCCAATGATTTGGACAGGAGTCGCGGCTTTGGACATCCCTCTACGAAGACGGGATCTAAGAGCTCGGCAGGAATGCTCTTGAGGCGATCGGGGGCTATCTGAAGAGCTCTATCGAATGCGATGTCCAGCGCCTCGCGAACTGCCGCGACGTGGTCTTCTGAGGACTGAGCATCTCCTACCGCGTCGACACAGATGCTGAATTCGTCTCGCCCTGAAAGATAGAAGTCGCTGAAATCGATTGGTACTGATACCTCGTCGGTCTCGGAATCTAATTGGCGAAGTACGAAGATGCCACCAACAACTACCGCTGTTACGAGAACAGCCAGGACGCCAATGCGAACCCAGAGCGTCGGCATGAAAAGCCCCTTTCTGCCAGCCTCAGATGTTACGGCTGTAGTCTACCAGTTCGGAATTAATCTAGCTCCAGTCGATGTAGAAGCGCGCCCCTCGGGGCGGGCGACCTCAAGGTCGTCCCTACATGGCCTTGCCAGGCCTATCGCCAGGGGCTCCAGGCGCCGCCGTTCTGCGCGAAGTACTGGAGCATGCCGCGTCGCGTGATCGGGCCGCGGGCCGCCCAGCGGGGCGCGTGCGTGTCGGGCTCCATCTCGCGATAGACGTCGCGGTAGTCCTCGATAGCGTCGCGCTGAATTGCGCAGCGCTGGGCCTCCGCATCGATGCCGTAGAGCTTCGCCGAGTTCAGCCCGAAGACCTTCGCTTTGATCTCCGGCGTCAGCTCCGGGTAGCCGTGCTCCTGCGCGAGCGCCGGGTCGATCTGGAAGGCGCGGAAGGCGGCAATCTGCGGCTGCGGCGCCCCGTACCAGATGCAATCGGTGCCCCAGAGGACGTTGTCCTCGCCGACGTGCTTCAGCAGCTTGCCGATCACGTGGGCGGCGCGCGTGGGATCGCTCATGACGTTGCGCCACGTCGTCCCCAGCTCCGCGTAGATGTTGCTGTTTGGCGGGACGCCGTTGTCCTCCATGCTCTTGATCAACAGGTCGACGCCGCGCGGGTCGTCCGGGTTGTACGGCCCGTCCGGGGCATCGGACTCCCAGCCGGAATGGTAGGCGACAAAGTTCATGTCTGGATAGGCCTTCGCCACGGGCCCGAAATCGCGCGGCGAGCCGAACACGGGGTCGAAGCCGAACAGAGCGAGGCCTTTGTGCGCACAGATGATCTTCACGCCAGTCTCTCGCGCCTTCTCGATGAGCGGGATGCCGATGTCCTCGTCGTCCAGGAACCAGCCACCGCTATCGCCCGAGTACGGCGTGTAGACCTTCCAGGCCGCGACGTCGAGCATCTCGGCGCGGGCCTGCATCATGTCGAGCTGGGCCTGCAGCGGGCCGACGTTCGGTACGACGATGCTGTGCAGCAGCAGCCGCGACGCCCCGCCCGACGATAGCTGGTCGACGATATCGCGCGAGCGCTGCATTTCGTCGAACGTGAGCGGGTCGGAGGCGTCCGTCGGCGAGGGCGTGTCGGAGAGGACGGCAACAGTCGTATCGCTCTCCAGGAAGATGTCCCTCAGGTAACCGTAGCGGCTGAAGCACTCGAGGTCGTCGTCCGAGCAGCCGGGGTTGAGTGGCTGGAAGAGCCGGGCGAGCCCGCGGCCGGGGTCGGTCGACAGGTTCACGTGGTGCGTCTGAATATCGAAAATGAACTCGTCGCCCTCGAGCATCTCGCAGACCGCGTCATCGTCGATATCCGTTGGGACGTCGAAACGGCCGCCCGGCTCGTCCTCGTCGCCGCAGGCCACGAGATTGATCGCGCCAAGTGTGACGGCGAGGCCACCGATGCCCATCAGGAAGCGCCGCCGGTCGATGCGCTTCGACCGCGCGATCTCGGTCCCGCGCTCCATCGCGAGGTGGGCGATGCGCCGGTGGGCTTCGGTCGGCTCCGGCGGGACGAACTCGCCGTTCGAGACGATGCCTGGCTGGAACGGGAGGAGGACGGGCAGCTCGGGGTCGGTCTTTTTCTCGCGCACCGATGCACCTCACAGAGGCTGAACGACGTTCAGTACGCGGGTAGGGTCGCAGAAAGGCACAGGGAAGGCAAGGGGTGGCTGCGCGGCAGCTTAGCTGTGCTTATACTCGGCCCGCTAAGCTGTGGGAGGTGGCCACAATGAGATTACATCCATATCTATTGGTGAGCGTGTCAGTGGTGATTGCGGCTTTGTTCGCGGTGCTGGTACAGGCGGCGGCAGCCCAAGAAGCCGACCCCGATGCAACTATAGAGGACGATCTCGCGACGGTAACGATTTGCGTTACCGATTCCGAAGAAGGACCACAGGACGTTGTCAGCGTGGAGGTGGACCCGGCGGTCGATGGCGCTGCCCTGACAACAACGGCTGATGGCGTTCAGTGCGCCCGGCTCGAGAACATTGAGGGCGGGACGTATCATATCACGCTGACGACCGAGAGCGGCGTGATTGTCAGTGACGACATTACCATCGCCGCCGGAGACGAGGGGACCATTACACTGAGGCTGGAACCGCCCGTCATTGATGGATTGCCAATTACAGGATTCGCTGACTTGAACGGTTCATGGGGTCTGCCCACGGCGGTCTATCTGTTAGGGTTGCTGTCGTTCGCCTGCGGCGCGCTTGTGTACGTGATGAGAAGGAGGATCGCGTGCCGCGCCGCGCTCGTGATCCGCCAGGACTTCGTCGATCATGTAGCGGGCCCAGCGGACGATAACGGGGTTGGTGTCCAAGTAGTACGGAAGAGCGACCACAGCGACCGATAGCGCCAGGCCTCGGCCGCGAGCCCAGGTCGCGTCATCGACGGACATCGCTGTGCGGAACGCGTCGCGGCTCTCACTTCGGAACAGGTTCCAAGCGGGCTGGAGTTCGGTGGCAGGATCGCCCACGCCCAAACCACCCCAGTCGATGACCGCGCTAAGCCGGCCCTCAAACGCCAGCAGGTTGCCCGGCGCCAGGTCCCCGTGGACCCAGACCGGCGGCGAGTCCCACACCGGCGCGTGAACGTCTAGTTCCCACGCGGCGGTCACGGAGTCCGTATCGATCAGCCCTTCGGAGTTCTCGATCGCGTCACGCGTATAGCCGTCCCGAGCGGCCAGCGGAACGCCACGCCAGAAGTTGTGCTCCCCAGGGGCCGGACCACCCGCAGGGTCGATCTGTTGCAGCGCATGGATGAACTCTGCGAGGTCGGCCGCCGCTTGATTGGGGTCGCTCAGGCGCTTGAACGTCGCTTCCTCGCCTTCGAGCCAACGGCAGACCGACCAGGCACAAGGGAAGTCCTCGCTGGGTGCGCCCCTTCCGAGCGGTTCGGGAATGGCTAGCGGTAGGTGTGGCGCAAATTTTGGCAGCCAGCGATCCAGTTTGTCGACCTGTTCCGTCTTGACCGGCCTGTAGGCACTGTAGGCCAGTCGCACCGCCATGTCTTCACCGAGACGGTAAATCGCATTCTCTGTTCCGTCGGTTTCGACCTGCTCGATGGAGAGGTCCGCCCACTGCGGAAACTGCGCCGCGAGCAACCGGCGCACGAGTGCAACGTCTGTGTCCAGCTGGTCGGCGTGCATCTTCCGGGCCATCTAGCGCAACAACTCCCCCAGCGTCACCCGCCGCGCTCGTGATCGGCGAGGACTTCCTCAATCGTGTGCACCGCGTCGGCGGCGAATTCGGGGTTGGTATGTTTGTAGTACGGGATGTTGAGCACGCGGGTGAGCGCCCAGCCGCGAGCGCGCGCCCACGTCGAGTCATCGACCGAGAGCGCGGCGCGGAACACGATGCGGCTCTCGCCAGTGAAGAGCGTCCACGCGGCCATGAAATCGCGTGCGGGATCGCCCGCGTGCACACCGCCGAAGTCGATCACGGCGTTCAGACGGCCTCCGGCGACCAGAACATTCCCGGCCAACAGGTCGCCGTGGACCCACACGGGCGGACCATCGCATCCGGGCGCCCGGAGCGCCGTATCCCACGCCGCGGTCACCGCGTCGGTGTCGATCATGCCGTGCGACGCTGCGATCGCAGTGCGTACGTAGGAGTCTCGCTCTGCTAGCGTCCTGCGGCTACCTGGCGCACCGGTTGTATCGATCAGCCGGAATGCAGTGATGAACCGCGCGAGATCTGCTGCCGCTCCGCATACGTCTCCGACGCGATCGACGGCCCAGGTCTCGCCCTCCAGCCACCGGTAG
>JADFPV010000013.1 GCA_022562155.1 Chloroflexota bacterium
CGCACGCAAGTTTCATCCGAGCCAGACGCAGCGGCCGCGACGGTCATCCAGATTCCCACCGCGAATCCTTCTGGTCCAGTGCGACCGACATCGACGCCGGTGATATCGACGGACACGCCGGTTCCCCCCACCGACACGGCGGTACCGCCCACCGAAACGCGGGTACCCACCCGTAGGCCGGTGCCGGACATGGGATATTGACCGCCGTCCTGTGGAGCGTGCCAATAGCCTGGACGTGGGCCCACGCGGTTCTAGAACTTCAGCAGGTCCGTTATGAAAGAGTGGCGCGCTCGGCGGGACTCGCCCAGACGGGCGGCTGTCCAGCCGAACCCACGACCTCAGGCTCTCCGCCTCAGGCGGACTTATCCAACTGAGCCGGAAGCGTACCAAGCCATACTTAATAAATGGCGCGCTCGGCGGGACTCGAACCCACGACCTCAGGCTCTCCGCCTAAGGCGGACTTATCCAACTGAGCCGGAAGTTGTGCTTGTCGGTGGAAGCGATGAGATCGTCAATGGTTCGCCTTCCTGCACCTGTCTTGAGGAAGCGCTCTCGGATGAGAGCATCTTGCTTAGCCCGGTGTTCCTCCGAATGGACGAGCCGCCAAGGTCGATGCGCACGCGTCCATCGGCCCTTGCCCTCGTTGTGTTCGCCCAGGCGAATTCTAGGGCTGCGTCCGGTCGAGCCAACGTAGCGCCTGCCAGCATCGTTTTCCAGGATGTAGATGTACCAAGCCATACTTAATAAATGGCGCGCTCGGCGGGACTCGAACCCACGACCTCAGGCTCCGCAAGCCTGCGCTCTATCCAACTGAGCTACGAGCGCGTGACGGGAATCCCGGTTCTACCCGGCTCCCGAGAACGTATCATCTGGTGCCGAAGGTGGGATTTGAACCCACACGCCCTTACGAGCACTACGTCCTGAACGTAGCGTGTCTGCCATTCCACCACTTCGGCACGAAGGATGGTGGGCGATGCAGGACTTGAACCTGCGGCCTCTTCCGTGTGAAGGAAGCGCTCTAGCCACTGAGCTAATCGCCCATTTCTAGACAGAAAAAGTCTAACGGAGACTCAGATGGGTGGTCAAGCGATGGTCCCGCGCACACGCCTGAATGCCGTTCATTCTCGGCTCTTGCGTGGTATGCTGACCCAGCATTCCGAGGAGGGGTTGTGGTGGAAGAGCGCGCGCAAGCAGCAGCTGAGATCAAGGACGTAGCCGACCGTATCCGGGAGAATATCGGCAGGGTGATCGTCGGCGGTAGCGAGGTCATCGAGATGGCGCTCGTGGCGTTGCTGGCGGATGGTCATATCCTGATCGAGGACGTCCCTGGTATCGGCAAAACGATGCTGGCGAAAGCGATCTCCCGCAGCGTGGGCTGCACCTTCAAGCGGATCCAGTTCACGCCGGACCTGATGCCGTCCGATATCACGGGCATTCACTACTACAACCAGAAGTCCAGCGAGTTCGAGTTCCGGCCGGGACCGATCATGTCCAATTTCGTCCTCGCCGACGAGATCAACCGCGCGACGCCGCGTACCCAGAGCGCGCTCCTGGAAGCGATGGAAGAACGCCAGGTGACTATCGACGGACAGACGATGCCACTGCCAGCACCCTTCCTCGTGCTGGCTACGCAGAACCCAATCGAACTGGAAGGAACGTTCCCGCTGCCCGAGGCGCAGTTAGACCGCTTCCTGATGCGGGTGAAGGTCGGCTACCCGGACGAGGCGGAGGAGGAGGACATCCTGCTGCGGTTCGAGGAGAAGAACCCACTGGATTCACTTGAGCCCGTCGTCGAGGCCGAGGAGCTGGTGCGCCTCCGGACGTTGGTGCCGCACATCCACTGCGAGCCGTCCGTGCGCCGCTATCTGGTCGCCATTATCCGGGCAACGCGCAAACACGCCGCCCTGGAACTGGGCGCGAGTCCGCGCGCCAGCCTGGCGCTCTTCCGTGCGTCGCGCGCGCTGGCGGCGATCAGCGGGCGCGATTACGTCCTGCCGGACGACATCAAGCGACTGGCCCCGGTTGTGCTGCCGCATCGCCTGATCCTTGGATCGCAGAGCCGGCTGCGCGGACGCGACGCGGGCGGCGTGCTCGATGAGGTGTTGGCCGAAGTCCCCGCGCCCGTCGAGGGCTAATGTTCCTACGCAACTCCTGGCTGCCGCTCGGCATTGTCCTCGTTGTCGGGGGCGTGCTCGCCCAACTCTCGCCGGCGGTCGCGCTGGGTGTGTTCGTCCTCCTGGCCGGCTGGCTGGCTAAGGCCTGGGCCGACCGCTCGCTCGACCATGTTGAGCTTCAGCGCCACCTCCCGGAGTCGAGAGCGTTCCCCGGCGAAGAGATCCGGCTGACATATCGGCTGACGAACCATAAGGTGATCCCACTACCTCGTATCGAGGTGCGCGACAGTCTGCCCGAGCTGCTGTCGCCGCCGGACCTCGACTTGCCGCCGGCCGGCGCGCCCAACGCAAACGCTTACACACATCGGACGCACCTGAGCTGGTACGAGCGCGCCTCGTGGTCGCTTGACCTCCCGTGCCCTGAGCGCGGTTACTATCGCCTGGGTCCGGCGCGCCTGCGGTCCGGCGACGGCTTCGGCATCTTCTCTAAACAGCGAGACGAAACGACCATCGACGGCATCATTGTCTATCCCCGCACGGTGCCGCTGGAGGACCTGGGCCTGCCGGCGGCCCGCCCGTTTGGCGAGATCCGCGGCCGGGAGCGCATCTTCGAGGACCCGATGCGGTTCGCCGGGCTGCGCGACTACGAGCCGGGCGACTCGCTTCGACGGATCGACTGGAAGGCGACGGCCCGGCGCGGCGACCTGCAGTCGCGGATTTACGAGCCGAGCACGACCCACCACATCATCGTTGGGCTCAACGTCGATACGCTTGAGCATTCGTGGCAAGGCTTCCTCCCGGAGATGCTGGAGGCCAACATCGTCGTCGCGGCTTCGGTCGCACGATGGGCGCACGAAGACCGCCAAGCTGTCGGGCTGCTTGCGAACGGCAGCTTGCCAGAATCCGACAGGCCAATCTCGATTGCGCCAGGCAGGTCTCCGGACCAGCTGCTGCGGATCCTGGAGGCGCTCGGCGGCATTCGCCCGATGACGCTCGAACCGCTGTCCGAACTGATCGAGCGCGAGAGTCACCGGCTGCCCTTGGGGTCGACGTTGGCTGTAGTCACAGCGTTGATGACCGAACCGCTCGCGGCAGTGCTGCGAAGGTTACGCGGCGAACGGCAGCAGGTGGTGGTCCTGTCGATGGTTGACGAGGACTGGGCCGGCCTGCTGGGCGATCTTCCGGTCCAGCGGATGAAGCACGAGGCGCTTCTGACTGCGGAGGCCAAAGTATGAACGCACGCGCACTCGCTACCGAGGCCGTCGTCCTCATCGTAGCGACACTGTGGGCCTACGCAGGAGTCGCCGTGGTCGTCGCTCAGTTGGGCGAAGGCCAAGCCGTGTCGTTTGGAGCCGTGTTGGCGGTGGTCGTTCTGGCTTACACACTAGGGCGAACGCTGCCGCGTTTCGACGTTGGCGAAACCGCGTTCCGGTTCGCGGGCGCCGTTCTTTCGATCGCACTCCTTTATCTCATCCTGCGTGTGGAGATCGCGGGGAACGTATATGTGTGGGACCTTGCCTGGTTCTTTGACCTGCTGTCGGACGGAGGCAACACAGTAGAAGGCCGGTCAGGCGACGTCGCCACGGTGCTTCTGCTTGCGACAGCCTGGGTCTTTGGCGTCGCACGCGGTTCGCGTCAGCTCACGTTCGAGGGCTTCGCGGGCGAGGTGACGCTCGGCCTCATCGTCGTGCTCTTCGCGGCGTTGTTCGCCGATGCGGCGGATGCGCCGGGTATCGTTGCCTGGCTTCCGGTCCCATACCTGGGCGTTGCGCTCCTGGCGCTGGCGTTTGTCTACTTCAGCAACGTCGGCATGGAACGTTCGCGACCGTTCGCGGGAGCTTGGGCGCTGTGGGTGTGCGGCTCGCTCCTGGTGCTCGGGGCTATCGCGGTGCCGACCGCGCTGATCGATCTGGAGGCCTTGGCGTTCTTCGGCGAAGGCCTCGGCCTGGTTGGGAAAGGTATCGGCTTGCTTCTCCTGGCGGTGATGCTGCCGCCGCTGATCGGTTTCGCGTGGATCCTCGAATGGTTGGCGAGCTCTGTCCTCCAAATAGATGCCGAACCCTTTACGCCTGAGATGCCGACGGTCGACGATCTGGTGGACGAGGAGAACGAAGACGAGGACCCGGCGTCCTGGACGAAGGTCGTTGGGTACATCCTCCGATTCGGCCTCGTCGCGATCGCGGTCACGCTAGCGCTGCTACTGCTGTGGTTCGCGTTCCGCCGCTACGGGAAACGCGACGAGGATGAGGTCGACGTCCGCGAAGAGGTCGAGGCGGGCGGCGGCGGATTAGGCTCGATGCTCTCAGGCACGCTGGACCGGCTGCGTGGCCGATTCGCGAGGGGCCAGCGCGGTCGCGACCCGATAGGACGGCTCTACATCGCGATGCTGGAGAGCGCTGCGGTGGAGGGGCTGCCTCGCCCGGCCGCGGCCACGCCTCTCGAGTTCGCGCCGGAACTCGACGCTCACTTTCACTCGACGCTCCCAACATCCATCAGCGCCACGTTCGCGAGCGCCCGCTATAGCGGGAGGCTTGCCCCCGAAGATCAGGTGGAGCGTCTCAACAACGAGTGGAGAGAGATGCAGCGTCCGGACGACTAAGGTACGATCATTTGATGGCTGACACGATCTCCCTGTACGTCCACATACCGTTCTGCACGGTGAAGTGCGGCTATTGCGATTTCAACGCGTACGCGGGTAGCGACCACCTGATTCCAGCCTACTCACAGGCGTTGATCAAGGAAGCGCAGCTCTGGCGTAAGGCCACCGAGAATAGGCCGGTCACAACGGTGTTCTTCGGTGGGGGCACGCCAAGCTTGATGCCTGTCGAGGAGATGAGGACTGTCGTCGACGGGTTGCGTTCGGCGTTCGACATCGCGGCCGACGCCGAGTTCTCGCTGGAAGCCAACCCTAACTCCCTAGACGAGCCGTACCTAGCAGGGCTGCTAGGCCTCGGGTTCAACCGGCTGAGCATTGGGGTCCAGAGCTTTCACGATGAGGAGCTGAAAGCGCTGGACAGGGAGCATTCGGCGTCGGAAGCCGGCGATGCGTTTCGCGCTGCCCGTTCGGCCGGCTTCACCAACGTCAGCATCGACCTGATGTTCGGGCTGCCTGAGCAAGAGATGTCGAGCTGGCAGGGGAGCATCGAGGAGGCGCTGGAGCTAGAGCCAGACCACATCTCGCTGTATGCGCTGACCGTAGAGCCGGGCACGCCGCTCGCACGCGATGTCGCCCGAGGCAGGACGCCAAGCCCTAACCCGGATGCGCAGGCCGACCAGTACGAGTGGACTGAGGAGCGGTTGGAGAAGGCCGCCTACGAACACTACGAGATTTCCAACTGGGCCAAGCCTGGCTATCGCTGCGAGCACAACCTCACCTACTGGCGCTGTCGCGAGTACTTGGGTCTCGGCGCCGGAGCTCACTCCTATCTCGACGGCGCGAGGTTCGCCGTTGCCGCGTTGCCAACGAAGTACCTTGAACTCGTGGACGAATCATTCAAGAGTTTGGAGAACGGGAGCGACACCAAGATGCGTCAGGTTGTGTCTGGAGAGTCGGTTACGCCAGAGCTGGACATGGCCGACACCCTGATCTTGGGACTGCGCCTAATCGAGGGCGTTAGCCTGCCGGACTTTCACGAGGGCTTTGGCGTTGACGCGCTGGAGCGGTTCAGCGAGGAACTAAGCGAGCCATTCGAGTTCTCCCTTGTCGAGCACGTGGACGCCCACCTGCGGCTCACACCTAAGGGACGTTTGCTGGGTAACGAGGTCTTCGCGCGGCTGCTGCCTGATTAGGCGCTACTGGACTGCTCTGGCTCAGCTCGAACGGAGGCGCCGTCTGTCCTTGGTCCTTGGGCGACCGACGGCAGACGCCCGTTCCAGAAAAAGAACCAGCTAGCCACGACGATGTATATCGCCCAAGCGGCGAGTTGTTCGATGCTGGGGTCAGGACTCCATCCTAGGAACCCCTTTAGGAAGTTCGTGAATTGGCCGTGGCCGATGATTGGGTTCGATCCCACGTCCCAGACCGGCGCATAGAGCGTGTCGAGGACGCCTGCCTCTTGCAGTTCGTGCACACCTTTCGCCAAAAGACCCGCCGCGACCACGATGATCACGCCGCCGGTGATCTGAAAGAAGAGGCGCAGATTTATCCGTTCACCACCCCGATAGATTAGGTAGCCAAGCACGATGGCGAGCGCTAAGCCTGAGAAGGCGCCAATCGCTGTGCTGGTGGCACTGGAGTCGAACACTACAGCAAGCAGAAACAGCGCAGTCTCTAGCCCCTCTCGCACTACGCCGATGAATACAATGGAAGATAGTCCCAATACAGTTCCGCCCGCCAGCGATTGATCCACTCGCTTACGAAGATCTCCTCCGAGCGTGCGGGCCTGGCGCCGCATCCAGAAGATCATCCAGGTGAGAACCGCGACGGCAGCTAGGGCGATGATGCCTTCTGTGAGCTGTTCTGCTCGACCTTCCAGTTCACCAACCGCGATGTAGACACCAGTCCCGGCAACGAGCGAGACGGCGACTCCAGCTATGGCGCCGAGGAACACCCAGCTGAACTCCTTCGTGCGCCCGAGCTGGCGCAGATATGCCATCACGATCGCGACGATAAGGGCAGCCTCCAACCCTTCGCGCAATGTGATGAAGAACGCGGCTCCCATGTTGTTCGAACCTTCCGAATTCGCGGTCGCAGAGCATCTGTGACACGCAATAATTAGCCTATACTAATGTTATCTCTATGTCCATACTAACAACCTAGAGAAATCTATCACATACTAATAGGGCCGAATGGGTATCTTGGTCGCGTGCTACAATCGCTCGCAACCCAGCTAGAAGGAGTTTACGAATGGAAGCGTATAAGAACATTCTCAGCAAACGAGACAGCCGCTCGTACAGCGGCCAAGAGATATCGGACGAAGTGTTGCAACGTATCTTGCAGGCAGGCAGGATGGCAGGCAGTTCGAAGAACACGCAGCCATGGGGCTTCATCGTCATACGCGGTGATGAACAGAAGGCATCCATTGCAGCCTGTGGCGACTTCGCGCAGCACGTGCCGAACGCGCCGCTTGTGATTGGCGTGGTGCTAACGCCGGGTGGCAGCGGTTTCGACGCGGGCCGAGCCGCGCAAAACATGATGCTGGCAGCTTGGGATGAGGGGATTACGTCCTGCCCCGTAGCCTTGCATCACCGAGAGTGCGCCGTGGAAGCATTGGGGCTGCCGGAAGACCATGCGCCAGCCATGCTCCTGGCCTTCGGCTACCCCGAGTCGGAAGAGTCGCGCCATCGAGGTGTGACGCGCAACGCAATGGACGACATCGTTCATCAAGAGCGGTGGTAAGGCGCCTGTAGCTTCGCCAGCTTGCGCTTATCCTTCAAATTCGCGATCCTTATGACATAAGCAAGCTGTGTATACGATCGCGAACGTTTCCTCACTAGCGCCGGCGAGCCCCAAGGTATGTCCCCGATGAACGACCTGACGGCCGAGCCGCTGCGTCGTTACCCGCTCCGCGCGTCATCGCTCGCTGCGCTGGACGCGATGGAGATCGTCACACCGACGCCCATCCAGGCTCGGACCATTCCGCTGCTGCTCGCAGGTAAGGACGTGATCGGAGAGGCGTACACGGGTTCCGGCAAGACGTTGGCGTTCTCGCTACCTCTCGTGGAGCAGATTGACGAGAGCGAGAAGACGATACAGGCCCTGGTACTTTGCCCGACGCGCGAGCTGGCCCAACAGGTCGGTGGCGTCATTGAGCAGCTCACAACAGGCACGAAGACGCGGTCGACCGTGGTCTTCGGCGGGCGCGCCATCGGGCCGCAGCAGGACGCGATACGAGCCGGCGCCCAGATCGTCGTCGGCACGCCTGGTCGCGTCCTCGACCATATGAGCCGGAAGTCGATGAAGCTGGACCGCGTGAGGTTCCTGGTCCTCGACGAAGCGGACAAGATGCTCGACCAAGGATTCGGCCCCGATGTCGAACGCATCCTGGCCCGCACCCCGAAGGACCGCCAGACGGCGCTCTTCTCAGCGACCACACCCGATTGGGTGATGAGCGTCTCGAAGAAATATCTCAAATCCCCCGAAGTCATCCAGATCGAGCCTGAGGACGGCGACGCGCCGGACATCGAACACGTTGTCTACGAGACCTGGGGCGGCGGCAAGTTCGAGGTGCTGTGTAAGCTACTGGACGAGGAAGTCGAAGGTTCGACGCTCGTCTTCGGCCGCACGAAGCGCGGCGTGAACAGCCTCTATAGGAAGCTCTCGAAGCTTAATTACAAGGTGGACGAGTTGCAGGGCGACCTGAATCAACAGCAGCGTGACCGAATCCTCAAGCGCTTCCGAGATGAGAAGATACCGGTCCTCGTCGCGACGAACGTTGCGGCCCGTGGCCTCGATGTCCTCCACATCGGGCGTGTGATCAACTATGACGTGCCGGAGAGCCACGAGCTGTTCACGCATCGCGTGGGCAGGACGGGCCGTATGGGGCGTCAGGGTAGGGCGATTACGCTGCTGGCCGCGGAAGACCTGGCGAAGTTCCATGAGATCGAGCGCGGGATTGGCCGGAAGCTGCCACGCCTCACGGCCGATGGCAAGATCGTCCAGCCGCCGGCCAGGCGCAACGGCAGGCGCGCCGGTGGTCTCGGACATCGCGTTCGAGCAAAAGCCTGAACTCGCCGGTTGAGGCTTGACACTACCGCGAGCGTTTGAGATACTGGCGTTTGCTCCCGCCAGAGGCGGGGGAGTGAACAAGATGAGGATATGCCACTAGGCTTTTTACGACCGCCGGTCGTCCTGCGGGACGGTCGGCATGGATGTTACCCCACCCGTTGTCTATCCGGCAACGGGTTTTTGTATGCCCAGAATTCGCGGGCACCGCCGCTCTCAGCAGGGGCCAGACCACACAGATCGAACAACGTAGACATGAGGTGAGAGATGCTTAGCATTGGTATCGATTTTGGGACGTCCAACTCCAGCGTCGCGGTCTTCGACCCTTCGGCTCCGCTCAGGGCAGGCCCTTCTGCTCCCCCTTCGACTTCGCTCAGGGCAGGCGGGCAGAAGGTGCGACTGCTGGAACTGGACGTCCATGCGAGAGACCCGCGCGTTATGCGCAGCCTGCTCTACATTCCCCGCGACGGTGAGATCGTCGCCGGGCAGCGAGCGCTCGACATGTACACCGAACAGAACACCGGCCGCGAGGTGCGCATGGAGCGTCGCTACCTGGGGGAGGTGAAGATGACGTTCTCCGACATGGAGGTCTTGAAGGACGCCTATGCGATGGTAGACGTCAACGAACCAGGACGGCTGTTTCAGTCGCTCAAGCGTTTTCTGGCCGTCACGTCGTTCAAGAAGACCAACGTGTTCGGCGTCGAGTATACGCTGGAAGAGTTGGTCGCCACGCTTGCCCGGCAGATAGTCAGGGGCGCGGAGGCGGCTCTCGGCCGAAGCATCGATGCCCTCGTCATCGGCCGGCCTGTTCGTTTCCACGATGACGAAGCGAAGAACCTCGCCGCGTTCGACCGGTTGCAAAAGGCCTGGGGCCTGACGGGCGTGACCGACATTCGCTTCATGGAGGAACCGGTCGCCGCGGCGCACCACCACGCCTCCGAAGCGCGGCTGGCGCCGGGCACGCGCTTCCTCGTCTTCGATTTCGGTGGCGGGACGCTCGATGTCACGGTGGCCAGAGCGACCGAGGGCTCGATCGATGTGCTGGCGACAGGCGGTGTGCCTTTGGGAGGCGACCTCCTGGATTCGCGCATCATGGAATCGCGTATCGCGCGGCACTTCGGCCGGGGAGCGCGCTACCAGCCCGAAGACTTGCCGGTGCCGAATCACATCTTCGCGCGCTTGCGGTCATGGCAGTCGATCGTCGAGCTGAACCGCCCGGACAGGCTGGAGATCATTCGCGATGCCCGCAAGAAGTCTGACTCGCCAAAGGAACTGAGCGCGCTCGAATCGCTCGTTACGCGAAACCACGGGCTCGGACTCTTTCGAGCGATCGAGCAGGCGAAGATCGCTCTATCCGACGACGATTGGGCTGAAGTGAGGTTGCAGGTCGATGAGATCGATGTTGCAGAAGGAATTACGAGAGATGAGTTCGAGGCCGCTATCGGCGGTCAGGTGAAGTCGGCGATGAGGTGTGTCGTGAAGGCGGTAACGGACGCCGGCTGCGAGCCCGGAGACATACGTCTCGTCATCACGACTGGCGGATCGTCGCTCATTCCCGTGTTTCGCGAGCGGCTCCGCGAAGCGCTGCCAGAGGCAGAGATAACGGCGTCCAGCACATTCACCAGCGTCGCCGCGGGACTGGCACTGGCCGGAGGGACCGGCGAATGAGGCCATACGGCCCTAGGATCGCCGCGGCCGGATGCCTATCTTCAACTCAGAGGACACACAACCGACGAGCTGGAGGTGGATATAGACGCTGGACCTATTGTGGCTATGAGTTTCGGGCTCTTGACAATCTGGGTACTGATGATCTCGGCCATAGTCGCGACCTGGAACATGCGGGACCGAGACTAAGCGATAGGCACGAGACTGCGGGAGCGTCTCCGCCACGGCGGACAGGTTCCGACCCTCCCCTACATGTGCCCAAGAGAGCGCCAGGCGCGCTTAGTCCGACGTGACGCGACCGAACTTGGGCGGACGCCGTTCCATGAACGACGCTACGCCCTCTTTGAGATCCGGCCAGGCGGTGCTCTTGTCTTGCAGACGCAGCGTCTCGATGTTTGCTTCGGCCATGTGCTGATTGAGCTGGCGGTACACCTGCCGTTTCATGTGCATGATCGAGGTCGGCGAGCAGGTCGCCGCAAGTGTGCGGATGTATTCACTTGCTTCTTCGAGGAGGTTGTCCGGCGAAGTGACGCGGTTCGCGATGCCGAGCTGGAGTGCCTCCTCGCCGTTGAACTTGCGTCCGCTCCAGAGCACGTCAAGCGCACGCCCGGGGCCGATCAGGCGTGGCAGCATCCAGCTGTTGCCGTGCTCGGCGACCAACCCGCGATGTGAGAAGACGGTCGTAAACATCGCCTTTTCGGAGGCGAAGCGCATGTCGCTGAAGATGGCGAGCGAGAAGCCGAGGCCGGCGCAGGCGCCATTGACCGCGGCCAGGACTGGCTTGCGCACTGCAAGTAGGTATGTGAACGGCCCGACGCCAAACTCCTTGCGCAGCTCGGCATCGCCAGCGCGGGCGGCGCTGAGTTCGCTACCGGAGTCGTCGTTCATGGCAGCGGATTCGCCGGCCTGTGAGATCGCCTGTAGTGTGGCAATGTCGAGGCCGGCGCAGAAGCCACGTCCTGCTCCCGTGATGACGATGCCGACGACGTCCTCGCGCGCCTCGGCGTCGGCGACGGCGTGGTGCAACTCGGCGAGAGTGCGGTTCGTGAGGGCGTTCAGCTTGTCTGGACGATTGAGCGTGATCGTGGCGACCGGGTCTGTGACCTCATACAGGATCTCTTCGTACATTGCGTACTCCTCCTCTGTTGCCTTTATTCCTGGCCGAGTCGTTCGATGATGGCGGCGACGTGTTTCGTACCACCTGCAATCTATCCGCCTTAATCTTTTCCGGTGCGAGCATCCCCCCGTTCGGCCTGTCGAGCAAGAATCTTCGGGAGCTCCGGTTCCATGCCGAATTGCGCGCGTACTCGATCGTTTACGACAGCTGCGTAATGGAGAAGCGTGACGCTGAGTCGTCCGAATTCCTGGTGACCCAACAGGATTGGTTGGCCAATCTCCAGACCTAGCCACGGGCAAGCCTCCACGAGCCGGCGGTCTGCAATCCCACGGCGATGGACCAAAACATTTCGAAGGTGATGGGCTTCGAACAGATCCCTGCGAATGTCATCAGGAACAGACCCGCCGAGGTTGAAAAGTGAAAGCTGAGACTCAAAGGCAGTGGCTCCGGCGGCTAGTGGTCCGGAGACCTCTCTTTGGAGCAGCTGGACTGTGTAGAGGCAGCGTTCTCGCACATCCATTTGCTCATACTCCCACAAGCGTACCTTGAGCCGCTGAACGATGTCGGTCTGTCGAGCGGACGGTTCGTTCTCTATCCAGGCTGCGAGGAGACTTTCTATGTAGACCTCAAGAGCGCTCCAGGAAGATACTAGAGCCTGTGCATGGAGCAATGGGAAGTCCTTCTCGATCTCTTTCTCAGCCAATGCCGCTTGGCGCTCTGCCTCCTTTAGCTCTTCTGAATCCTCACTAATCACGGCTTGTGGGTCGCTGCTGTCCCGGGGGTACTTAGCGAAGAACTTGATGATATCGGGCCGTACTCTGTGGGAGCCCATGCCACTGCAGGCTAGGTGAAGCACGTCATGAATCTCCGTTGAGTGAGCGATGAAGTCTTCGTGTGCCTTCGCAGCCCACTCCGGCAGTTCTTGTTTAGCGGCTGCGGCTACGCCTTGCTTCGCCTCGGTGTCGTCGCTCTCGTTAGTTGCGCTCATAATTCACATCTCGCCGAGCCGCTCGATGATGGCTGCGACGTGCTTCGTGCCTGAGATGAAGTCCGGGATGCGGATGTTTTCGTCGGGCGCGTGGGCGCGGCCGTCCGGGTTTGAGATCCCGGCCGACGCCATCGGCACACCGAGCAGCTTCATCATCGGGTAGAGCGGCTGCGTGCTGGGTGCGTTTGGCGTCGTCACCGGCTCCTGGCCGTACACCTCGCGTGCTGTGGAGCGCACCACCTCGACGAATGGGTGCGTGGCATCGGTCCGCGCCGGAAACTCGCCCTCCGCGGTGCGGAATTCGACGTCTTCGAAGCCCTCATTATCTAGGTGCTTGCGCAGCTTCTCGGCGATGTCGCCCGGGTCCTGATCCGGCACGAGACGGAAGTCCAGCTTCGCCGATGCTTCCGCCGGCAGCACCGTCTTCATGCCCTTGCCCTCGTATCCGCCGCTGATGCCGTTGATCGTGCACGTCGGCTCGAAGATCAGGCGGCGCTGATAGTCGTAACCGCGCACGCCGCAGACGAAGTCCTTTACCTCCAGCCGCTCCAGCAGTGTCTCCTCTTCTGAGGGCAGCTCTCGCAGGAAGGTGTCCTCCTGTTCGGTCGGCTGCTTGACGTTGTCGTAGAAGCCGGCGATGCGGATGCGCTCGTCAGCATCCTTGAGGCTGGCCAACGCCCAGACCAGGCGCCAGACCGCGTTCGGTACCGTGACGCCGATCGATGAGTGCGAGTCGCGGTTGGCAGTGCGCACATGCATCTGGACCGCGAAGATGCCCTTCACGCCGAGCGACACAAGGGGGCGGCCCGTCGGGTTGACGCCGCCGCCTTCGTGGAGCGAAACGTCCGATGACAGCCGGCCCTTGTGCTGCTCGATAAACTCCTCCAGTTTCGGGCTGCCCAGCTCTTCGTCGCCTTCGATCAGGAACTTGATCGTGATTGGCAACTTCCCGCCGTTCGCGTCCTGAAGCGCGCGGATCGCGAGCAGGCGCGAGATCAGGTGGCCCTTGTTGTCGCTGATGCCGCGACCGAAGAGCACGTCGCCGTCGCGTCGCAGCTCGAACGGCGGGCTTGTCCAGAGATCGAACGGCTCGGCAGGCTGGACGTCGTAGTGGTTATAGAGGAGCAGTGTCTGCGACGACTGACCAGGCAGTTCACCCACGACGACGGGATTGCCGGGCTTCTGCTTCTCGAGTATCTCGACCGTTGCCCCGATGTCCTCCAACAACGACCTCACGAACTCCGCCGTCTCTGGGATCGCCTTACCCTGCGCGCCGACGGACTCCAGCGCCACGTACTCGCCAAGCTGTCCGATAGCTTCGTCGAGGTGCGCGTCGATGTAGCTGCTGATGTCCGTCATGTCTCCTCCGAATTGTCCAGCGAACGCGTAGATCGCGGCTCATAGTGTACCACCGCGCGTCAAGGGCTCCTGCCGGGTCTTCGAGGACCGGCAGGAGCGTTTTCGATTGGCCGGCGATCTGCTTCCTGGTATACTTCCTCTCACTTATCCCCGCGAAAGGAGCCCGAAACGGATGCCGAGAGAGATGGCCTACTTTCAAGGCAAGATTGTGCCGCTGGAGGAGGCTAAGATCAGCGTCAAGACGCATGCGTTCCTCTATGGGACGGCGTGCTTCGAAGGCATCCGGGGAAACTGGAACGAGGACCAGGGCGTCGTCCACCTCTTCCGCATCAGAGAGCACTACGAACGGCTGCGAAGGAGTTCTAAGATCCTCAAGATCGGCCTGGCCCTCAGCGACGATGAACTGTGCGATCTGACGACAAAGCTGGTCGAGCAGGCTGGCTTCACCGAGGATGTCTATATCCGGCCAATCGCCTACAAGAGCCAGGAAGAGATCGGCCCGCGCTTGCACGACATCGAGGACGACTTCCTCGTCTTCGTCATGCCGTTCGGGAACTATCTGGACCCTGACGCCGGCATTCGTTGCATGACGTCCACCTGGCGCCGCGTCGATGACCTCGGCATTCCCGCCCGAGCGAAGGTCAACGGCCTGTACATCAACTCCGCGCTGGCGAAGACTGAAGCGCAGGAGAACGGCTTCGACGAAGCGATCATGCTGGACGACCGCGGTCATGTCTCAGAAGGAAGCGGCGAGAACATCTTCCTCGTTCGGGACGGCAAGCTGATCACGCCTGCGCCGTCTGACAACGTCTTGGAGGGCATTACGCACGACAGCATCATTCAGCTTGCGAAAGATGAGCTTGGCATCGAGACCGTCGAGCGTTCGATTGACCGCAGCGAGTTGTACATCGCGGATGAGTGCTTCATGACGGGCACGGCCGCTCACGTTACGGCAGTGACCGAGGTCGACCGCCGAGCTGTCGGCGAGGGCGGCACCGGCCCGATCACGAAACAGCTCCAACAGTTGTACTTCGACGCCATCCGCGGCAAGAACGAGAAGTATGCGGCCTGGCTGACGCCTGCGCGTCCCAAGAAAGAGCAGGCGGCGGGCCAAAGGGTGAACGCCTAAGGTGATCTCCGAACTCCATCCCCACCGCGCGCTCGGCGTGCTGGTGGGAGCCGCCCTCACCGCTTGGTGCTTCGTGTTCACGGTCGCTCTGCTCTGGCGGGGTCTCACGCAGCCGATCGATCTTCCCGCGGTGGGACTATACGTCACGGCGACTCTGTTCTTTGGGCTGGGCTCACTCTTCGCCTACTGGACGTACAGCTGTCTGACGCTGAAGTACTTTCTCGATCGAAACGGGCTTACGATCCACTGGGGTGACATCCGCCAACTGATCCCGATGGACCGCATCGAGAAGCTCGTGCCGGGCCGGGAGCTGCCCGCCCCGAAGGTGACCGGCGTGAGCTGGCTGGGCCATCACGTGGGCCACGGGCTCGTCGAAGGGCTGGGCGACACGATCTTCTACTCGACACATGGCTCGCAGGAAGAGCTGCTCTACATTGTGACGGCGGAGCACACGTACGCGATCTCGGTGACCGACGATGTGCAGTTCGCCGAAGAGTTGCAGGGTCACCAGAAGCTAGGGCAGGTGGTCTCGCTGCCACAGGTGAACGAGCGCCACTCGGTCGCGGCGTTGCCGCTCTGGAACGACCCCTTAGCACTACTGCTTGCCTTCGCGGCGGCGGTCGGCTTTGCGGTCACGCTTGGGTACGTCTTCCATCAGTATCCCGGATTGCCCGAGAGCATCCCCTTCCCCTTCTCGTCGCAGGGCTTCGGGGACAAGGAAGAGCTATTGAGCATCCCGATAACAGGGCTTGGCATACTGGCCGTTAGCCTTGTACTTGGGTTCCTCCTGCACGCGCTGGACCGGGCGGTCGGCTACCTCCTCTTTCTCTCGGGCCTAGGGGCCCAGATCGTGCTCCTCTCGGCAGCCATCATCACTCTTAACCAGTAGAAGAACACTTCATCCTCTCGCCGGATACACTGATGTGATGAGCGCGAACGACTCGACGTACGACACCATTATCGTGGGCGCCGGGCCCGCCGGCAGCACGGCCGCCCGCCTGCTTGCGCGGGGCGGAGCAAAGGTCCTGATGCTCGACCGCGCGGCCTTCCCGCGTGACAAGCCGTGTGGCGGCGGGGTGACGAACCAGGCCGCGCGCGCTCTGGATATCGACCTCGCGCCGGTGATCGAACAGACGATCACGAAGGCGCAGGTCAGTTTGAAGCTAGGCGGCGCGTTCGACCGGGAGTGGCCGGAGCCGCTCTCGTACACGACGCGGCGCAGCCGTCTCGATGCCTACCTCGCCGAGCAGGCGTCAAAAGCCGGAGCGGACTTTCGTGACGCCTCGCCGGTCCGTGAGATCGAGGCGAGCGATGGGGTGGTGACCGTGCGCTCGAACGGAGATAGCTACCGAGCGCGAACGCTGATCGGCGCCGACGGCGCAAACGGCATCACGGCGCGGTCGGCCGGTCTGGGCAGCGACCCGCAGCGAGCGGCGGTGGCGCTCGAGGCGAACGTAGCCGCCGAGAACGGGCTCGGAGATCGCTGGGACTCGAAGATAGCAGTCGACCTTGGCGGGATTCCAGGAGGGTTCGGCTGGCTCTTCCCGAAGGGCGATCACATCAACGTGGGTGTCGGCGGCTGGAAGCAGGTCGGCCCGACGCTGCGCGCCAGGCTCTCGGCACTCTGCAGCTTCCTCGAGATCGATGACAGCAAACTAACGGGCCTTCGGGGTCACCACTTGCCGCTCCGCGACAGGGGCGCGCCGATCGCGCGCGGCAACACGTTGCTGGTCGGTGACGCCGCGGGCCTCGTCGACCCCTTGTCCGGGGAGGGGATCCATGCCGCGTTCGTCAGCGGCCGGCTGGCCAGCGACGCAGTCGAGAGGTACCTGTCGGGCGAGACAGACGACCTGACGTCGTATGATGCGGCGGTCGGCCGCGAGCTGATGCTGGACATCGAGCTCTCGCACAAATTCCAGGCGGTCTTTCAGCGCTTCCCCCGCGTGAGCGTGGCCGTGCTGCGCTTCAGCGACCGCTTCTGGGGCCAGATGTGCGGCCTGGCGCGGGGAGAGATGACATACACACAGATCGAAGCGCGGCTGGGCGTGTTCCGGCACTTCTTCAACGGCCTGGCAAAGGTCTCCGCTGTTGGCTTGCCACGGTAGGGCTATTCCTATTGACAGGGCCTGAGCCCGTCAGTACACTAATTGACGATACATAAAGGCGGTGAAGGGAAATAGTAGGAACTCGCTTCGCCTGAGAGAGCCGGTGTTGCTGAGAATCCGGCGCGAACAGCGGTTCCGAACTCGTCCCCGAGCTTCCGGGCTGAATGCACCAAGTACGGAGTGCGCATAGGCCCAGACGGGAACGCCCGTTACAGCGTGTAGAGAGGTCCGGCGAGAGCCGGGCAAAAAGGGTGGTACCGTCCCGTCCCTCGGGATCCCTTTAGGGACGGGATGTATTGATCTTGGAGATGAGCATGATCGACATCAGGACGATCAGTTCGGAGGTGGACGCGGATTCCCCGGCCAGCCGGGGAAACCGCGTCGTAATCGTATCTCTTCCGACCCAGAGCCTACAGATAGTGTTGGGGCTGCTGGGATTGGGCCTGCTTCTGAGCGGGCTACGGACGTGAGGTCCTCGGACTAACACACGAAGCGTGTAGTACGAACACCGAGGACCGGCCCCGAATAATCGGGGCCGGAACGTTATCACCGAGGAGGAGCGAGACCATGAAACTGACAGGCGCACAAATTGTGATGGAATGCTTGGCCCGAGAAGGGGTCGAGCACATCTTTGGTTATCCGGGCGGCGCCAACTTGCCGCTCTACGACACCCTGCGGCAATACCCGCAGATCCAACATGTCCTCGTCCGGCACGAGCAGGCTGCTGCCCACGCGGCGGACGCGTATGCGCGGCTGACGGGAAAGCCGGGCGTGTGTTGGGCAACCTCTGGCCCCGGCGCGACGAACCTCGTGACGGGCATCGCGAACGCGTGGATGGACTCCGTGCCGCTCGTGTGCATCACGGGCTCCGTGGTCTCCTGGCTAATCGGCCGCGACGGCTTCCAAGAGGCCGACATCACAGGCATCACATTGCCGATCACAAAGCAGAACTATCTAGTACTGGACGTGGACGACCTGGCCGGAACGATGCGGGAGGCCTTTCACATCGCATCGACAGGACGCCCGGGGCCGGTGCTGATCGACATCCCGCGCGACCTGCAGCAGGCGGAAACCGAGTTCGAGTACCCGGAGAAGGTCAACATCCCGAGCTACACGCCGGAGGTCGAAGTCGAGAGCGGCTTGATCAAGAAGGCGGCGCAGCTGATCAACGAAGCCGACCGGCCGCTCATTCTGGCAGGCCACGGTGTGATCATCTCGAAGGCCTATGACGAGCTGAAGGAGCTGGCGGAGCGCGCGAACATACCCGTGATCTGTACGTTGCTTGGGCTGGGGGGCTTTCCCGGTTCGCATGAGCTGTTCATGGGCATGCCCGGCATGCACGGCATGTACTGGAACAACATCGCGATCGGCGAAGCCGATCTCGTGATGGGGATCGGCATGCGATTCGATGACCGCGTGACGGGCAAGCTGGCCGACTTCGCGCCGAAGGCCAAGATCATCCACATCGACATCGACCCGGCTGAGATCGGTAAGAACGTCAAGACGACGGTCCCGCTCAATGGCGACGTAAAACGGGTGTTGACTGACCTGAACCCGCTGGTTGAGCCGTCCAAGCATGCCGCGTGGCACGCTCGAATCAGGGACCTGCGCCACGACCACCCATCGATTGCCATTCCGAACGTCGATAAGGTGTTGCCGCAGTACGTGATCAAGAAGATCTACGAGCTGTCCGGCCCAAACGCCTACTACGTGACCGGCGTCGGGCAGCATCAGATGTGGGCCGCGCAGCACTTCTGGAGCGATAATCCGGCCAGCTTCATCACGTCAGGCGGCCTTGGCACGATGGGCTTTGAAATCCCTGCCGCGATCGGCGCTCAGTTCGCGAAGCCGAAGGACCTGGTTTGGTCGATCTGCGGGGATGGCGGGTTCCAGATGACGATGCAGGAGCTGGCGACGTGCGTCGAGTACGAACTCCCGATCAAGTTCGCGATTATCAACAACGACTTCTTAGGGATGGTTCGCCAGTGGCAGCACAACTACTACGATAAGAACCTTCAGTCGGTGAAGATGCTCCAGCCAGACTTCGTCAAAATGGCTGACGCGTTCGGCATTGCGGGGTTGCGCGTCTCCGATAAGAGCCAGGTCGAGCCCGCCATCGAGGACGCGCTTAGGCATCCAGGCCCTGTCGTCATCGACTTCGAGGTGGAGCAAGAGGAAGACCTCTTCCCAGCGATGCCGCCGGGCGCCGCACTTTCAGAAACGATTGACCAGCCGAAGTTCGCGGAAGAGCTTGAAAAGGTGAGCACACCATGACTACCCATACCATCGTCGCGTTGGTCGAGAACCGGCCGGGCGTCCTGAACAAGATCGCCAGCAAGTGGCGGCAGCGCGGGTTCAACATCGAGAGCCTTGCGGTCGGCCACAGCGAGATACCAGGCGTGTCACGGATGACGTTCACCGTAGATGGCACGAGGACCGACGTCGTTCAGGTCACCAAACAGATGGACAAGGTGATCGAGGTCGTGAAGGTCGTCGATCTCACGGAGCACAACATGGTGCATCGAGAGCTTGCGTTGGCGAAGCTCGGCGCGGGACCCAAAGAACGCGGATCGATCTTGGAGATCGTCGATATCTTCCGTGCAAAGATCGTCGATGTCTCGGCCGAATCCATCATCGTAGAAGTGACGGGCACCGAGGAGAAGGTTGACGCGTTCCTGGAGATGGTTGGCCCCTATGGCATTACAGAACTCGTCCGCACAGGTCGCATTGCGATGACGCGCGGCCCTGAGGCCCCAATGACGATCGATAAGAGCAAGGTAGAAGCGCACAAGTTCCGCGCCGCAGGCGAAGGCAAAGCGAAAATAGGGACGTTGATCTAGGAGGAGCGGCTGGATGGCTGAGATCTACTACGACAAGGACGCAGACCTCGATCTGCTGAAGGACAAGACGATTGGCATCATCGGCTTCGGGAGCCAAGGGCACGCGCACGCGCTGAACCTGAAGGACAGTGGCCTCAAGGTGCTCGTGGGCCTCTATCCGGGGTCGAAGAGCTGGAGCAAGGTAGAGGAGAGTGGCCTCAAGGTCGGCACCGTTGATGACGTCACGAAGGAATCCGACGTCATCATGGTCCTGGCGCCGGACCAGGTACAGCGCGAGCTGTACGAACAGCATATCGAGCAAGGGTTGGAGCCGGGCAACATGCTGATGTTCGCCCACGGATTCAACATCCACTACAACCAGATCGTGCCATCGGCCGACGTCGACGTGACGATGATCGCGCCGAAAGGCCCCGGCCACATGCTCCGCCAGCTCTATGGAGAGGGCATTGGTATGCCGGCGCTCGTCGCGGTCCATCAGAACGCGACGGAGCTGGCGAAGCAGCTCGCGCTGGCGTATGCGAAGGGGATAGGCTGCGCGCGTGCCGGCGTGCTCGCGACGACGTTCCAGGAGGAGACGGAGACCGACCTCTTCGGTGAGCAGACGGTGCTCTGCGGCGGCGTTACGGCGCTGATCAAGACTGCGTTCGAGACGCTGGTCGAAGCCGGCTACCAGCCTGAGGTCGCCTATTTCGAGTGCCTGCACGAGCTGAAGCTGTTGGTGGACTTCATCCACGAAGGTGGCATGGCGTCGATGCGCTACACGATCAGCGACACCGCCGAGTACGGCGACTACACACGCGGACCGCGCGTGATCGACGAGCACGTGCGGGAAACCATGCGGACGATCCTGGGCGAGATCCAGGACGGTTCGTTCGCGCGCGAATGGATCTTGGAGAACCAGGCCGGCCGGCCGGGCTTCCTGGCCCAGCGCCGCATTGAAGCCGAGCACCCGATCGAAGTGGTGGGCGCGGAGCTGCGCGGCATGATGAGCTGGCTCAAGAAGGATGGCAGCGGGAAATAGACATGCACCGCGAACGGACTGCGATGTTACTCAACCTGCGCCGGCCCTCTGTCCCAGATCGGGGCGAGGGGGCCTAAAGGGCGTTATGGACCAACATTGAATAGGAGGTTGAGCGAACAATGGCAGAACAGATCAAGATCTTCGACACGACGTTGAGAGATGGCGAGCAATCACCGGGCGTAGCCCTCACCGCGAGCGACAAGGTAGAGATCGCGCAGCAGTTGGAGCGGCTGGGCGTCGACATCATCGAGGCCGGCTTCCCGCTGACGTCCGAGGGCGATCTGGAGGCCGTCGCGATGGTCGCCAAGAACGTGCGCGAGCCTGTGATCGCGGCGCTGGCGCACGCCAATCCGAAGGCCGTCGACGCGGCCCGTGACGCCCTGAAGGACGCGGCGCGGTCACGCATCCATGTCTTCCTTTCGACCTCTGACATCCACCTGATGCACCAGCTCAAGAAGAACAAGGAGGATGTGCTGGAGATGGCGGTGTCGATGGTCGGGCGCGCCAAGGGGTACGCCGAGGACGTCGAGTTCAGCCCGATGGACGCCACCCGCTCCGAGCGGGAGTACGTGTATACGATGCTCCAGGAGGTTATCGAGGCAGGTGCGACGACGGTTAACATCCCGGACACGGTTGGCTATACGGTGCCGGAGGAGTTCGAGGAGTTTATCAAGGCGATCTTCGAGAACGTCTCCAACATCCACAAGGCGACTGTGTCGGTGCACTGCCACAACGACCTCGGCATGGCCGTCGCGAACTCGCTGGCGGCGGTCAAGGCGGGGGCGCGCACGATCGAGGTTTGCGTGAACGGGATCGGAGAGCGGGCGGGCAACGCCTCGCTGGAAGAGGTCGTGATGGCGATCCGCACGCGTCCCGACTTCTTCGACATGGAGACGAACATCAACACAAAGGAGATCTATAGAACAAGCCGGCTCGTCGAAAACCTGACCGGCATGAGCCTGCAGCCGAACAAGGCGATCGTCGGCGGGAACGCGTTTCGCCACCAGTCGGGCATCCATCAGGACGGCATCCTGAAGATGCGCGAGACCTACGAGATCATGAACGCTGAGGACATCGGCTGGCCGGCGGGCGGAGAGATCGTGCTGGGCAAGACGTCCGGCCGTCATGGCTTCAAGGCCCGCATCGAGGCGCTTGGCTTCGAGCTGACCGACGAAGAGCTGAGCCGCGCGTTTCTCGCCTTCAAGGAGCTGGCCGACAAAAAGCAAGAGGTCGACGACCGCGACCTGGAGGCGCTGGTCGCCGACAAGAAGCGCACGAGCGTGGAGGTCTACCACCTCGACTTCGTGCAGATAACGTCCGGCGACCACGCGACGCCGACGGCAACCGTGCGCTTGATCGCGCCCGATGGCTCCGTGCTGGCCGACGCCGCGCTCGGCACCGGCCCGGTCGACGCGATCTACAAGGCGATCAACCGCATCATCAACGTGCCGAACCAGCTCACGGAGTTTTCCGTCAAAAGCGTGACCGAGGGCATCGACGCTCAGGGCGAAGTCACGATCCGCATCGAAAGCGATGGCCGCAGCTACGTCGGCCGCGGCGCCGACACCGACATCATGGTTGCGTCGGCGAAGGCCTATATGAACGCGCTGAACCGGCTGCTGTCGGTACAGCGCCGCGCGGACAGCGAAGTAAGGACTAGCCCGTAGCCATGCCAAGCAAAGACGCTCAAAGTAAAGCAAAAGGACGTTTGACAAAGAATCGTGGCCATCGTAAAGTGAAAGAAGCCGGATTGGCTTACATCACAAGCGAGGCAGGTTCGATGCCGAAGACGACGATTAGTAGCAAGAATCAGATTACAATCCCAGCGCGGCTGATCCGCGAAATGGGGCTGAAGCCGGGCGACCAACTCGCTGTGGAGCTGGACGGACTGCGGCTGATCCTGCATCCGCGGCCAAAAGACTGGGTCTCGTACACGGCCGGGTCGATGAAAGGTGTGTACGGAGAGACGAAAGAGGACATCGACGCTTATATTGAAGAACTGCGGGGGGAGTGGGGTGAGTTCATGGAGCCGCTTGAGGCCAAGGAGGAGCGGAAATCCAGTCGTTAGCTTCGGCACGAAGGCTATGCTTCGACTCGAACGCGCTCATCTACTACCTGAACTCGGTAGAGCCGTACGCGGCAGCGATCCGTACGCTGCTGGACGATATCCGGGTCGGACGAAGGGAAGGTATGCTCTCTGTCGTTACAGAGATCGAACTGCTTGTCAGGCCACTTAGGGATGGCACGCTACAGGACGTGGAGCGCGTCAGGGCCTTGATGGATGCTCAGGGATTCAACGTTGTGCCCCTCGACAGGGAGATCGCCCGTGCAGCCGCGGGGGTTCGAGCTGAGAGCGGTCTACGGCTTCCGGACGCGGCGGTCGTCGCGACCGCAATGGTGACTGGGTGCGACGTCATCGTTGGAAACGACGCGCGATGCGCGAAGCGCGTGAAGGAGATTCCGTACTTGTTGCTCGACGACCTGGTCGAGAAGGAGTAACGAAAGGAGACCGGACATGTGGCGGTTGTTGTTGGTAGTTGTGATTGCGAGCCTCGGGCTTGCGGCTTGTGGAGATGACGAAGTTGACGTGCAGGAGTTCTACCGGCGCCTGAGTGCGTTAGAAAATGGTACGTTCACTGTGACCTATGAGATGGAAACGATAACGAAGTCCGAGACGGAGGTTCGCGACCTGGTCTGGTATCACGATCGCGTGGCAGACTTCCCGTTGCCGCTTGAGCGGGTGGATCTGTCCGGCGATTTCGGCTTCATCGCGAGGATAAGTGGGCCAATTGCCTACGCGTGCGGTGGGGAGGCTGGAGTCGACCGTCTGTGCTCGCTGGACGGACGCAGGGTGTCCGAGCCCGAGCACTGGTTTGTAAGGCCGACGTTGGATCGGAACAGGGCAACAGTTATCGACAGCTGGAGTGAAAGGATCGCTGGCTACGAGGCCGAGTGCTACGAGATCGAAACGGTCCCCGTCGCCGCGCCATATGCGACGCACGAGATGTGCCTCTCAGAAGACGGGCTGCTCCTCTTTGGCGAGACCGGCCCGTTCGAGTCGCCTGACCCTGATGTAGCAGGCATGGTGATCAGCATGATTGCAATCGAAGCGAAGACAGAAGTGGCTGATGACGCGTTCGAGCCGCCGTATCCGGTCATAGACCGGACAGGATCCCAAGCTGAGTAGAGTAGACTGAAGAAAGAAAGGCCAAAATCATGGGAATGACGCTCGCGGAGAAGATCCTGGCCGCCAAGTGTGGCAAGAAGGAGGTCTCGCCTGGCGACCTGATCAACGCAAAGGTCGACCTGGTGATGGCGAATGACATCACCGCGCCGATCGCCATCCGCCAGTTCGAAAAGCTGGGCGTGAAGGACGTGTTCGACAAGTCGCGCGTGGTCTTCGTGCCGTCGCACTTCATGCCGCCACGCGACATCGCGACCGCCGAGCAGGGCAAGGTAATGCGCGAATTCGCCCACAAGATGGGCATCGTCTGGTACGAGCTGGGGCAGGCCGGCATCGAGCACATCCTGCTGCCCTGGAAGGGCCACGTTGTGCCTGGCGATCTCTACTGCGGCGCCGACTCCCACACGCCAACATGCGGTGCGCTAGGGGCTTTTTCCTGCGGTATGGGCAGCACGGACATCGCCGTCGCGATGGCGACGGGCGAAGTCTGGATGAAGGTGCCGGCGACGATGCGTCTGATCTACCACGGCAAGATGCAGAACTGGACGCGCAGCAAGGACCTGATCCTGCACACGATCGGCGAGATCGGCACGGACGGCGCGACGTACATGGCGATGCAGTTCGAGGGCGAGGCGCTCAAGGACATGTCGATGGACGCGCGCTTCACGATGACGAACATGGCCGCGGAGGCGGGTGGTAAGACCGGCTTGATGATCCCCGATGAGGTGACAATCGAGTACGTTACGCCGCGCGCCCAGCACGAATGGACCGTCTACAAGCCGGACCCGGACGCCGTGTACGAGAAGACGTTCGAGTTCGATGCTTCGACGATCGAACCGACCGTCGCGATGCCGTACAGCCCGGGGAACACGAAGACCATCTCGGAGGTCGCGAAGGAGAACATCGAGATCGACCAGGTGTTCATCGGCTCATGCACCAACGCGCGCATGGAGGACCTGCGTGAGGCCGCCGAGATCATGCGCGGCCGCATGATCGCACCCAACATCCGCTGTATCGTCATTCCGGCGACGCAGGACATCTTCAAAGAAGCGCTGAAGGAGGGGCTGATCCAGGTCTTTACGGACTCCGGCTGCCAGGTCAGCGCGGCCACCTGCGGCCCCTGCCTGGGCGGCCACTACGGCGTGCTCGCGGAGGGCGAGCGCTGTGTATCGACGTCGAACAGAAACTTCCCGGGCCGCATGGGCCACCCCAAGGCCGAAGCGTACCTGGTGAACCCGCCGGTCGCCGCCGCCGCGGCAATAGCCGGACGCATCGTCCATCCAGATGAGGTGGCGAGATGAAAGGTAAAGCTCACAAGTTCGGAGACCACGTCGATACCGACCAGATCATTCCGGCTGCGTACCTGGTGACGACTGATCCCAAAGAGCTGGCCATCCACTGCATGGAGACGCCCGATCCGGACTTCATGAAACGCGTGAAGGACGGCGACGTCATGATCGCCGGTATCGATTTCGGCTGCGGCTCGTCGCGCGAACATGCGCCGATCGCGATCATGGGCGCCGGTGTGTCGTGCGTCATTGCGAAGAGCTTCGCGCGCATCTTCTTCCGCAACTCGATCAATCTCGGCCTGCCTGTGCTCGAGAGCCCGGAGGCCGCCGACGCCATCGAGCAGGGCGACGAGATCGACGTCGATCTTGCGACCGGCACGATCCGTAACCTGACGACCGAGCAGACCTTTACAGCCAAGCCGTTCGAGCCGTTCATGATGGACATCATCGAGGCCGGTGGTCTGGTGGAGTACACCAAGAAGAAGCTGGCCGCGAAGGCTGCGTCGTGAGTAAGGCAACTCCCGATTGTGCCTGACCGAATATATGGTAAGGTGATCGCGCAATGAGAACACTCTCAGCGCATCTGATGGAGGAACTTTCACGCCCCCGACGTTGTCGGGGGCAGGTGATTGGCGCTACCTCCGCGCCGATCGCTTGAACGCGGCCCGCCATAGGCGGACTTATCATCTAACGGAGGTACCCATACATGCAGGTTGAACTTTACGATACGACGCTGAGGGACGGCGCCCAGATGGAAGGCATCTCCCTCTCGGTCGAGGACAAGCTCAAGATCGCCGCCAAGCTCGACGAGCTGGGCATCCACTACATCGAGGGTGGCTGGCCGGGATCGAACCCGAAGGACGTTGAGTTCTTCGAGCGCGCGAAGTCGCTGAAGTTCAAGAACGCGAAGCTCGCCGCGTTCGGCAGCACACGCCGCGTCGGCGGCAGCGTCGAGGACGACGCGAACCTGAAGGCACTGCTGGACGCCGAGACGCCGGTCGTGACGCTCGTCGGCAAGGCGAACGACGTTCACGTCCGCGACGTGCTAGAGACGACGACCGAAGAGAACTTGGCGATGATCGCCGACTCGATCCGCTTCCTTAAGGAGCAGGGCCGGACGGTCTTTTTCGACGCCGAACACTACTTCGACGGCTACTTCTCGGACGCGGACTACGCGCTCCAGTGCCTGAAGTCAGCCGCCTCTGCGGGCGTCGACGCGGTGGCGCTCTGCGACACCAACGGCGGCACGATCACGAAGAAGATGGTCGAGGCGTTGCGGGCGGCCCGCGATGCCGTCGACGTTGACGTGCAGATCCACGTCCACAACGACGCGGGCCTTGCGATCGCCAACTCGCTGGCGGCGGTTGAGGAGGGCGTGTCTGCCGTGCAGGGCTGCATCAACGGCTACGGCGACAAGTGCGGGAATGCCGACCTGGCGGCCGTGATCGCCAACCTCCAGCTCAAGATGGGCATTAGTGTGATCTCAGACGAGCAGCTCGCGCACCTGACCGAAGTCTCCCACTACATCAGCGAGATCGTGAACGTCGTCCCGGCGCCGTTCCAGCCGTATGTCGGCGCCAGCGCGTTCGCGCACAAGGCCGGCCTGCACACGGACGGCATCATCAAGGCCGCGCAGTCTTACCAGCACATTCCGCCGGAGCTTGTAGGAAACCAGAACCGGCTGCTCATATCGGAGCTGGGCGGCAGCAGGGGACTGCAGGCGATGGTGAAGAGCGCGGGCATCGACGTTGAGCTGACGCGCGACGACGCCCGCAAGGTGCTCGAGCAGGTCAAGCAGCACGAGAGCGAAGGGTATCAGTACGAAGGCGCGGAAGCTTCGTTCGAGATGCTCGTGCGCCGGTCGCTGACCGGATACACAGCACCGTTCGAGCTAGAGGACTTCTGGGTCGTGCAGCGCCGCGCGACCGAGACCAAAGAGCACGGCCGTGAGATGCAGACCGAGGCGATGGTGAAGGTTCGTGTGGGTGACGAGATGATCCAGACCGCTGCCGATGGTGTTGGTCCGGTCAACGCGCTGGACGCTGCGGTACGCAAGGCGGTCGTCACGTTCTATCCGCAAATTGAACACATCAAACTGATCGACTACAAGGTGCGCATTATCGATTCGGCGGCTGGTACCGGCGCATCGGTGCGGGTGCTGATCGAGTCGACGGACGGCGACCATGTCGCGAGCACCGTCGGCGCGTCGACCGACATCATCGAGGCATCCTGGCTCGCCCTTAACGACGCCTTGGAGTACTGGCTGCTGGAGCGGTAGCCATGCCCAACCTCGACCACATCCAATCGCTCTACGACTACAACGCGTGGGCGAACGGCCACCTGCTCGATGCGGCCGCGTCACTAGGCCAGGCTGACCTCGCCAAGGATCTCGGCGCGAGTTTTGGCAGTGTCGAGGGCAACCTCCTGCACGTTCTCTGGGCGCAGTGTACCTGGCTCCAGCGCTTTGCAGGCGGCGAGACCCCGGACGTGCCGAGGCCCGGCGCGGGAACCGATGCGATTCGAGATGCCTACGCTACTTCCAACGATGCGCTTCGTGGCTACGTGGGTTCGCTGAGCGACACGGACCTCGCGAACACGCTCTCGTACACAGACACGCGTGGCGATGCGTACGAGCCGCCGTTGTGGCAACCGCTGGTGCACCTCGTGAACCACGGGACGCATCATCGTGCGGAGTGCGCGATGCTGCTGACGTCGTTGGGTTCGCCGCCGCGCCAACTCGATTACATGTTCTTCGAATTGGAGCGTGCGGGAGCACCCCCACGGCTGACTTAGGGCTGGCCTTCGATTGTGACTGAGCCTTCGGTCAGGATGACAGTGTAGGTGTGCGGTTCGAGGCCGAGATTGTCTAGGCCCTCCTCTATTGGATCCTCTAGCTGGCCTTCGAGCCATAAGTGCAGAGGATCCGGAACGCTGCCGATGTCGATGTCTTCGATGTCGATCAAGAGACGGTTGCCTCTCAGTTCCACCGTGCCTCGCAGCTTGAATTTCACATCGAAGATGCCCCAGCTCCGGAGCGTGGCCGTCGCCTCGCCGTAGCCGTCGTGAATACAAATCTGGGCGTCATCGAAGTCAGGACCGTCATTGTTGATCCAGTCAACAGCGCGAGAAGTCACCTCGCTCTCGGTGAAGGTGACGGAGGCGGGTGAGCCGGCGTCGAGCGTCGCGTCGAAGTCTTCCCACTTCTCTTGGAACGAGTCAGAAAAAGCGTCGCTCACGACGATGGGACCACCGCCTGGTGTGCAGTCGTCGGGCCCGCCGCTGATGGCCAGTACTCCAAGAACACCGCCTAACGCAACGGTCAAGGCGATAAGGCTTCCAATGACGAGGATGATTCGACCGGGCCAAGTCGCGATGAGAAACGTCATGCTACTCTCCCATCTTGATCTCGGGCAGCCACTCCAGCCAGGAGGGCAGGTACCAGTTCCATTCGCCCAGCAGCTTCATGGTGGTCGGCAGGACGAACGCGCGGATCACCGTCGCGTCGATGAGCACAGCGACCGCTAGGCCGAAGCCAAACTGTTGAATGCCAACATTTCGCATGAAGGCGAAGATGAGCGCCACTGTCACCATGATCGCCGCCGCGTTTGTGATCACGCTGGCGGTAGCCTTCATGCCGCGCGAGATCGCCTCATCCGTGCTGGCACCCAGCTCGTATTGTTCTTTAATCCTGCTCATCACGAACATCTCGTAGTCGATCGAGAGGCCGAAGATGATGGTGAACAGGAACAGAGGCAGCCAGGATTCAATAATGCCGGTAGCTTCAAAGTCGAGGACCCCCTCGAGTAAAAAGCCCTCCTGAAACACCAACACGAGTAGTCCATAGGCGAAGCCGACAGACAGCAGGTTGAGGATGATCGCGCTGGCCGCGATCACGACAGACCGGAACACCAAGAGGAGGATGATAAACGCGAGTCCCAGGACGAACGCAAACACGAACGGCGACCTAGAGATGATGTTGTTACGGAAATCGATGTTTCCGGCCGCCGCGCCGGAGACCAGAACGTCGGCAGAGCTGTCCTCGAACGCCGCTGGGATGAGGTCGTCTCGGAGGTGGTTGACCGCATCGATGGCCCGGTCTTCTCCTGCGTCGGCATTGAGTGGGATGAAGCCGATCTCGGTATCACCGGAGTCGTTGAAGGCCGGTTCCTGGGCGAGAGGCCCGAAGAAGGCGTCCGGGTTGCTAAGCGAGACGCTTTCTTGTTCCACCAGCGTCACAAGCTCCTGAACGGCTGCCTGGATCTCTGGCGCGAAGACGTTGCCCTTCTCTCCGGCATCGATCACTACTAGCGCAGGCAAGACCAGGCCAAGAGTAAAGTTCTCTTCAAGAGTGATAAGGGCTTTCTTCCCTTCGGCATCGTCGTGGAAGCTCCTTACGCCATTGAAGCCGAGGTTGAGCGTGAGGATAGGGGCCGTTACGGCCAGCAATGCGATGACGGCGACGGTAGCGAAGATCACGGGGCGCTGGAGCACGCGGTCGATGATGAAGGCCCAGACGCCGGTGCCCTCCTCGCGGTCGCGGCTCAAGAATGGAACGCCCAGCCTATCGATGTTGTCGCCGAGGAAGGCGATCAACGCCGGCAGCAACGTCATAGCACTCACCACAGCGACGAGGACGATCACGATTGCCGCGAGGCCGAGGCTGCTGAAGACGTTGTCACCCACCAGGAACATCCCGCCCACGGCGAAGACCGTCGTCGCTCCGGCGAAGACGACGGCCTTGCCCGAGGTGCCCGAGGCGACGCGGAGGGCGTCGTCCTTCGAGCGCCCGGCCCGGCGCTCGTTCCGGAATCGCGTGATGACGAAGAGCGCGTAATCGATCCCCGTGGCCAGTCCCATCAGCAGCACGATCTGCTCATAGGATTCGTCTATGGCAAAGAACTGGCTGATGATTGTGAGAATCGCAACGGCGATGAACACGGCGCTGAACGCCAGGATCAGCGGGACGATGGCGGCGAGTACTGCGCCGAAGGCGAGGATCAGAATGATGAACGTGATCGGCAGATTGAGGAAGAGCGCGCTACCAAAGTCCTCTTCGATCATCTCGGTTAGTTGTTTCGTGAGCGATGCCGAGCCGCCGATCAGGATCGCATCATCACCAGCGCCCTGTTGAAATGCTGCCGCCGGTTCGTACTCGGCGACCGCATCGAGCACGAGGTCGATACTGTCTACCGCTTCGTCGATGTCCCCTTCCAGTTCGACGATGACGAAGGTCACGTGGCGGTCCTCGCTGGTAAAGGGCGACTGGGCCTGCGAGGCGGGTGGAAGGTCATAGTGGCTTGAGATTTCGGCGACCACGCGCGTGTCGCTGACGACCGTAGTGTTGCCCGCGGTACTCGTTTCTTCGACGACGATGCCCCGGAGCACGTCCACCAATCCCGTGACCGTCTCCTCATACGCTGCGTCGTCGACGGTGAGGGTTGGGTGGGAGAAGACGATGAACTCCGTGGGAATATCCTCGTCCTCGCCGAACCGATCTCTGATCAGCTTATCGGCCTTGCCTGTCTCCCCCGGGGCCGTCTGAACGACGTCGGTGTCGACCTCAATGACCGAGCAGGTCCCGAACGCCAGGATGACGAGTACGAACCAGGCCAACACGACGAGCCGGCGGTGGCGGGCACTCCACATGGAAATGCGGGCGGTGAAGGAATGGGCTTCAGTAGATGGAGCGTCGGTCACGTCATCCTCCTTGACTGGGCTTGGCTATAGGCGAGAGTCACCGTATAGTTGGTTACACTACCTAATCCTAGTTGTTGAGACAACCAGCAGGCATGAGAGGTGACGGGACGGATATGCTGCGAACGATGAAGCTGCCAAAGGCCATGATCCTCTTCGTTGGGCTTGTTTTCGTCCTCTTCCTCATGGCGGCATGTGGCGACGGCGATGATGACACGCCCCCAGTCGATGTGGAGCCCATCTCGCGTGGCGCAGACATTCCCATCGTGATTCCTGCAGGTGAACCGATCATCATCGGCATCTCGACCGCGCTGACCGGCGGCCCAGTCGGCGTGCGCGGCGTGGAGTATCGCGACGCGGCGATCACCGCGGTCGAGCGCTGGAAGAAGGCGAACGGCGAACTGATCGGCGGCCATGAGATCGAGGTGCACGCCGAAGACGACGGCTGCTCCAATACCGAAATCACCATGCGCGCCGCCGGCCACCTTTTGCGTGGCGAGGACGGACACCAGCAGCTCCCGGGCCTGGTCGGTGTGATCGGCCCGCAGTGCCCGGCCGGCGTGGTCGCGGTGATCGACGACTACGCCGAGGCGGGCATCGTGATGATCTCCGGTTCCGCAACGGCGACGACCCTGACCGACGACCAGGGGGAGGACGGCTTCTTCTTCCGCACGGCCTATCGCAACGACCTTGAGGGCACGCTGATCGGCCTGTTCGTCAGCGGTAATGAGGAACTCGGGATAGAGAGCGCCGTCATCGTTGACAACAGCGAGACGTACGGTCAGGACCTGGCAAGCAGCGCGGCGCGTGTTTCCGAGGAGTTTGGCCTGACGGTCGACCGTGTAAGCATCGTAGAGGGGACTGTCGACTTCGGCCCAGCGATCAGCCAGATATTGAGCGGCGACCCCGACTTCGTTGCCTTCGCGGGGTACAATCCAGAGGCTGCGCTACTGTACCGCCAGCTGCGCGATGCTGGGTTCGATGGGATTTTTGGCGCGGGCGACGGCGCCGCCTCTGCAACTGGCTTTATCGAGCCGGTAGGCGCCGCCGAGGCCGAAGGTGTCCTGTTCGCCGCCTGCACGCTGCCGCTTCCCAAGGCGTTCCTAGACGATTTCGTGGAGCTGCATGGTTACGAGCCGACCGCTTCCTTCCCTGCGCAATACGCGGACGCCGCAACAATTCTGCTGAACGCGATCGCCGCCGTCGCCGAGGAGCAAGCTGATGGCTCGCTTGTGATTGAGCCGACAAAGCTGCGGGACAGGGTGCGCAGTACGGCCACCGGCGGCATTTCAGGCAGCATTGGATTCGACGAGAACGGCGATCGTCTGCCGCCGGGGGTAAATAGCCTTGAGGAATTTGTAGCCAAGGCGCTTGCTGATCTCGACCCCAGCGCCTACCAGGACCTTGGGCTCGTCCCATGCCAGGTTCAAGACGGCAAGCTAGTTAGCTTAGGACCAGGCGTGGAAGTCCGCTTCGACTAACGTCGCTTAAGGGTTGCGGCCGTTGACGGGCGGCTTGAGTGGGAGTTCGACGACGAACTCCGTGCCTTCATCGCGGTTGCTCTTCGCGTAGATGCGCCCGCCGTGCGCCTGGACGACCTCGCTCACGATGGCGAGGCCCAGCCCGGAGCCGCTCGCGCTCCGGTTACGGTCGAGCTGGAAGAAGCGCTCGAATACACGGGAGAGCTCTTCCTCCGGGATGTAGGACCCGGTGTTGTGAACGCCTACGCGGACGTGCCCGTCCTGAGCTTCCGCGTGCACTGTGATTTCGCAGCCATCTTGGGCATGGCGGACGGCGTTGTCGATCAGGTTCGTGAACACCTGCTCGAGCCGGCGTCCGTCGCCTTCGATCCGCGGGAGGTTGGTGACGTCGAGCTTGATGTCAGTTTTCGAGTCAGCGAGCCGACGCTCGACTCGCAGGGCGCAGGTCGCGAGCAGGTCCTCGAGGTCGACAGCTTCGCGTTGCAACGTGGCCTGCCCCGATTCAAGCTGTGATAGCTCGATCAGGTCGTCGACGAGGCGGCGCATGCGGTCCGTCTCTTCGTTGATGATGCGGCCGGCCTCGCGGTACTCCTCAGGCGAGGAGATCGCGCCTTCCTCCAGCGCTTGAGAGAACCCTTGGATCGACGTGAGCGGCGTCCTTAGCTCGTGCGAGACGTTCGCGAGCAGGTCGCGCATCATCTGGTGTGATCGGCTGACCTGACGCGACATGTCGTTGAAGGCGTTGGCTAGCCGCCCGATCTCGTCCTCGCCCTCTGGCTCCAATTGCTGCTCGTAATCGCCCTTTGCCATCTCCTGGGCGGCGTGAGTTACGCGTTCCAGCCTGCCGGTTACCGAACGGGCGATCAGGATCGCGGCGATCGTGGCAGCCAACAGCGCAATGCCCCCGGCGATGCTCATCTGCGGGATGATGTCCCGCCACGCCGACGTGATCTCCGCCTCCGGTACCGCAACGAGCGAACGCGAACTGGCCAGTGGAACGCTGAGCGTGGTGGGTTCTCCATCGGCCAGGTTATTCAGGATGTTCTGCAGTTGTACCGACAGCGAATCGCCTTGGGCGGCATTCTGGTACAGGAAGGCTTGGAACTCGGTAAGCTGGCTTGTCGTGAGTTCGATGCTGTCTCGAGCGGATGTGAACAACATGAGGCTCTCGTCGCCCGTGTCGAAGCTCGCCATGCGGAACCTGGCGCCTCCCCGCTGGATCACGGGCCGTTCAGCGACGAACGCGTCGACCACCCCGCCAATGAGCCGGGCATCCGAGTCGTAGAGGACGTTTCCCTCGCCGTCGACAGTCAGGATGCGCACATCGAAGCTGTCTGCGTAACCGTCGAGTGTGTCCTGGATCTGCGTTCTGCCGACGTTCGCGCGCTCGAGCAGCGCGATGGTCACCGCGATGGGTTCGGCAAGACGCCCGACGCGCTCCTCAGCCGCTTCCCGCTGTTGGTCGCGCAGGAGGAAAAGCGTGCCGACAGCCGAAATCGACAGCGTCAACAAGACGATGAACGCGAACGCGAGGAGGAGCCGGGTACTAAGACTTCTCGGCATCAGCGACCACCATGAGCTTGTAGCCAACACCCCATACGGTCTCGATCTTCACGTTCTTGGCGTCGGCCAGCTTCTCCCGCAGCCAGGCGACGTGCACATCGATGGTCCTCATATCGCCGTAGTAGTCGGATCCCCATACCAACCGGAGCAGCCGCTCGCGGTTCAGGACGATGCCCGCGTACTGCATGAACGCTGTGAGCAGATCGAACTCCTTCGCCCGCAGCGTGATTGCCTTGCCATCGAGCGTCACCTCCCGGCTGGCCGTGTCGAGCCGGAGGCCGTTGGCCTCCAGGGCCGCCTGGGTTGGGGCGTCTTGCGCTGTCCTGCGGAGCACGGCCTTAACGCGGGCGACCAACTCTCGGGGGTTGAAGGGCTTCGTCACGTAATCGTCCGCGCCGATCTCCAACCCAACCACGCGGTCCACGTCGTCGCCACGGGCCGTGAGGATGATGATCGGGACGTTGCTCGTCTTACGCAGCTCTTTGCAGACGGCGAGCCCGTCCATTTCCGGCATCATGATGTCTAGAATGATCAGGTCGGGGCGGATGCTCTTGGCCTTCTTGAGGCCCTCCGCGCCGTCGAATGCGGACTCGACCTGATAGCCCTCTTTGTTCAGATAAAGGCGGGCGAGTTGAACGATGTTCTTTTCGTCGTCGACGACGAGGATCGTACTTGTCATAACATTCCTACTTCAGGCAGCGCCTGAACCCTAGCTCTCTCTACTATAACGCGGCGAGGGTGATGACGTTCGAGTAGGCGGGACGGACCGCTCGCATGCCCTGCCTCCAAGCGTAGGTGTATCGCGACCATGCGACCATACGGGCGGCCCGCCCTCTTCTTGATCCTCGGAGACAGGCGATAATTCACGGCTAAGGGAGTGTTAAGAAACTGTAAACTATAGTTAGCTTTAGGCGTGTAGTCGGTGGGGGTGAGGCGAACGACGTTCACGGTCCTGGGCCTTCCCTTCTCGCGTCGTTACGATTCCGTTGCCGCCTTCATTTCGTGATACCAGTACAATTGGGCGGAGAATTGCTATGGAGTGGAGCGCACTGGTAATTGGGCTTCTGAGCGGCCTGGCAGGTGGCACGATAGGCGCTGCCACCGGCCTCATAGCGATACTTGTTCGTGCAGAGTCGGAGGTCGAGAGCGAAGTCCGGGAAGCGCGCCGAGCGCACCGGCGCGAGCGAAGCCAACCCTACTTCGAGTTCCTGGACGAGGCCGAACGCTATCACGGCAACGTCTTTGTCAGGCGGACGCTCGACAGGGGATCGGGCAGGCTGAAGGATGCTGCGAGACAGATGGGGTTCGACGTGACGGATGAGCAGCTTGCCGCGTTCAACGAACAACTCAAGGAGCAAAAGGCTCCGATTGCCGACTGGATTGATGTGACTTCTAAGTTCATGGGCCCGATTCAAGCCTTGGAGGAGGGCAAGCTAAGAGACAATCTGATCCTCCTGACTATGCAACTGTCTAGCCCCATAGATGCGCCTGCCTTCCGCCCGGATCAGATGACCCTTCTCTTGTGGAACGCTCGAATCTTACTTGAGAAGTATGTCAGCGTTGTCCCCGTCCGACATCGCTCTTTCTTGGAACGGCTCAAGAGGGCGCTAGGAATCGGCGTAGAAGAGTGGGAGAACCTACCGGTGGTAGACAGCGAATCTCTCAAAGAATTACGAGCGGAGATCGACGCGATGGAACCTCCCAAAGAGCCGGACAGGTCGACGGGAACCGAAAACTAGATCACCCCCGCCCTAGAAAACGCCCAGGCTGTCCACATCACAGCCTTCGACCTTGTCATCTGCCATGATACACTTCGCGTTATGAAAACGAACATCCTCTACTATGGCGACAACCTCCAGCTTCTTCGCGACCACATCCCTGAGGAGTCAGTAGACCTCATTTACCTAGACCCCCCGTTCAACTCCAACCGCTCGTACAACGTGTTGTTCAAAGAAGCATCCGGAGCGGGCAGTGAGGCGCAAATCGAGGTGTTTGAGGACACCTGGCACTGGGGGCCTGCGGCAGCCGCAGCCTATGACGACGTAATTAGCGGACCCAGCCAGGGAGTCGCAGGGATGCTCAAGGCCATCGTCGAAGGTTTAGGGCACAACGACGTGAGCGCCTATCTCGCCATGATGGCACCGAGGTTGCTTCAACTACAGCGGGCCTTAAGGCCCCAAGGCTGCATCTACCTTCATTGCGATCCGACTGCTGGCCCTTATCTCCGTGTTCTGATGGACTCTATTTTCGGTCCCACGAACTTCCGAAACGAAATCGTATGGCGGCGGACAGGCTCGCACAATCAGTTGAACAGGTTCGGCCCGATTCATGACACGCTCTTGTTCTTTACCAAGTCGGCAGATCACAAGTTCAACAAGGTCTACAGGCCATATACGAAGGGCCATGTCGAGACCTATTTCAAGAAAGAGGACAAAAGAGGCAAGTACTGGACAAACGCCCTGACGGGCGCGGGTACGCGTGGCGGAGACAGTGGAAAGCCGTGGCGTGGCTGGGATCCGACAAACAAAGGTCGGCACTGGGCTATCCCAGGACGAATTGCCGAAGAGTTGGGCATCTCTGACCTCCCGTTGCTTGACAAACTGGAGGCGATGTATCAGGCGGGCTTCGTTCAGCTGCCAGCCGAAGGCAGCGAAGCGCTGCCAACGTACACGCAGTACCTCGCCGACAGTCCAGGTCTGCCTGGACAAGACATCTGGGCCTATCAGCCACACAGCCAGGGGTTACTCCAGGACAGTGATGAAGGAATCGACGAAGACATCAGGTGGCTGACGCCAACTGACTCTGAGCGACTTGGCTATCAAACTCAGAAGCCTCTTGGGCTCCTTGAGAGAATTATCAGCGCGTCGTCCAATCCAGGCGATGTTGTTCTCGATCCGTTTTGCGGTTGCGGAACAGCCGTCCACGCGGCGCATAAACTAGGTCGCAAATGGATCGGCATGGACATCACCTACCTCGCAATCGGTCTCGTCAAAAAACGCATGCAGGACGCGTTCCCTAACCTCGCAATCGAGGAAGATGGCGTGCCTGTCGACCTCACCGGTGCACAGGCACTTGCCGACCACGACAAGTATCAGTTCCAGTGGTGGGCGCTTCTTCGACTTGGTGCAGTTCCCATTGCGGGCAAGAAGAAGGGCGCAGACAAGGGCATCGATGGCGTGATTCCCATCCTTACGGGCGGCACCGCTGCGAAGCCCACGTATGATCGCGTGGTCGTATCAGTGAAAGGTGGCGCGAACGTAGGCGTCTCCATGCTCCGTGACCTGAATGGCACGCTGACAGACAAAGATCCAATCGGCATCTTTCTGACTCTTGCAGAGCCCACCAAGCCAATGAAGGAATTCGCCGCCGGAGCCGGGTTCTACGACAGCAAGCTCTGGGCGAAGAAGTTCCCGCGCATCCAAATCATCACCGTACAGGACATGTTCGACGGTAAGACACCTGACATCCCTTGGGGAAAATCTCCGTTCGCGAAGGCGGCGAAGGAAAAGGAGCAAGCTAAGCAGGGTGCCCTAGACATCGGGCAGTAGCCACGCCGTACCCCAAGACTTCGCACCGCCGCGTTAAGAATATGTTAACTCCACTAAGCCATTCGTGGCGGCGGTCTCATTTTTCGGATCGACTGTGCTATACTCCTGCGCGTGCCCGCCACTGTCTGAGTTGGTGGCTGTCCAGACGCGGGCTAGTGTTGTTGGGGAGGTGGCCTGTGGAATTTAACGGTATACCGAACGGACTACCCAAGTGCCAGAAGTGCAAGACAGGGGACCTTGTGCCCTTATCCGACTTCGGCAGTCAGGGAGCGGCCATACACTTTAAGGCCTGGGCCTGCACGAATCCGACGTGTGGATTCAACCTCAAGATCCGCAACGGGGACCTGTACGTCGACGAGCCGATTAGCAGCGGCGCATCTCATGTGCCGCGCGCGCGGACCTAGCGCCCAATCCCCAAGTACCGCATGCCGGCGGCCTCGACGGTGGCCTTGTCCAGCACGTTTCGCCCGTCGAGGACAGCCCGACACCCTGTGAACGCCGCGAGATCCAGGTCCTGATACTCATCATGCCAAGCCTGAACGATGATCGCGTCGCACGGCTCCGGCAAGGCTTCGACGGGTTCTAGATATAACGCACGAATTTCGCCGGCTGAGAACAGCGGGTCGTGGACGATTGGCCGGGCGCCTCGCTCCTCCAGCGCCTTTGCGATCAGCAACGTGCTCGAGTGTGATGCTTCCTTGACGTTCGCTCGATAGGCCAGGCCTAAGATCAGGACGCTCTTGCCCTTGAGCGAACCGAGCGCCTCCTCGAGCTTGGCCACACCATAGCCGGCCATGGCATCGTTGATCTTGCGAGCGGCGTCCGGCATGTGCAGCTCGCCCTCCGGCAGGAAGTGCGGGTACACAGGCAGGCAATGGCCGCCGACACCCACGCCGGGCTTATGGATGTCCGAGTATGGCTGGCTGTTGGCGGCTTCGATTGCCTCCGTCACGTCGACGCCGATCGAATCGGCATAGCGAGCGAATTCGTCCGCGAGCGCGATGTTGACGTCGCGATAGATGCCTTCCGCCAGCTTGGCGAACTCCGCGGTCTCCGGGTCGCGGACGCGCAGAAGACACGGCGCCTCAAGGGCCTGGTTATAGAAGGCCTCCGCCTTCAGCCAGCTGGCTTCATCAACGGCCCCAATGATCTTCGGGTACGCGCGGAGGTCCTGGAAGATGCGCCCCGATGAGACGCGTTCCGGACTGGCTGCGAGCAACACTTGATGCCCCTCTTTCGCTAGCGCGGCGCCAACGCGCTCACGTGTCGTGCCTACCGGAACAGTCGTTTCGACGACGACGAGACTACCCGGCGTCAGCCCGCGCCGGATGTCGCCGACGGCTGCGTCGAGCTTCGCGAAATCGACGACGCGTTCGCCGGTCAGACCAACCGGCACGATGATGACGACGATGTCGCTCTCCGCGACTGCGGCCGCCGTGTCCGTCGTCGCTCTAAATAGTTGCCGTTGCTGGACCTCCGCGAGCCGCTCCTCCAGGTCTGCTTCCCCCGCGACGGGACACTCGCCGCCGTTGATCCTGTTCACCAGTGTGGCGTCGAGATCGCAACCGATTACCGACAGGCCTCGGGAGGCGTACTGCACGGCCAAGGGTAGACCGACCTTACCAAGACCTACGACAGCGACGTTCATGATGTCCCGGCTATAGGCAGCGCCACCCCGCGCTTGGCCGATTCGATAAGCGCCTCTACGACGCGCATTACCGCGATGGCGTCATCAGCGGTGACGGGGGGCGGTTCGTTGCTGCGGGCGACGCTGAGGAACGCCTCCAGCTCGGCGCGAAGCGGCTCGCTGTGCTCCAGTGGTATGTTCTCAGACTCGCCGCTTGGCAGTTCCAACGTGAGTGCTTGGGGGATGTAGTGGCCTACAAGGGTCCCTTGATCGCACAGGACGCTGAACCCGCGGACCTTCGAAGGCGAGAGCCAGTTGACCTCCAGCGAGGCGACTATGCCGCTCGTTAGACGAAGCACCGCACTCAGTGAGTCTTCGTACGGTGTCCGAACGCCGGACTGTACCTCGGCGCTGACGCGCTCAACTTCGCAATCGAACAGCACCCGAAGTATGTCGACATCGTGCGTTGCGAGATCGTGGACGACGCCAACATCGCGCATGCGCTCGTAGAACGGCCCTATGCGCTGCATGCGCGCCTCGTGAATCTGGCCGAGCTTGCCCTCCGCGATCCACTGCCTCGCCGCAACGACCACCGGGTTGTAGCGTTCGATGTGCCCAACCATCATGGTGACGCCGGCGCGTTCCGCAGCTTCCTTGAGTTGTATGCACTCATCCAGATCGGCGGCTAACGGCTTCTCGACCAGCAGTGGAACGCCTCGCTCGATGCAGGCGAGCGCCACGTCGATGTGGAGCCTCGTCGGCACAGCGATCGAGACCGCATCTAGTGCCTCCTCCGCCAGCATCTTGCCGTAGTCCTGATAGGCCCTGACGCCGCCGCCCCATCTGACGTCGGCCAGCCTCGCCTCGTCCGCATCAGCGACGGCAACGAGCTGCGCCTCAGGTAGCTCGCCGTAGACGCGCGCGTGATGGGCGCCCATGACGCCGACGCCGATCACGCCGGCTCGCAGTGGCTCAGGCACGACGGGCTTCGGCTGGTGTCATCACGCCGTTGACGGCCGTCGAGATCGCTTCAAGATCGGCGTCACTCAGGCCGGGGTGAACGGGCAATGAGAGGACTTCGGCGCAGGCCTGCTCGGCTATAGGGAACGAACCTCCGATTTCAAGCTCCTGGTAGAGCGGCTGTTGGTGCAGCGAACGTGGGTAGTAGACGACCGCTTCGATGTCGTTCTCCTCGAGCTGCACTCGGAGCGCGTCTCGCCGTCCTTCGCTGACGCGAATCGTGTACTGCTGATAGACGTGGTAGGCGGCCGTTTGCTCGCGAGGCGTGACGACGCCAGCGAGGTGCTCGGAAAGCCAGGCGGCGTTCGACCGGCGACGTTCGTTCCAGCCGTCCAGCTTGGGCAGTTGGGCCAGGCCGAGCGCCGCGGCGATCTCTGTCATCCGGTGGTTCGCGCTCAGGATGTCCGTACGGTAGCGCTCGCCTTCGCCCTGGTCGCGCAGCTTACGCGCCAGGCCGGCGACATCCGCATTGTCTGTGGCAATCATCCCGCCTTCGCCGGTTGTGATCGCTTTCGTGGCATAGAAGGAGAAGCAGGCCGTGCCGGAGGAGCCGATCTTGCTTCCGTCCCAGCGAGCGCCGAGGGCCTGGCAGGCGTCTTCGATGATGGCGAGTCCGCGTCGCTCCGCAAGCGCGCGGAGCTTCGTAAGGTCGCACGAGTGCCCGAACAGGTGAACGGGGAGGATGGCCCGCGTCTTCTCGGTCATGGCTGCATCCGCTTGGGCGACGTCGATAGAGAAGTCGTCGTCGCGGATGTCAACGAGCACCGGCCTGGCTCCCACCAATAAGACGGCGTTCGCGGTCGCTGCGTAGGTAAACGTTGGTACGAGCACTTCGTCACCCTCGCCGATGCCATGCGCCGCGAGCGCGACAACGAGCGCGGAGGTTCCCGAAGAGACGGCGATAGCATGCCTCGCCTCGACGTACTCAGCGAACGCCTGCTCGAACTCCTCGACGCGGGGCCCCTGGGCGAGTCGGCCGGAGCGCAGCGTATCGAGGACGGCCTGCTCCTCTTCCGTGCCGATGAGCGGCTGGGCGATGCGGATCATATCGTCTTGGCCTCGGCGGGTTCGAAGTCGAACGTCAGGCCGCACGCCTTGCAGTGCCATCGCTCACCGTCGTGTTCGACCGGCCGCCCGCATGTACAGACGTAGCCCTGGATCTCAGCCGGGTTGCCGGTCACGAGCGCCTGATCTGGTACGTCGCGGGTTACGATCGTCCCAGCCCCAACCACGGCCCAGGCACCGATCGTGAGGCCGGGCAGCACGATCGCGCCGGCGCCAATCGAGGCGCCCTCGCGCACGAGCGTTCGCTCCAGCTCCCAATCGTCGTCAGTCTTGGGAGATCCGTCCGCATTGACGGCGCGTGGATAGCGGTCGTTCGTAAAGCTGACGTGTGGGCCGATATAGACGCCGTTTTCCACGGTCAGGCCGCGAAATAGCGACGCTCTGTTCTGGATCTTGACCCGATCGCCGACTACAACGTCTGTGTCTATGTAGACGCCCTTGCCCAGGATGCAATCTTTGCCGATAGCCGCGCCTTCGCGCACCTGCGCTTCGCTCCAGACGCGCGTTCCCTGGCCGATCTTGGCGTCAGTCGAGACGTCCGCGGTGGGATGAATCATGTTGCAGCAAATCTACCATGCGTTGGGCCGAGCGGCCATCGCCGAAGACGTCGGGCCGGTCACCTGTAGGGCGTGATCGCGTGGCTGCTTCGACGATGCGATCGACGTCTGTTCCGGCGAGCACGTTCCAGCCGTCGACCAAAGTCTCCGGCCACTCGGTCTCATCTCGCACCGTGACGCAAGGCGTGCCGAGCAAGAAGGCTTCCTTCTGCATCCCGCCCGAGTCTGTGAGCACGGCCCGCGAGTGTGATTGCAGCGCAAGCATGTCTAGATACCCGACGGGCTCAATGACCGTTACGTTCGGAGCCGGCTTGAGGCCGCTCGCCTCTAGAGCCAGCCTGGTCCGTGGGTGCATGGGAAATATGACGGTTAGCTCTAGCCGCCCTAGCGCTTCCATGATCCGTGCCAACGCGGCGTGATCGTCGGTGTTGGCGGCGCGGTGGACGGTGGCAAGGTAGTAAGCGCCCGGCTCAACTTCGCACCGCTCGAGGATCCCGGTGCGCGCCTCCACGGCGGCGCGGTGCTGATCGAGCGAGTCCAGCATGATGTCGCCGGTCAGATGCGCGCGATCACTCAAGCCTTCGGCGGCGAGATGTGTCATCGCGGTCTTGGTCGGGCAGAAGAGTAGGTCGGCGCAGTGGTCGGTCAGGACGCGGTTCGCCTCCTCGGGCATCGATCGATTGAAGCTGCGCAAGCCGGCCTCGACGTGAGCCAGCGAGATATCCAGTTTGATCGCGCCTAGTGCGCCGGCGAGCGTTGAGTTCGTATCGCCGAACACGACGACCCAGTCCGGCGCTTCGGCTTCCAGCACGGGCTCGATCCGCTCGAGGATCTGGGCCGTTTGCTGCGCGTGCGAGCTTGAGCCCACACCTAGCTCGTGGGCGGGTTCGGGAAGGTCCAACTCTTCGAAGAACACATCGGAGAGTTCTCGATCGTAGTGCTGGCCGGTGTGGATCAGCACCTCGGTGTGCTGCTTGCGCAGCGCTTTGCTAAAGGTGGCGGCTTTGATGAACTGAGGCCGGGCGCCGACGACCGTTACGACCTTCATGGGAGGCGCAGGGTTAGTTGTCGGAGGTTGCGGATGCCGGTTGTACGTCGCGGAGGTCGATCCGTGCAAGCGCGTGAAGCCGCGTTATCAGCTCCTCCCGAGTCTCCGGCAGATCGCGCTGCAGCGCTTCGATTCGGTCGATGATCTCGTCTGCGGAACACGAAGGCGGGACATCAACCTGGAAGATCTTCGGGTGCTCGGTCGTCAGGAAGCGACCTCGGCGCTCGAGCGGCTCTTCTCGCACCTGTTCGCCGGGGCGGAGGCCGGTGTAGACGATCTCGATGTCCTTGCCCGGTTGGTAGCCTCGCAGGCGGATGAGCTTCTCCGCCAGGTCACCGATCTTCACCTCTTCACCCAGGTCCAGCACGAGCGTTGACGCCTCATTGGCCTGCGCTCCTGCCTGGATGAGCAATCGCACGGCCTCCGGCGGCGACATGAAATAGCGCGCGATGTCGGCGTGTGTGAGCAGCACGGGGCCACCGCGTTCGATCTGACGCAGGAAGAGCGGTACCACGCTGCCGCGACTACCCATCACGTTATGCAGGCGTACGGCCGTAAACCGCGTGTCGCTCTCCTTTGATAGCGCGGCCGCAAGCAGTTCGCCGATGCGCTTCGTGGCCCCGTACACGCTGTCGAGGTCGCCAGCCTTATTTGACGAGACGAACACCAGCCGCTCAGCGCCGGTGGCGTCGGCCGCGCGGTAGAGATTCATCGTGCCTACGACGTTGACGTGGAAGGCGGCCTCGGGATGGTCCTCGATCACCGGTATGTGCTTGTAAGCAGCGGTATGGAAGACCACATGTGGACGAGCAGCCTGGAACGTCCTGTCGACCTGCGCCCTGTCGACGATGTTCGTCATCCAGATCTTCACCTCCGCGCCTTCCGAGGCGAGGTCGCGCTGGAGGTCGTATAGGCCGGTCTCGTTGGTGTCGAGGAGATGGAGCACCGCGGGGCCGAACGCCAGGAGTTGCCTCGCCAGTTCCTGGCCCAGATAGCCGGCGGCGCCCGTGATCAAGACGCCCTTGTCGTGAACGAGTTCCGCGCATGCGCCGGCATCGATCTCTGTCTCCTGGCTGCCCAGGAGGTCATCGACCGTGATCTCGCGGAGCTGGCCGGATGCTCCGGCGTGGACCATCTCAGGTACGCCTGGGACGGTGCGCACCGCCACGTCGGCCTCCTGGCAGAGGCCTACAAACTCGCGGATCGTCGCGCCGCTCGCCGATGGCATGGCTAGCGCGACGACCTCGATACCGTGCGCCCGTGCGACCTCGGGGATGTCCGCCCTCGTGCCGAGCACGGGCAGGCCGTGAATACGGGTCTGTCGCTTCTGCGGGTCGTCATCGATGAAGCCGATCGGGCGGTATTGCCACTCCTGATGCTGAAGGAACTCCCGCGCCAGCATCTGGCCGGTGTGGCCTGCCCCGACGATAAGGACGTGCTGCGCCGGACCGCCCCAGCCGGTAAAGGGAGCTTGTGTGCGGAGGCGCGGCCACAGCTTCGCGACTCCCATCGATAGGAAGATCAGGGCCGGCGCCATCCCGGTGACGGTCAGAGGGATGTGCCGTGGCGTGAGGAAGACGTTGACGCCTAGAAGCAGGATCGACACTAGGCCGACAGCCGACGCCAGATTAATCGCATCGGCTAGGCTGGCATACTGCCAGGCCGTTCGATAAATGCTGAAGAAGTAGTTACCTATGAGATAAGCCAGCACGATGATGGCGATCACCTGTCCGAAAAACACCATCGACTCCCTGGGAATGGCGCCATCGAACCTGAGCGCCAAGGCGGCGGCGTAGCTGGCGATGATGAGGAGCGCGTCCAGTGCCAGGACGGGCAGCAGGTCGAGCGTCCGCTTCAGAAGTAGTGAGGGACCGGAGGATTCCGGCATCGTCGTCTTGTCGACTGGTGGCTGACTCACTGTGCGCCTTTGCGAGTCAAGACAGCGGGTATTGTCTTCGCCAGAATCATGAGGTCTCCGACAACTGAGTGGTTGTCAACGTACTCAAGATCGTAGAGCATGGTCTCCTCGTAGGTCAAACTGCCGCGCCCGCTGATTTGTGCGAGGCCCGTCATGCCGGGCCGCACGTCATGCCGCCTTCGATACTCTGGCAGGTACTGCTCGACGAGCTCCGGAACCTCTGGGCGCGGTCCGACGATGGACATCTCCCCGCGCAGTACGTTGATCAGGTTCGGCGTTTCGTCAAGGCTTGTGATGCGTAGCAGGCGGCCGATCCGCGTGTACTGCTTGCCTCCGTAGAGCGGATCGAACACGTAGGATGAGAAGTCGTCGACTTGGGGAACGGGCGTAGTCTGCTCGTTACCTGCCTCTGGGCGCATGGTGCGGAACTTGAGCACCTGAAACAGCGCTTCGTCCTTGCCTGCACGCTGTTGTCGGAAGAGAACAGGCCCGGGTGACTCGAGCCTCACCGCGATGGCGACGGCCACCATGAGGGGGGCGAGTACGATCAGCGCAGTAACCGCGACAAGGAGGTCGAACGCGCGCTTCACCGCGCTAGCTTCGCGCAGCCGTCGCGATCTCGCGAACGGCCGAAGCGACGCGTTCGACGTCGCGATCGCGCATTTTGGGATAGATGGGGAGAGAGATCAGGCTCTCGTAGATCCTCTCCGCAACAGGGAAGTCACCGGGCCCGATATCGAGCGACTCTCGATAGTAAGGATGCAGATGGATCGGGATGAAGTGGACGGATGTGCCGATGCCACGCTCGCGCAGCTCATCGATAAATTGATCGCGATCAATCCGCAGCTGATCGAGTTGCAGTCGAATGGGATAGAGATGCCACGCGTGCTCGACATCCTCGCGAACTGGAGGCCGGACGACTTCGGGGAGGTCCGCGAACAGATCATCGTATCGCTCCGCGATCTCAACGCGGCGGTCCTGGAACGATGCCAGCCTTCGTATCTGGTGGATGCCGAGCGCCGCCTGGATGTCCGTCATGGCGTAGTTGAACCCGGGCGCCAGAACCTGGTACTCGGCCCTGCCTTGCTCCGAGTAACGGTTCCACGCGTTCTTGCTCAAGCCGTGCAGGCTAAGGAGGCGTACCCGCTCGGCCAGCTCGCTGTTGTTCGTCGTAAGCATGCCGCCCTGCCCGGTTGTAATGGCCTTGATCGGGTAGAAGCTGAACACCGCCGCATCCGTCGTCGCACCGATGGGCGTTCCCCGGTACCGGGCGCCCAACGCATGCGCGGCGTCTTCGATGACTCGAAGCTCGTGCTGCCGAGCGAAGGCGAGGAGTTCTTCCATCTCACACGGCTGGCCGCCATAGTGCATCGGCATGATGGCCTTCGTCGCATCGGTGAACCTGGCTTCGATCTGGCCAAGGTCGATGTTGAAGTCGCGCTCGCTGACATCGGCAAGGACCGGCGTGGCGCCGGCATGGAGGATGACGTTTACGGTCGCGGCAAACGTCA
>JADFPV010000075.1 GCA_022562155.1 Chloroflexota bacterium
GAACGATTCCGGCGTCTGGTGCGTCAGGTAGTCGTCGAATTTGGTCAGCATGGGCCCTCCTGTCCGGCGGTATTCTAGCCTGTGGGACCCACGAGAGGCTAGACGCCGCGTGCCGCCCTGGAAGAGCTTGCGGAAGGGGTCAGCTTATTCTGCGAAGCCATCGCGAAGCGATGGCCGTTGGTGATGGCCACAGGATATAGGACGGCCGGAAGAGGTGCGTGGGATTTTCCTGCGGAACGGGCGTAGCCCGTTCCGCCAAGCCATTGTGAAGCGACGGCCGTCAGGCGGCGCGGCGTACGCTGCGTCGAGTGGCCGTCCGCGACTTGCGTGGAAGCTTGACGTCCCGCAGCCGACTTCCCTCTCGCGCCATCCTTAGGAGATTGCTGTCCGGCAGTTCGCCGGTCAGTAGTGTCAGATAGGCCGTCAGGCCAATGAGGTCAAACGTAGTCTCCCACGGTGCTTTTGCCACGAACGTCTCCTTGATTGTCGTTCCTTACTCGCGAGGCCTTCCCCAGGCTTGCTACTTAGTTATCGGCAGCAGTCTGAGAATCCTCAGCGATCAGGGCGGGCACCTAGAGCGTTCAATCCGTTAAGCTGTCCACGTCCGCGAAAGGAGACCGTAGAATGACCGCTGCCGTTGAACCGCGAGAGCGCACTGTCGATGCGCGGGGCCTGACGTTTCACTACACCGAGTGGGGCGAACCGGACGCTCCTAACGTTCTCTTGCTCCACGGCATCAGCAATACGTGCCGTCTCTGGGATCCTGTCGCTCAAGCGCTGCAGGCCCGCTACCACGTCATTGCGCTCGACCAGCGTGGCCACGGCGACACCAGCTGGCCTGAGGATGGCGCCTACGCTGCTGCGGACTTCGTCGGTGACGTAGAGGCGTTGGTCGATCTCTGGGGCCTGGACACGCTCGACATCATCGGGCTCTCTATGGGCGGCATGTACAGCATCGCCTATGCCGCCCGCCATCCCGAAAAGATCAACCACGTCGTCACCATCGATATCCGGCCGGCGATTCATCGCGAAAAGCACCCGGGCCGCGAACTCGATAAGCACATCTCGGAACATGGCCACCCGGAGCTGCCCGACCACGATGTCGCGTTCAAGCTCGCACGCCTGACGAATCAAACAACGCCCGACGGGCCCATGAAGCACCGCCTCCAGCACCTGCTCAAGCAGCTACCCAATGGCAAATGGCAGAACAAGCACGATGCTCGTGTCAGCTACTACTGGGAGCCCGAGAACCTCTGGGATGAGCTACCCAAGGTGACGGCGCCTGTACTGATCGTTCGCGGCGGGAAATCGCAAGTCCTCCAGGACAATGTGGTAGACGACATGCTGGCGGCCTTCCCGAACGCGCAGGCTGTCACGATCGATGAGGCAGGCCACGATGTCCCGGAAGACCGCCCAGAGGAGTTCATCGCCGCCATCGAGCCGTTCCTGGCTTCTTAGCACTAGTCGCCCGCCGTTAGTGCTCCAGCTTCCCACCAGACCGTCGCGAGCGGATACCGGCGATCAGGAAAGGCCAGCCGTCCATCATCCATTTGGGTGAGTTGTTCGAGCAGCGCCGCCCGTAACCTCGTCGTTCGTCCTTCGTCTTCCCCTACTGCTATCGATTCGGCGAAACGGCTCATCGCGTCGTCGATGTCGTCGAACGAACGCGGCATCTCCGTCCAGGCGATCTCGACGTTCGCGAAGCAGCCGAGCTGTCGCAGGACGTTCACGACGTCGATGTACGTCGGCTGTGGGCGTCGTGCTTCGCCGTGGACAGTCTCCCAGAGCTGGATCTGGTCGAACCACGGCTGCCACGTCATCAGGTGTAAGAAGCAGAGCCGTTTCGATTTCCGGTCGAACGCCTGCAGGAAGGAGACGATGTCCTCGATTGGGTACAGCACGTGCGCGCTGATGATCACGTCGACCTCAGGCGCGTCTGCCGCGGCATCCGGCCAGCCACCCTCGATGACGTCAACGTTTACGAGCTTCCGCGACTCGATGTCCTCTCGCAGGAAGCCAAGCATTGGCGCCGAAGGATCGAGCGCGGTGACGTGTCGAGCCTCACCGGCTAACGCCATGGTGTGGCGTCCGGTGCCCGCACCAACGTCTAGCACCGTGTCCTCGGGCCGTAGCTGTTTCAGGATGCACTCGATAAACGGGTCGGCTTGCCTGCCGGCCTCTTGCACGAACTTTCGAAAGCCTTCAGCTCTTCGCGCCCAGTAGTCATCTGTGGTTCGTCCCTGAGCGGCGCAGACGGCGTCGTGCTGTTCCCGGCGCGCGGCGACGAGGTCACGCCAGCGCTGGACGTGGTCGATTGGCTCTACAGCTTCGGTCATCATTGCGAAACGATCACACTATAACAGCGGCTCCTCCGGAATCGATCTGTAACGTTTCCCCTCCATAGACGTTTGTATTTCTGAAGCCCAAGAATGGGCCCGGTCTTTGTGACCGTTGGCATGGAGCGCCTCACAACCGAATAGAGAGGCGCTGAAAGGGCAAACCCTTCGAAAGAGGGGGGCGCAAAGCCACGGGCCTACCGCTCTGGAAGAGAGTAAGGGTCGCCGGGCTGCCGAATCGCTGACGTTCGACAACCCCACCTCTTCCCGACTGTTTCCAAGGCTTCCGTGTCGCCCCATCGGTGCCCGCTGTAAAGGGGCTGACAAAATGTCCAAACGGGAAGCGACGATTCTCAAGAACATGCCGCTTGTCACGTTCGTGGTGAACAGGATGTCCACCGATCGGATCAACACGCTTGGGCTCGAACGCGAGGACGCGATCGGCTTCGGCACCGAAGGCCTGATCCAGGCGATTGATGGGTTCGATGAGTCGCGCGGTACGGCGTTCGCCAGCTTCGCGATACGCCGCATCCGGGGGTCGATCCTCGACGCCGTACGCCGCCAGGATCCTCTCCCGCGCTCGCTCCGCCGAAGCACGCGAAAGGTCGACCAGGCCGGCCAAGATCTTGCCACGCAATTGGGCCGCTGGCCCACACAGAGGGAGATCGCGATGCGTCTGGGCATCAGCTCGACCGACGTCCGGGAAATCCAGAGGCACGCCTCATCGCGCTTCGTCTCACTCGAAAATGTTCTCCAGCAGGGGGCCCGTGAAGGCGGCAGTGTACGCTGGGACCCCGCCGACCACGATGATCGCTCCGACCCTGCCATCGCCGCCGAGCGGGAGGCTGCACTCCTCCAGCTAAACGAAACGATGTCGATGCTGAGCGAGCGCGACCAGGCCATTCTCCGTTACCGTTACGGTGAATCCAAGCCATTCCACGAGGTCGGGCGGTTGCTTGGACTCTCCGAATCGCGCGTCTGCCAGTTGCACAAGCGCATCCTCTCCGTCCTTCGCAAAGAGCTAACCGTGGCTGTCAGCGAAGCTGCCTAACCTGAGCAACTGTCGTTAACACGAGGAGGGCGGCCTGAAAAGGGCCGCCCTCCTCTCTACGACGTCTCGTTTGTGCTTCGGTTCCCATTGCAGTCGCAGCTCGCTTACAGTTGGATGCCACATATCCAATTTGACAGGCTTTGCGGACGCGCTATCATGACAGCACATCCCCTACGTTTAGGAGAGGCCATGCAGATCGACTGGGACAAGACGATCGACGAAATCCTTGGCGACAAGATGGCCTGCCCTCGCTGCGGCACATTCACCACCTCCGTCTCTGCCGGCTACACAAGGGAGCCTTGGGGCACTGAATACGCCCCTCGCTGCCAGTTCTGCGTTCGCAAGGAAGGCTGCGACTCGCGCAAGCTCGTGATCCTCTGCCAGAGTTGCGCCGAGGAACTGGGCGTCAGGTCGCGCGTCGTCGATCAGCCTACGATGATGGCGATGCTCATCAACGACTGTCGTAAAGACCTGGAAGAGGCTCTGGAGTACCTAGCCGAGTACTGGCAGGAGGATCTGGATGTGCCTCTCGCGGACAGCGACAAGCGGTTAGAGGACGTTGAGCCCGAGGCCTACGCAGAAGAAGACGCGGGTCGAAAGCGCCTAGAAGACGAATACCTCACGTACCACCGCTGGTTCCGTGATCACGCCCTTCGTGTTCCAGAGCCGGGCTGGCGTAGCGAGTATGTCGAGGAGATCATCACCCTCGGCTACACCACCACGCTGGGCGACTAGGCGGGACGAGCCGCAAACTGCGGGGATGTCGTAACTCGCGCCAGCTCTTCGTCGATGCGCACCAAGAGTTGATCGAGGCCCCACATCTCCTGAGCGGACACTAGGACCGCATCCGGCCGATGTTCGGCCAGCGAAAGTTCGAACGCGCCAAGGTCCTCGGGTTCGCCACCTTCGTGTTCGATCAGCATGTCTACCTTGTTGAGCGCCGTAACGCGTGGCTTGTCCTGCAGCCCCAACTCTGCCAGCGTGTCATCCACCGTCTGGCTCTGCTGAGCGGCATCCGGGTGCGTGATATCGACTGCATGAAGCAGAAGGTCGGCCTCCGCCAGCTCTTCGAGCGTCGCCTGGAACGCCGCGACCAGTTGCGTCGGCAGCTTCTGGATGAATCCCACCGTGTCAGTCAGTAGGGCCGTTCGCCCGCTGGGTAGGTGGATCTGTCGCGTCACGGGGTCCAGCGTCGCGAAGAGTTTGTCCTCCACGAAGACGTCCGCGCGCGTCAGCGCCCGCATCAGTGTGCTCTTACCCGCGTTTGTGTATCCGACGAGCGAGACCACCGGCACGCCGGACTTCGCGCGCCTGCGACGGTACAGCGACCGCTGGCGCCGCACCCCCTCGATATCCTTCTTGAGCCGCCCGATCTTCCTGCGAGCCATCCGGCGGTCAGTCTCGAGCTGTGTCTCGCCGGGACCTCTCACGCCAATGGCTCCCTGTCTCCCGCTGCCCCCCAGGCGCTCCAAGTGGCTCCACTGCCCTGCTAGCCGTGGTAGCAGGTACTCCGACTGCGCCAATTCAACCTGGAGGCGTCCCTCCCGGGTTCTGGCGCGCATCGCGAAGATGTCGAGGATCAGCGCCGTCCTGTCCAGCACCTTCACTTCCAGCGCCTCCTCCAGCTTGCGCTGCTGCCTTGGCGTCAGCTCGTCGTCGAAGACCACCAGGTTGTAGCCGATCGTTTCGCGCTGAGCGACAATGTCATTCAGCCTGCCCGCGCCCACGTACTGAGCTGGGTGGGGCGAATCAAGCTTCTGGATTGTCTTCCCGACAACCCGGCCACCCGCGGTATCGACGAGCCGGCCTAGCTCCTCTAACGAGCTCTCAGCATCCCACGACCCGCCCCGTGCTCCGGAACGGCGCGCCTGCACGGCGACGAGCAAGGCGCGCTCGCGTTCCATGCGAGTTTTATGCATTCGACGTGCTATGTTGGGCCACCTTTCACGTTTCAGAATAGCATGCCAGGCGGTTCGGTCTTGACAGCGCAAGCCTTCGCGGGATAGAACGGGAGCGTCGGACAGCCACTGTTTGCCACCCACGGAGAAACGTCCTACTTGAACGTTCTGCTGCTCGGTTCCGGTGCGCGTGAACACGCGATCGCCTGGAAACTTAGCCAGTCACCGAAACTCACAAACCTCTTCGTCGCGCCCGGCAACCCCGGCACCGCGTCCCTTGCGACCAACCTGCCGATCGACGCCGACGACTTCGATGAGATCGTCCGCGTCTGTAAACAACGGCGTATCGACCTCGCCGTCGTGGGCAGCGAAGACCCGATTGCTGCCGGCCTCGTCGATCGACTTACTGTCGAGGGCATTGCCGCGTTTGGGCCGACGAAAGACGCCGCCCAGATCGAGTCGTCCAAGGTGTTCGCGAAGGAGCTGATGTCCCGCCACGGCATTCCGACAGCTCCATTCGGCATCTTCGACCACGAATCTGAGGCCAGAGCGTACATCGACGCCGCGGAAGGTTCGCTGGTCGTCAAAGCGGACGGCCTTGCGAGAGGCAAAGGCGTCATCGTCACCGACTCTAAGGAGTCTGCTCAGGACGCGGTCACGAGGATCATGCGAGACCGAGCGTTTGGCGCCGCTGGAGACCGCGTTGTGATCGAACAACGGCTGTTCGGCCCTGAGGTCAGCGCCCATGCCTTCACGGACGGCAAGACCGTCGCGCACATGCCGTTCTCCTGCGATCACAAGCCCATCTTTGATGGGGACGAAGGCCCGAACACCGGTGGCATGGGCGCGTACAGCCCGCCCGGTTGGTTGGATCCGGCCGGCGAGGCTCGTGTTCGATCGGAAGTCACCGAAACGGCGATCAAGGCGATGTTCGACGAGGGCCGGCCCTATAAAGGCGTCCTCTATCCTGGCGTTCTCTGCGACAGTTCGGGGCTCATGGTGCTCGAGTTCAACTGCAGGTTCGGAGACCCAGAAGCACAGGTGTTGTTTCCGCGCCTGGAGTCCGACCTCCTTGAAGCTCTGTGGGCTGTCGCGAACAATACACTCGCCGGCGTCGACCTGCGCTGGTCGGACCATGCCTGCGTTGGCGTCGTGCTCGCCTCAGGCGGATACCCTGGCTCGTATGAGACCGGCCTCCCGATCGATGGCCTCGAAGATCTTGATCCTGACGTGATCGTCTTCCACGCGGGAACTGCTGAGGGCGACGACGGTCGCCTCGTCACAGCCGGCGGCCGCGTACTCACCGTGTCCGCCCTCGGCCCGGACCTAGAGGCTGCACGCAACAAGGCCTACGCCAACGTCGAGCGAATCCGCTTCGACGGTATGCACTACCGCCGCGATATCGGTGCCAGGGCTGTTGGAACTACCGCCGCCGGAACATGAAGGAACTAGAACTCGAAGAGATTCTTCTTCCAAGACTAAGATCGCACTTACCTCATTGCGAGGTTGATGCTAGGCAGGCATTGCCTTACGCGGCTGGCGATGATGACCGAGCGTTTAAGGTCGACATTCTTGTGCGGGAGAAATCCAGAGGCATCGGCGAATCGGTACCTCGTGTCGTTATAGAACTCAAAGGCAACGGGGTAACGACACATGATCTCATCGTCTATTCTTATAAGGCAGCGCTGCATAGAAGCCTCAGTGGGCACTTGCGCTATGGCCTGTTTGTTGCTGGTGACCGATCCAGGGGTGTGACTGCTAAGTGGTTGTGGCACGGCCAGATGTTCGATTTCATGCTGTCCTGCGTCAAAGATCGGCCTAAGAAGCGTGAATTAGATAAGCTTGTTGAGATCATCTCGTACGAGGTCGAAGCTTCGAAGAAATTAGAGCAGGTACTCTCTAGAAGGAGAGGGCCATATCCGCATTTCTTTTGGAGAAAGGCGTTCATAGGCGACTATGGCTGATCCGCTCGTAGCCGTCCTCATGGGTTCCAAGTCCGATGCTCCCCTCATGGACGAATGTCTCGACACGCTGAAGAAGCTTGGCATCCCGCACATGGCCGAGGTGATGTCCGCGCACCGGACGCCGGATAAAGTCAGCGCCTTCGCCAAGTCCGCTCGGGACGATGGCATCGAAGTCATCATCGCTGCGGCTGGCGGCGCGGCTCATCTGCCCGGCGCGATCAAAGCGCACACTCCCCTGCCCGTCATTGGCGTGCCCGTACCTTCCAGCGACATTGGCGGCATCGATGCGCTCTACGGCATCGTGCAGATGCCGCCGGGCGTGCCGGTCGCGGCCGTCGCCGTCGGATCGTGGGGTGCGCGCAACTCCGCACTGCTGGCCGCGGAGATCCTCGCGCTCAAGCATGACGATATTCGCAAGGCTTATGATGACTATCGCAAGGCGCTGGCTTCGGGGTAGACTGAGGCTGTAGCACGCCTCCACGATCTTTGGTTGTAATTACGAACCGTTCGTATTCGGAGTCGCTTCTGTGATCCCTCGATACTCCCGTCCTGAAATGGCCGCTCCTATGACATTCCATAATGCGTGGACGGGGCGATGACGCTGATCCTCACTTGCGCTACGCCCTGGTACCTTATGCAGGTTAGCGACCGTCTCCTTACAACACGTTTAGACACTACTGACGGAGTCCGCGTTAGTCCCTGGGACCCATCCTCCAACAAGAGCGTGATATTCCAGGCAACGAACGCCGTAGTCAGTCTGGGCTACACGGGTCCAGGCTTCATAGAAGGGGTTCCAACCGACACCTGGATTGTTGAGAGATTGTCGAGTAAAGCGATCCCTGGCGCCGAATTCGGACGGCCATTCGGGCTTGAGGTAGGAAGAACAAGACAGGCAGTCGACATCGGGAGTGCAATAGAGACCCTACGCAGTGAGTGTCAGACGGCGTGCAGCAGGATGCCAGATGGCTCACTGGGGCGCCTGGAGATCAGCCTCTGTGGGTGGCAGTGGAAGCGCAAAGGAAAGCGCTTCGAAAGCCGCCCGATCCTGCACGAAATACAAGCCCTACCTGCGTCAGAGTGTGAGTCCAAGCCAGATGGGCTCCCTCGATACTGGGACTTCAACAAGGAACAGCGCGAACGCTACAGACTCTCCGTCATGCCGGATGGTCATCTGTCTGATTCGCAGCTAGAGGATCTCTGCCGGGAACTCGACGGCGTTTATCGCGATCCAGAAGCTACTGCAGATGTTCTAATTGAGACGATGCGCAACACGTCTGAGAAGCACCCTGAGGTGGGTTCAGACTGCATGGTCGTACACATGCCTCTGCCAAGCTTGCGCCGTATCGAGGCAACGTATGTTTCAGAGGTGACACGTGGCGACGAGCCTGTCGCTGGCTACTCGCCCTGGGTTGTGAGTTCTTACACGAGGACTGCTCCGTCCGAGATCGTGGGCAACATGGAGATCGGGCTAGGATTCTTTACCGTCTACATACGAGGGGCTCCGCCGACCGCGTCGACGGCGGGATGGCCCGAAGGGTTCCCCGATCCGCCAGACGAATTCAAAGCCCTTAACCCAAACTGGAAGACGGCTAGAACCGTCTTCCGAATGCGTTCTCAGCCGCGAAGGACGTGGCCATGATCCCTCGATACTCCCGTCCTGAGATGGCCGCAGTCTGGTCGGACGAGGCCAAGTACGACTCCTGGCTCCAGGTGGAGATCGCCATCTGTGAAGCCTGGGGCGATCAGGGCGTCATCCCCAAGGAAGACGTTGAGAAGATCCGGGGCGCCAGCTACGACGTCGACCGCATCGCCGAGTACGAGGTCGAACAGCACCACGACTTCAACTCGTTCCTCAGCTCCGTCGCCGACAGCCTCGGCGAGGAGTCCCGTTTCGTCCACCTTGGCCTGACCTCGTATGACGTCGAAGACACCGCCCTCAGCCTGCGGCTTGTCAAAGCGGCCGGGCTCTTGGAAAAGGACGCCAGCGATGTCCTCGAGGCCATCGAACAGCGCGCAGTTGAGCACAAGGACACGCTCTGCATGGGCCGGTCGCACGGCGTCCACGCCGAGCCAACCACGTTCGGCCTCAAGCTCGCGGGCTGGGTCGACGAGATGCGGCGCAACGCCCAGCGTTTGGCGGCCGCGAAGGCCGGTATCGCCGTTGGTAAGATCAGCGGCCCCGTGGGGACGCATGCCTCTGTCCCGCCAGCGGTCGAAGAGGCCGTCTGCGCGAGTCTCGGCCTCGGCGTCGACGCCATCAGCACACAGGTCATCAGCCGCGACCGGCACGCCAGCTTCGTCACCACGCTCGCGACGATCGCCGCGTCGCTCGAACGCTTCGCCACGGAACTGCGCCACCTGCAGCGCACCGAGGTGCTGGAGACCGAGGAGCCCTTCGGCGAGAGCCAGGCTGGTTCCAGCTCGATGCCCCACAAGCGCAACCCGGAGAAGCTAGAGCGCATTTGCGGCATGGCTCGCCTGTTGCGCGGCTACACGGTGACTGCGCTAGAGAACATTGCCCTCTGGCACGAACGCGATATCTCTCACTCGTCCGCGGAGCGCGTTATTCTCCCTGACGCCTGCCTCGCGCTCGACTACATGCTCGATCTGTTCACGTTCGTCATGCGCGGACTCCTCGTGTACCCGGATCGCATGCGCGAGAACATGGATGCGTCCTACGGGCTTCCCTTCTCGCAGCGTGTCATGCTTGCGCTGATCGAAACCGGCCTCTCGCGCCAGGACGCTTACAAGATCGTTCAGCGCAACGCCATGGTCTCCTGGCAGGAGCGTCGTGCCTTCCGCGAGGTGCTCGACGGCGATAGCGACGTCACGAGCCGTCTCAAGCCAGGCCAGATCGACGAGCTATTCGACTACGCCTACTACACGAAGTACGTCGACGATAGCTTCCGAAGATTAGGCCTCGCATGAACGAACAGCGCATTGCGCTCCGTCAGCGCCGCGACCTCAGCGAGATCATCCAGGCGGCCTTTAACCTCTATCAGCAGAACTTCGCGCCGCTGTTCCTGATTGCCGCGGTGGTGATCCCGCTCGGCGTGGCCAGCGCCGCCCTCCAGGGCGCAGTGGACGACTCTGCGGGCGCGGCCGCAGCCGTCGGCGGCATCGCCATCCTTCAAGTCGGCGTCAACCTCCTTGCGGGAGCCGCCATTATCACAGGGCTGCTGACAATTGACCGCTCCCAGGAGCCAACGTTCTCCACGGCGTACGACGTAGCGTTCGAACGATTCTGGACGCTGCTAGGCGGTGTGCTACGAGCCGGGATCATCGTCGTTCTCCTCCTGATCACGATCATAGGCATCCCCTGGGCTATTCAGCGTGCCGTCCGCTGGCTCTTTGTCGAGCAGGCCATCATCATCGACGGCTCCACGGCCAGCGAATCCCTCAGCCGCAGCGCGGCCGCCGTGGAGGGGCGCTGGTGGAGGACGCTCGGCGTTGGGCTCGTGATCGGCATTATCGTCACGGTGCCGGCGTCCATCATCGCGGGAGTGTTTAGTCTCGCCCCAGCGCTCGTGGCGGGAACGGTGAGCTCCATCGTAAACGCGTTGGTGCTTCCGTTTGCCATTACCTGCATGACGCTGTTGTATATGGACCTTCAAGTACGAAAGGAGTCCGATGACCGTACTGCTTCAGACGCCCCTGCCTGACGCGTGGCACCGAGGCAAGGTGCGCGATCTCTACGACCTCGGCGATAGGCTACTCATCGTCGCCACCGACCGCATCTCCGCGTTCGATGTCGTTTTGCCCAACGGCGTGCCGGGCAAGGGTGCTGTGCTCACGCAGCTCGCCGCGTTCTGGTTCGACCGCACCGATGCTGTTGTGCCTAACCACTTCCTCCGGCTCGCTGATGGGTCGTCCGATGACGACCTGCCGTTCCAGCTTCCCGACGAACTGATCGGTCGCAGCACGATAGTCCGCAAAGCGAAGCTCCTACCCGTCGAGTGCATCGTCCGCGGCTACATGGCCGGTTCCGCGTGGGTGGAGTACCAGGAGTCCGGCACGGTCTGCAGCCTCCGGCTTCCTCCCGGCCTCCAAGAGAGCGAGCGCTTCCCTGAGCCGCTCTTTACGCCGACGACGAAGGCCGAAGTCGGCCACGATGAAAACCTCAGCGAGGAACAGTTCATCGACCTCGTCGGGATGGAGGCCGCCAACGCCCTCAAGCTCCGTAGCCTCGCACTCTACAAGTACGGCGCGGATTACGCCCTCGAGCGTGGCATCATTATCGCCGACACGAAGTTCGAGTTTGGCATGCTCGACGGCGAGCCGATCGTCATCGATGAGATGCTGACACCCGACTCCAGCCGCTTCTGGGAGATGAAAGAGTATCGCGCCGGTCAGCATCAGGAGGCCGCCGATAAGCAGTACGTACGTGACTACTTGCTCGAGAGCGACTGGGACCGCGAGCCGCCGGGCCCCGAGCTACCTCAGGAGGTCGTCGACGAGACGGCGCGGCGCTACAAGGATATCTTCAAGCGCCTCACCGGCCAGGAATTACAGCTTTAGTGTTCCGCGCCCGCGTCTACGTCACGCTCAAGCCGACCGTCAACGACCCCCAGGGCCTCACCATTCGCGGCGGTCTGCATTCCTTGGGCTTCGAGTCCGTCGAGGACGTGCGCGCCGGTAAGTACTTGGAGATCACGCTTGAGGGCGATGACAAGGCATCGGCGGAGAAGCAGGTCACCGAGATGTGCCAAAAACTGCTCGCCAACCCCGTCATCGAGGACTTTCGCTTCGAGCTAAGGGAAACGTAGGGGCAACCATCTGGTCGCCTTGCGCGCGCGGCGTCCTCGTTGACGAACGTCTCCGCCAACGTTAAGCTTGGCGCGCGAAGGGAGGGATGCTGAATGCCACTCTACATGGACCGTCACAACATTACGGGTGCCCTAGCCGCAGACGTGGCCGGAGCCCATGTTCTGGACATGGAGGCGCAGAAGAAGCACAACGTAAAGTTCCTCACGTACTGGTTCGATCGTGACGCCGGGCGCACGTTCTGCCTCGTAGATGCGCCCAGCAAGGAGGCGGTGGAGACGGTGCATCGTGAGGCGCACGGGCTCATCCCAGCCGAGATCATGGAAGTGAACCAGGGCCTCGTAGCGGACTTTCTTGGCAAGGTCGAGGACACAGCGGCATCCGAGGCGAATTTCAAGCCAGAACAGCCGCCTGAGGAGACCGCGTTTCGGACGATCTTGTTCACCGACATGGTCGGTTCGACGTCGATGACGCAACGCCTCGGTGACATGGCCGCGATGGAACTCCTCCGCGCCCACGACAAGGTCATTCGTAGCGCACTCGACGAGCATCGCGGCTCCGAGGTCAAACACACCGGCGATGGCATCATGGCTTCGTTCCTCGCGGCTTCATCGGCCGTCGAGTGCTCGATCGCGATCCAACGCGGATTCCATGTCCAAGCGGAAGAGCAGCCGGACCACCCCGTTCGCGTCCGCATTGGCCTGACTGCGGGCGAGCCGGTCATGGAGCACAACGATCTCTTCGGCGCCGCCGTGCAGCTTGCCGCTCGCATCTGCGACTGCGCCGATGCGAGCGCTATCCTCGTTGCGAACGTCATCCGCGAACTCTGCATCGGCAAGGGCTTCCTCTTCGCCGACACGGGCGAACAGACGCTACGCGGTTTCGAGGACGCCGTACGCCTTTACGAAGTGCGCTGGGAGGAGGACGCTTCAGCTCCAAGGGAGGATGCCACCCAGACACGGATCAGTTCGCCGCTTGAGGCACACTCTTTCGCTTCCGGCCGTTACGTCGTCAAACGACTCCTCGGTGAGGGCGCCCAGAAGAGCGTCTACCTCGTGGACGACACCGTGCTTGGCCGCCAGTGCGCGCTCGCGATGCTCAACGCCGCTCTCCTCGATCCCAGCGACGTCGATCGAATTAAGCGCGAGGCGCAGACAATGGCCCAGCTCGGCACGCAGCCCAACATCGTCACCGTCCACGACTACGGAGAGGAGGACGGCGCGCCGTTCATCGTCTGCGAGTACGTCCCAGGCGGCGAGCTGCGAGAGGAGCTGACTGCGGCGGCGGGCCCCTTGTCTCTGGAGCGAGCGTTGACGGTGGCGATCGACATCTGCCGCGCCCTCTCGTTCGCGCATCGCCGCGACATCGTCCATCGCGACCTCAAGCCAGAGAACGTCTGGCTGACGGAGGAACGGAGCGCCAAGCTCGGCGACTTCGGTATCGCCCTATCCCTCGGTCGTACGCGGCTCACCATGCCAGGCGGCGTGACGGGCACAGCCACGTATATGGCGCCGGAACAGATCTCAGGAGGCGAGGTAGACGCCAGAAGCGACTTGTACGCCCTGGGCGCGCTTCTGTATGAGCTGGTATCGGGCCGTCCCCCGTTTGTGGGCGACGATCCCAACGCCATCATGTACCAGCACGTCAACACCAAACCTGAGTCACCCGTCAAACACAATCCATCTGTTCCGCCTAGCCTTGAACGACTGATCCTAAAGCTGCTTGCCAAACCGAAGGCCGAACGGCCAGGCTCTGCCGACGAGGTCCTGGTCGAACTCGAACGCACCGCGATGGAACTCCCCAGTGATGGATTACGATGACCTGTTCGGCGCCGCCGTTCAGCTCGCCGCCCGCATCTGCGATAGCGCCGATTCCAAAGCTATCCTCGTTGCGAACGTCATCCGTGAACTATGCATGGGTAAGGGCTTCCTCTTTGCCGACACCGGCGAGCAGGCGCTGCGCGGTTTCGAAGATCCTGTTCGTCTCTACGAAGTACGCTGGCAGGCCGAAGGGTCGCCGTAGGAGACAATAGCCAACTTCATGCCAATCAACTCTGCTCTCAAAGCCCTCATCGACCAGGCCGCCGCGCAAAACGCGCCGCCGCTCTCCAGCCTCTCGATCGAGCTCGCCCGCCAAGGCTACGTGATGGCGCGCGCCGCCCTCAGCGAGCGTCCAGATGTCGCCAAGGTCGAGAACCGCGCGGTCCCAGGACCGGCCGGAGACATCCCCGTCCGCATCTATACACCGGAGGGTCATCAAGCTCTCGACCCTATCCTCGTCTACTACCACGGTGGTGGCTGGGTCATCGGCGACCTCGAAACCTGCGACGGCATCAGCCGCGCGTTCGCAAACGCCGCCGGCTGCGTCGTCGTGTCCGTCGATTATCGTCTCGCTCCTGAGCACAAGTTCCCTGCTGCCGTCGACGACGCCTTCGCCGCCCTGAACTGGGTCGCTGAGCATGCGTCTGAGTTCGACGGCGACGTGTCCCGCATCGCGGTTGGTGGCGAGAGCGCCGGCGCTAATCTCTCGGCGGTCGTCGCGGCGCTTGCCAAGGACTCCGGCGGCCCTGCGCTCGCCTACCAGATGCTCGCGTATCCAGTCACGAACCTCGATTTCAGCGCGGAGTCCTACAAGGAGAATGGCGAGGACTACTTCTTGACAACTGAGACCATGCGCTGGTTCTGGGACCTCTACCTCAGCAACGAATCAGAAGCCGCCGACCCGAGAGCGTCGCCGCTCCTCAGGGAAGACGTCAGCGGGCTCCCGCCCGGCATCGTCATCGCGCCGGAGTACGACCCGCTTCGTGACGAGGGCGAGGCCTACGGACTGCGGCTCCAAGAAGCCGGCGTCGACTTCGAGATCTGGCGCGCTGAGGGCATGATCCACGACTTTCTCGGCATGACCAACATCCTCCCCGAAGCCAAGGACGCGATCGAAACGCTCGGCGGCAAGCTCAAGGCCGCGTTCGCTAAGGTAGCCGACGAGTAGCAGGCTTGCCGGAGTGCAGAAGCTGCTAGGAGGGCCAGATGCCACTCGATCCTAATGTGCGGACGATGCT
>JADFPV010000014.1 GCA_022562155.1 Chloroflexota bacterium
GAGCACGCCATGGGCGCCGTGCTCAACGGCATCGCGCTCCACGGTGGGTTCCGCGTGTTCGGCGGCACCTTCCTGGTGTTCTCCGACTACATGCGGCCGGCGATCCGGATGGCGGCGCTGATGAAGCTGCCCGTAGTCTTCGTCTACACGCACGACTCCATTGGCATGGGAGAGGACGGCCCCACCCACCAGCCGGTGGAGCACCTGGCAGGCCTGAGGGCGATACCGAACCTCGTGGTTCTGCGCCCGGCCGACGCCAACGAGACGGCCGCCGCCTGGCGCGTGGCGCTGCAGCGCACGGATGGCCCCACCGTGCTCGTCCTCTCCAGGCAGAAGCTGTCCGTGCTCTCGCCCGGAGGTGCGGTCGAGCGGGGCGCCTATGTGGTGGAGGACGGGGCGGACATCGTCCTCATCGGGACGGGTTCCGAAGTCGCTCTCTGCCTGACGGCCCGCGAACGCCTCTCGAAAGAAGGGGTGTCGGCCCGAGTGGTCTCCATGCCCTCCTGGGAGCTCTTCCGTGGGCAACCTCCGGCGTACCGCGACGACGTCCTGCCGCCGGGCATCCCTCGGCTTGCCGTCGAGGCGGCCTCGCCCCTAGGCTGGCGCGAGTGGGTGGACGCCACGGTCACGGTCGACCGTTTCGGCGCTTCCGCTCCGGGGGAGGTTGTGTTCGAGAAGTTTGGGTTTACGGCCGAGAACATCGCCGCGAATGCGCAGGAGCTGCTGCGATGAAGGTTGCCATCGCGGCGGACCACGGCGGCGTCGCGTTGAAAGGCCGCTTGATGCGCGTGCTGGACGCGGGCCACGAGATGCTCGACTTGGGAACGAACTCGGAGGAACCGGTGGACTACCCCGACTATGCCCGCGCGCTGGGGCGGGCCGTGCTAGACGGCCAGGCCGAGCGCGGCGTCCTGATCTGCGGGTCCGGCGCCGGCGCCGCCATCGCCGCCAACAAGATGCGGGGTATTCGGGCTGCGCTGGCCCACGACACTTACACGGCCCATCAGATGGTGGAGCACGACGACGTCAACGTCTGTTGCCTGGGGGCTCGCGTCGTCGGCGCAGAGCTAGCGGCGGAGATCGCAACCGTCTTTCTCGCCGCCCGCTTCACCGGCGAGGAGCGACATGTGCGCCGCCTCAATAAGGTCGCGCAGATCGAGAGGGAGGGGATATGAACCCACTATTTCGCCTCCGAGACTTCGGGCAGAGCCCCTGGCTCGATTACATTCGAAGAGGCCTCATCACCTCCGGCGGCCTGAAGCGGCTCGTCGACGACTACGCTATCGCCGGTGTGACCTCAAATCCCACCATCTTCAACAAGGCCATTTCTGGCTCCACCGACTACGATGACGCTCTCCGTTCGCTCGTCGAAGGTGGCGAGCGAGACCCGAAGGCGATCTTCCTGCGCCTGGCCGTCGAGGACATCGGACTAACAGCCGATGTTCTGCGACCCTATCACGACGAGACTGGAGGCGCCGATGGCTTCGCCAGCCTCGAGGTGTCGCCGGACCTGGCCCGCGACACAGAGGCCACGATCGAAGAAGCAGTGAGCCTCTTCAGCGAGCTCGCGCGCCCCAATGCGATGATCAAGGTCCCCGGCACGCCGGAAGGCCTGCCGGCAATCAAGGAACTCATTAGGCAGGGGATCAACGTCAACGTCACACTGCTGTTCGAGGTGAAGTCATACGAACAGGTCGCCCTCGCCTACATCGACGGCCTCGAGCGGCGTCTCGAGGCCGGGGATGCTATCGAACATGTTTCGAGCGTAGCGTCCTTCTTCGTGTCTAGAATAGACACAATGGTGGACGCGCTCCTGCCAGCCGACTCGCCGCTGCGGGGCAAGGTAGCGATCGCCAACGCGAAGCTGGCGTACCGGCTGTTTCTTAAGGTCTTCTCGGGGCCACGCTGGGAGCGCCTGGCCGCGGCGGGCGGGCGCATGCAGCGTCTGCTCTGGGCCTCCACCGGAACGAAGAACCCGAGCTATTCGGACATCCTGTACGTGGAGGAGTTGATCGGGTCGACCACCGTGAACACGATGCCTGAGAGCACGCTCCGAGCGTTCGCGGACCACGGTCGCGTGCGGCCGACGCTGGAGGCCGATCTGGAAGAGGCCGAGATGACCATCGAGATGCTACCAGAGTTGGGTGTGGATCTGGATGGGGTGATGGCCAAGCTGTTGGAGAACGGACTGGCGGCGTTTCAGAAGGACTTCGACAAGCTGTTGGCCGGGATTGAGGCAAAGTGCGAAACGATCATCTCGGGCGTGGCACCGGCGCGGGTAAATCTTGGCTCGCTGGCGGAGTCAGTACAGAAGCGACTGTCGGACATGGAAGAAGCCGACGTGCCACGGCGCATCTGGGCCCTGGACCACACCGTCTGGAAGCCAGACCCGACCGAGATAGCCGACCGCCTGGGCTGGCTAAGCCTCCCCGAGAAGATGCACGAGCACCTGGATCAGTTGCAGGACTTCGCTGAGAGCTGCGCCTCATTCGACCGGATTGTGCTTCTGGGGATGGGCGGCTCCAGCCTGGCACCGGAAGTGCTTTCGACCACGTACGGGGGCAGGGCCCTGACTGCGCTGGACACGACGCACCCGGAGGCAGTGCTGGCCGTTGAGAAGAGCGGTGACCTCGGAAGCACACTCTTCATCGTCGCCAGCAAATCGGGCGGAACCGTTGAGACCCTTTCCCACTTTGCCTATTTCTTCGACAAGGTTCGGGATGCGAGCCAATTTGTCGCCATCACGGACCCGGGCACGCCGCTAGAGGCGCTCGCCCGTCAGAGAGATTTCCGGCGCGTGTTCCTTAACCCAGCCGATATTGGCGGGCGCTACTCCGCCCTCTCCTACTTCGGCCTGGTGCCGGCAGCCCTCATCGGAATGGACCTGGATGCCCTGCTGGACTCGGCGGAGGAGATGGCCTCCGCCTGCGCGGACTGCGTACCCGTCGCGGAAAACCCAGGGCTCTGGTTGGGCGCTCTCATCGGCGAGGCGGCCAGCGCGGGCCGGGACAAGCTCACCCTCCTGTTTCCGGACGAGGTGAGCGCATTCGGCGGTTGGCTCGAACAACTCATCGCAGAATCGACGGGCAAGGAAGGCAAGGGAATCGTGCCCGTGGACGGCGAGCCGCCCGGCTCTCCTGACGTCTACGGCGACGACCGCTTGTTCGTCTCTCTCGGCGTGGAGACGGCTCTCGAACCGTCCGTGGTCATCCCCTTCGATGGCGCGGAGAAGCTGGGCGCCGAGTTCTTCCGCTGGGAGTTCGCGACGGCGGTGGCCGGCCACGTCTTGGGCATTCATCCCTTCGATCAGCCCAACGTGCAAGAGGCGAAGGAGGCCACGCGGCGTTTGCTTGACGAGGAAGCGCTCCCGGCGTTGCGGTACGATGATCTCAGTGCGCTTCTGCAGGAAGTACGGCCCGGCGACTATTTGGCGATCCAGGCCTATCTGCCACGTACTGACGAGAACGTTTCGCGGCTGCAGGCGGCCAGGGTGAAGTTGCGGGATCGCCTTCGCGTGGCGACCACCCTTGGTTTCGGGCCACGCTTCCTCCATTCGACGGGACAGCTCCACAAGGGAGGACCTTCCAGCGGCGTGTTCATCCAAGTCGTCGACGAGCCAGCGGTGGACCTGCCCATCCCAGGGAAGCCCTATACATTTCGAAGGCTATTGGACGCCCAGTCGGCGGGAGACCTGCAAGCGCTGCGGAGCCGCGGCCGCCGGGTCGCCAGGGTCCGCCTATCAGACCTAGAGGAGGTGCAGTAGCGATGCAAGTAGGTATGGTCGGCCTCGGTCGCATGGGGGCCAACATGGCCGAGCGGCTCCGCCGCGGCGACCACGAGGTCATCGGCTACGACCGCAATGCCGAGATTTCGGAGGTCGGTTCGCTCTCTGAACTAGTGGACAGGCTCACGGCCCCCCGCGTGGCGTGGGTGATGGTGCCCGCCGGCGACCCCACCGAGCAGACGATCCAGGAGCTGGCTGGTCTGCTCCGAAAGGGCGACCTCATCGTGGACGGCGGGAACTCCAACTTCCGCGACAGCATGAGGCGCAGCACCGAGCTGGAGGAGCGTGGGCTGCTCTACATGGATGCCGGTACGTCCGGCGGTGTCTGGGGGCTGGAAGTGGGCTACTGTCTCATGGTCGGCGGTAGCGACGAGGCGTTCCGTCTGGTCGAGCCGGCGCTCAAGACGTTGGCCCCAGAGGACGGCTACGCGCACGTTGGCCCCGCAGGCGCCGGACACTTCACCAAGATGGTCCACAACGGCATCGAGTATGCCATGCTTCAGTCATACGCGGAGGGGTTTGAAATCCTGGAAGCCTCCCAGTTCAACTTGGACCTGCACCAGCTCGCGGCTCTCTGGAACCACGGCAGCGTCGTGCGTTCTTGGCTGCTTGAGCTGGCGGAGCGGGCCTTCGACAAGGATCCCCACCTCTCGGAGATCCGCGGCTACGTGGAGGACTCCGGCGAAGGCCGCTGGACGGTGTTCGAGGCGATTAACGAGAACGTCCCCGCGCCGACCATCGCGGCGAGCCTGTTCGCACGCTTCGCCTCACGTCAGGAGGATGCCTTCGCCATGAAGGTCATCGCCGCCCTGCGGAACGAATTCGGCGGGCACGCGGTAAAGAAGCAATGAGCCTGCGGGCGCCGGAAGACCAGGACATCGTCATCATCGGCGGCACGGGAGATCTGGCGCGTCGCAAACTGCTGCCGGCCCTGTACAACCTGCATCTGGAAGGTCTGCTGCCTGCGCAAGGCAAGATCATCGGCTACGCGCGGACGGGACGCTCTGACGACGAATTCCGAGCCGACGCTGCCGACGCAGTGAACGAGTTCTCGCGCACCGGTCTCGACGAGAAGGCCTGGGCGAACTTCGCCGAAAGGCTCACCTTCATCTCGGCGGAGCAAGATGGTTTCGGCGGCGTCCGGCGCAGCTGCGAGCAGTCGGCGAGGCTCGTCTACCTGGCCACGCCGCCGTCGTCGTTCCCGGCCACCGTGCGAGCCCTGGCCGAACAGGATTTGGTGGAGGGCACGCGGCTCGTTGTCGAGAAACCGTTCGGCGAGGACCTGGCATCTGCCAAGGCGCTTGACACCGCGCTGCATGAGGTCTTCGAGGAGTCGCAGATCTTTCGTATCGACCACTACCTGGGTAAAGAGACCGTGCAGAACATTCTCGTGTTCCGGTTCGGCAACTCGATCTTTGAACGCGTCTGGAACCGCGACGCGATCGACCACGTCCAGATCACGGTCGCCGAGTCCATCGGCATCGAGGGACGGGGCGCCTTCTACGAAGAGGTGGGCGCCCTGCGCGACATCATCCAGAACCACGTCTTCCAGGTCCTGTCGCTCCTCACCATGGAGCCACCGAGTTCGTTCGATCCGGAGGCGATCCGAAACGATAAGGTCAAGCTCTTCCACGCTATCCAGCCGCTCGATCCATCCGGCGTCGTGCGGGGACAGTACACGAGCGGCCGGATTGGCGACGAGCACGTGCCGGGCTATCTGGAGGAGACGGGCGTCAGCGCCGACTCTTCGACAGAGACGTTCGTGGCACTAAAACTCCACATCGATAACTGGCGTTGGGCGGGCGTACCGTTCTTCTTGCGCACGGGCAAGCACCTGCCACGGCGGGCCACCGAAGTGCTCATCTCCTTTCGAGACATTCCCGTCCGTTTCTTCGAAGGCACCGGCGTACAGCAGCTTCCAGCGAACCATCTCACCATCAGCATTCAGCCCGACGAAGAGATTACCTTTGCCTTCCTCGCCAAGGTGCCAGGGCCAGAAATTAAAGTGAAACCCGTTCGAATGAACTTCTCTTATGGCGATGCATTCATGGCCCAGCCAGCACCGGCGTACGAGCGCCTCCTCCACGAGGCGATGGACGGCGACCACACGCTCTTCGCACGGGGCGACGGCGTTGAGCGCGCATGGACGATCGTGCAGCCGGTGCTCGATGCGATGCCGCCAGTTCTCCCCTATCCCGCAGGCAGCTGGGGACCTCCAGAGGCGGACGAACTCATCGCCCCACGAACGTGGCACCTGCGATGACCCACCCCGAGACGTATCCGCCCATCGGCGATTACGGGCTGATCAGCGACATGCACTCCTGCGCCCTTGTCTCGAAGGCCGGCTCCATCGACTGGTGCTGTTTCCCGCGGTTCGATAGCCCCGCTATCTTTAGCCGCATCCTTGACTGGAAGAAAGGTGGCTATTTTCAGGTCGTGCCACAGGAATTCCGCTCAGTGAGCCGACGTTACCTGCCGGAGACGAATATCCTTGAAACCACCTTCACCACAGACACTGGGGTGGCGAGATTGACGGACTTCATGCCCGTCCATCCGCACCCCGCTCCGGCTGACGCCACGGAGGAGAGCCGACGCCGTCAGCTGATCCGGATTCTGGAGTGCATGAGCGGCAACGTTCGCTTCATTGTCGAGTGCCGCCCGCGCTTCGATTACGGCACGATGGTCCCCCACGCCGTCCTCAAGGGCCCCCACTCAGGCTTCGCCCACGGTGGCATCGACGCGCTCTCGTTCTACTGTTCAGCGCCGCTGCAGCAGGTGGAGGATGGCTTTCACGCTGAAGGGCAGCTGCAGGCTGGCGAGAAGCTTTACGCGGTCCTTACGGGCCAGCCCCGCTTCTCCGTGGGACGCCGGCCATTCGCGTCTCACGATGTCGACGAGGTGAACGAGGACGAGGTCAGCCGCCGCCTCGATGACACCAGACGGTTCTGGGAGGAGTGGTCGTCGCTCTGCACCTACGACGGCGACGACCGCGACGAGGTCCTCCGCTCCGCTCTTACCATTAAGGCGCTGACCTACGCGCCATCCGGCGCGCTTCTGGCAGCTGCGACAACCTCTCTGCCCGAGGAGATCGGCGGCTCCCGCAACTGGGACTACCGCTTCACGTGGATCCGAGACGCCTCGTTCGCACTCTATAGCTTGTTCATCCTCGGCTATACGGCAGAGGCCCGGGCGTTCAAGGACTGGCTCGAGTGGAGCACGGCGGGGCGCGCCCGAGATCTCCAGATCATGTACGGCCTGGGTGGCGAGCGGCGGCTGACAGAGACGGAGCTGCCTGAGCTGGATGGCTACCGCGGATCGCGTCCTGTCCGCACAGGGAACCGTGCATACTCGCAGTTCCAGCTCGATATCTATGGGGAGGTGCTGGACTCGGCGCACCTGTATCGCAAGTTCGGCGGCGAGATGGATCCTGAATATTGGGAGTACCTGCAGCGGGTCGTCGCCTTCGTGATCGACCACTGGCGGGAGCCGGACGAAGGGATCTGGGAGACCCGTGGTGGGCGGCAGCACTTCGTTTCCTCGAAGGTCTGGTGCTGGGTCGCCCTCGACCGGGCGATCAAGGCCGCTCGCGCTCTGCACCTCCCTGGAGATATTGAGCGCTGGCGCAAGGTGCGCAGGGAGATCAAGACCGATGTGTTGGCTAAGGGCTACGATGCCGAGCGCGGAGCTTTCGTGCAAGCGTACGGCAGCAAGCTCTTGGACGCGAGCAACCTGCTGCTACCTCTAGTCGGCTTCATCCGCGCCGATGACCCCCGCATGCGCTCAACTATCGAAGCGATCGAGCGTGAGCTGACGTCACCTCAAGGCTTCGTATACCGCTACAAGGGGTTCAGCGACGGTCTCGAAGGTGGCGAGGGTGTGTTCCTGATGTGCACATTCTGGCTCGCCGACAATCTGATTGCCCTCGGAGAGATTGATCGGGCGCGGGAGCTGTTCGAGAAGCTTCGGGGCTGCGCCAACGACCTCGGCCTGTTCAGTGAGGAGATCGATCCCGATACCGGCGGAATGCTAGGGAACTTCCCCCAGGCGTTTAGCCATCTCGGCTTCATCAACACGGCGGTGCACCTTCGCCAGGCGGAAGCACAAGAGGCGGGTACCAAGCGGGGTGAGGCGAAGAAGAGCGGGTTATGAAAGCAGTGGTCGTGACTCCTGGAAAGCCAGGCGGCGGACGGCTGGAAGAGGTCCCCGACCCTCAGCCCCGGGACGGTGAGGTGCTGGTCCAGGTCCATCAAGTGGGCCTGGACGGGACAGATGCCGAGATCATGCAAGGCCAGTATGGCGAGGCACCCCCCGGCGACGACTATCTGATCATCGGCCACGAATCCTTGGGCCGCGTTGCGGAAGCGACGAGCGGGGCCGAAGGACTCTCAACGGGAGACTGGGTGGTAGCCATCGTGCGGCGCCCAGACCCGGTGCCCTGCAGGAATTGCGCTGCCGACGAGTGGGACATGTGCCTGAACGGCCGGTACACGGAGCGCGGCATCAAGGGCCGCCACGGCTTCCTCGCCGAATTCTATGCCGAGACGCCTAACTATCTGGTGAGTGTCCCGGAGGAGGTCTCCGACGTTGCGGTGTTGTTAGAGCCTCTGAGCATAGTCGAGAAGGCCGTCGAACAAATCAAGAGGATCCAGTCGCGCCTGGTCTGGCAGCCAGAGCGGGCGGTCGTGCTGGGTGCGGGACCAATAGGTCTTCTGGCGGGCATGCTGCTCCGGCTGGAAGGCCTCGAGGTGCACTTCTACGATGCCTCAGAGCCAGGGCTGAAGCGTGACCTCGCGGAGGCCGCAGGGGCGAATTACATCTGGTCAGGCGAGCATAAGCTCGGCCATGAGCTGGCTGCCGAGATCGGACCGGTGGACATCGTGCTGGAGGCGACCGGGTTCAGCCCTCTGGCGTTCGACGCGATGGACATGGTGGCTCCCAACGGGATCGTCTGTCTGACCGGCGTCAGCGGGGGCACGCGAAAGCTGGAAATCTCAGCGGACCACCTCAACCTGGAGATGGTTCTATCGAACAAGGTCATCTTCGGTACCGTCAACGCCAACCGCAGGCACTTCGAGTCGGGCGTTCGCCACCTGCAGGAGATTGAGAGCCGCTGGCCTGGACTCCTTTCGCGCATGATCACGCGCCGACTCCCACTGGGAGACATCGCCGCCGCCTTTGAGCGGTCATCGGATCACGTCAAATCGATCGTGCAGGTTACCTAGCCCGATCATGCCCATTTTGCGGTGGCCACCTCCTCCGGCACATGCGCCAGGCGGAGCAAGTCCAATGACAACAAGCGTCTGCGTAACCGGCGGTAGCGCCACTCGAAGCCATGGGGAAATGGGTCCTAGTTGCGGTGCTCCTCTCCCGAACGGGGCACGATTCGCCGTTTGCCGCACGAGGTGGCCCAGCAGTTTCTGGAACATGCTGAGGAGTTCCTCACCTCCGGGCCGCTTAGACAGGCGGGTCCGGCATCGGCTGGGGCGAGACGATGTGGTGGACCGTCGCTCCGGCCAGCCTAGGCAACGTGAGCGGGAGCGCCATTCGCAAGGCACTCCTCTTCTGGAACACGCGCGGTCACAGCGCCGAGAAGCGGCAGGCCCCGATCCGCGCAGGTGGGCTGGCGCGCCAGCAACATGAGCGAAAGGGGAAGGATGAAGAGCGTACCATCCGTCACCACAGAGCAGATGCGGGAGGTGGACCGGCTGATGATAGAGGAATACCGGATCGTCCTGCTGCAGATGATGGAGAACGCCGGCCGCAGCCTCGCCCGGCTGGCCGCGAGCCTGGCGGGTGGAGCCCCGAACAGAGACGTTCTGGTGCTGGCCGGCACGGGCAATAACGGCGGCGGCGGCATGGTAGCGGCTCGGCATCTGACCAACATGGGCCGCCATGTCCGCGTACTCCTCACAGCGGTTGTAGAGGAGCTTGTCGATGTGCCAGCCCATCAGGCCTCGATTCTGCGCCGGATGGGGATGGAGCTGTGGCCGGCGGAGCCCGTAGCCCCGGAGACGCTCAAGCGCGTTTTGGCGAGGCTGACCTCATCATCGATGCCCTCATCGGCTACAGCTTGGCAGGGGGCCCCGCGGTCAGGCCGCCTCGCTGATTGAACTAGCGAACGCCAGCGGCCGACCAATAGTATCGCTTGATGTCCCTTCCGGTGTAGACGCGGGCTCGGGCAGGGTGTACGAACCCTCGATCAAGGCCGCTGCCACTCTGACCCTGGCCCTGCCTAAGACGGGACTTGGGGCGTCTGATGTGAGAGAGCGGCTGGGCGACTTGTACCTAGGCGACCTGAGCGTGCCGCCAGCCGCAGGCTGGGGCTCGACGTGGAGTTGGTGTTCGCCGAGGACGCCTTGGTTCTCCTCCAGTGGGCGGACGGCGGTTGGATGAGTAGCGGATGGCCGTCGTGAACTCCCTGCGTCGCTGGCGCATCGTCGAGGATCTCTCGTCCAATGCACCTGCGCCACTACGGGTTCTGGTCGATGAGAAAGGCGCGGGCTGGGGCACCCTCTGCACCAACAACATTGAGAGGGGCACAGACTAGAAAGTAGCTCCCGCCCCGAACGCTGCGCAGGTCCGCACCTTCCAGGATCACAACGCCTCCGGCGAGCAGTGTCTCGTGCACCTCGTGGGGGCGCGCGCGGAATCGCTCGATGGACAGATAGTCGATGCCCACCAGCCGCAGGTCGCGCTCCGTTAGCTTCCTCGCAGCATCGGGGGCCAAGGCGATGAAGTCGGTGTGGAATTCGGGGCCAGCCCAGAAGGCGCTGTTTCGTGTCTTGAAGAGAAGGCGCTGGCAGTCGGCGGGTATTGCCATCGATTCCAAGTCTGTGGCCGTGATGTGCGTGTTGCCGCTGAACTCGGCTACAAAAGCCGGGCCTACGAGGGCGTCCAGAGGCAGTTCTTCCACGCTGTGGGCGCCGTCGATGAAATGTGAGGGCGCGTCGACATGGGTCCCGGTATGCGAACCGAGCGAGAGGACGCTCACGGTAGAAGAGTCGCCTTTGGACAGGAGCTTCGTGAACTTTAGCTTGGGTCCCGGCTCGCCCTCGTAGGTGGGCATGTTCGAACGCAACGGGACAGATATGTCATAGACCTTCATGGACAGGACTATTATCGCACAGGGGGACGAAGATGGACACGGTAGACATCGCCATCGTGGGACGAAGCGATCCTGTGCCATCTGTGGGTGCTCGACACAGGGATCACGCAACAACGCGAGCACGTCGGCCTCCGTGAGGCGCACAGAGCTATTTGCAATCAGCGCGCGGCCGATGGTGGCCGACCGCAGGGCAACATCGTTACAGACAACACGAAAGCCGTACACCTTCGCGGCGAGGCTCACGCTGCCCCCGCCGAAGAACGGATCGGCGAGGGTCAGGCCGCGCCAGGACTCAGCTGGCACCCGGGTCGCGAGGAGAGCGAAGCTCAGCACCGTCAGGCGACGCTTGCCGCCGAAATAAGCCGGGAGCGCATCGAACATTGGGGGCCATCTCATCGGGCATTAGTGGGCAGGATTTCGCCCGTCATTCGGGTTCACGACTTGTCGTTTTCTGCCTTCAATTCGAGTATCCATTCGACAGTCTTGCCGCCGCAAGAGCCACGCGCAACTTCACGCCAACTTCATGCCGTCACGCGCAACTTCAACGCATCCTTATCAAGAATAAAAGCGAAGGCCCTCCGACAAGGCTCGCGCAGCTGCATAGGTTGAAGAGAAGTTCTAACGGAACCACGCAGAAGTTCTCACCGAACTTCCGCACCGAATCGGTGAGCAAATTACCACGCCAGAACCTGCAACATCTCTGAAGATCTCCTGCAGGTCTGGAATCTGAGGGGTTAACAATTAGGGCCAACCCAGTGCTTCCCAAGCAGAGGGTCGCGAGTTCGACTCTCGTCTCCCGCTCCAACCCCAACTTCTAAATGCGGCGCGATTTCACCTTGGCCGCCCTCCCGGGCCCTTGTGCCGTGCATTCTCAAATTGTCATCATAGAGGCGGGATACGCTATGACGAAAACAGGTAACGAAACTCGGGCCTCTCTCTTTACCCTCGATGAACTGAGCGTGCGTACTGGCGAGTCGGCGGAGCGGCTCAAAGAGTGGCAGGAGCTCGGCCTTGTGGGCGCGCCCGAAAGCGATTCGTTTGGGCCGCGCGACGTCGCACGCGCGCAGATGATCCGCGACCTGCTTCGCCTCGGCGTCACGGTCGAGGCGATCGCTGAGGCAGCCACCAAGCAAGACCCCGAGTTTCAGCGTTTCCTTGACTGGTGCGAGTTTGACGTCGGGCAGCCACTCTATTCGATTGGCCACGTCGCCGAGGTTACCGGGCTGGAGTTGGAGCAACTCCGCCGCCTGATGGAGGCCATGGGCATTCATGGCCGCGACGACGCCCTCACCGATGACGACATCTCCGCTCTCCAGCGTGGCCGGATTGCGCTTGACGCGGGCTACCAAGAAGACGGCCTGGTGCAACTGCTTCGTGTCTTCTCCGACGCGCTTGGACGCGCCGCGGAGGCAACCGCGCGCACCACGCATTTCTATATGGATGGCCGCATGAAGACGTCCGTCATGTCCGACGGCGAAGTAGACACGAAGATGGGTACCGTTGAAGATGTCCTCAACCCGCTATTAGAGCCGACGATCCTCTATTTCCTGCGCCGAGGGTTGGCGCGCGCATCACGGGACGATGCGCTCGAGCACCTAGCCCAGCACTTTGGGGTCCAGCACGAGGGCGACGCCCCCGGCCAGTTCGACGCCGCCATCGCGTTTGTCGATCTGTCCAGCTTTAGCCCACTTGCGGAGGCCATGGGCGACGTCAAGGCGGCGGAGGTGTTGCAACGCTTCTCGTCGCTCGTACGCCGCGCGACGGATATTCACCATGGACGCGTTATCAAGCAGATCGGCGATGCCTTCATGCTCGTCTTTTCCGACGTACGCTCGGCCATCGCCTGCTCCCTGGAGATCGAGTCGAGGACGGAAGACGAGCCTCAGTTCCCGGCCGTGAAGAGCGGCATCCACTGGGGCTCCGTCCTCTATCGCGAAGGTGACTATGTGGGTACCACCGTAAATCTCGCTTCCCGGCTCACCGACGTGGCCGCGCGCCATGCCGTGGTAGTCTCGTCCGCCGCGCGTCAGGCCGCCGCCGGCCTCGCCGGCGTCGAGTTTGTTCGGTTGGGCAAGCGCCGTCTCAAAGGCATCGCGGCAGAGGAAGTGCTCTTCGAGGCGCGCATCGAAGGGCCGCAGGGTGTGGAACGCGCGATCGACCCGGTCTGCGGCATGGAGCTCGGTCCGGGCGAAGTGGCTGCCACCCTCGCTCTGGAGGGCGAAGCGCGTGCGTTCTGCTCCGACGACTGCCTGCGAACATTTGTGGCCGCGCCCGAACGCTACCAATCACTGCACGGCTCTCCGGCCGTAGATGGCCACGAACCCGCAACGCCATAGCACCGCACCCCAGAGTCAACCTGAGTATTCCTGCCGCTTACGACACGTCTGCTTCCCAAGCAGAGGCCTGTCCTGAGCGCAGCCGAAGGGGTCGCGAGTTCGACTCTCGTCTCCCGCTCCAGATTCATACTCACGCCTCCAACGCAGCGACTTCCCCCGACACGACTGATTCCCGAACCCCAGCCGCTTCATGCTTCTGGACTCACGAGCACGCTTGATTGGTCAGGTGGAGGGATTCCACATTATCGCAATCGAATCAAACTTTCTGAACGCCGTTCAGAAACTGTCACAGACCGTCGAAGGCCGTTCGGAACATTAGAGATCGAAGCCGCGACAGGGCGCGACCTCCCGCGGCTTTTCCGAGACCAGACTGACGTGGTGACCAAGAATACGTTGGTCCTAGTCGACGAGTTCGGAGGCCAGAACGGGAAACCTGCCGCCTTACGAGTTCCCGTCTTGCCCCTAACAGAGTGAATTGTTACGTTCGAAACCGACCGGCTGGTCGGTCGGTTCTGAGGTGAGTATGCAACAAGACAGGTCTCGCGTACGCCAGCAACGGATTCTAGACGCCGCCCTGCGAGTCTTCTCTCGCAAGGGGTATCGGGACGCAAGCGTTGACGAGATCGCCAGCGAGTCCGGCACATCCAAAGGTGGAGTCTATTTCCACTTCCCTAGCAAGGACGTCATCTACATCCAGTTGCTTGACCGGACGGTGGCCCGTCTTCGAACCAAGATCGAAGCGGCCATGGCCGAACATGACGATCCGATCGCGAAGGCCGATGCGGCGCTGTTGGCGGTGCTGCGCACGTTCGACAAGCATGCCGCCCTCGCGCGCTTCTTCATGGTGGAGACGCTTGGCGCCGGCCGCGATATCCAACGTCGTATGGCAGAAACTCGCGCCGAATTTGCCGCGATCATTCGCGAGCATCTGGATGATGCGGTGGACCGCGGCATCATCGAACCGCTTGATACGGAAGTGGCCGCGCAGGCATGGTTCGGCGCGCTGTACGAGGTGATCACCGGCTGGGTCTTCGTGCGTAAGCCGGAACGGATTGAGGAAACGTACGCCGCTCTGCGGCCTCTGCTCATGCGGAGCGTTGGCGCGGAAGATATCCGGCTAAGCGCTTTGATGAAGTCATGACTACGGTGGCAGGTAACACCACGCTCCCGCAGACGTTGGAGCGAGCACTGATTTCCGCCGTCGGCGCGATGTCTCCAGCAACAACAGAACGGCTCGTGTGCATCACGGTGCCAACGCCTTCAGCAGACCCCGTAGCGATGTTCGAAGCAGCAGTGGCGGTCGGGAGTCGCGCGCTCTGGGATCAGCCAGCCGAGCAGTTCTCACTGGTGGCCCTCGGCGTCGCGAAAGAGGTCACGGCTTACGGCGAGGACAGAGTTCAGCAATTAACGACCGCCTGGCGGCAATTGACGGCTGCGGCGGTCATACGTGGTGGGGAGGGGTGCCCGTTGGCTGCACCTATTGCCCTCAGCGGTATGGCCTTTCAACCGGCCGATGACCGGATAGGCGCGTGGCAGAGCTATCCAGACGCTCTGTTCACAGTGCCTCAGTTCCTCTTCATCACCTGGAGGGAATCGTCCTGGCTCGCGACGAGCATCGTCCTTGGCCCGAGCGAAGACGGCCACACAGCCGTGCGGTCAACGCTCGACGATCTTTCCGCACTACTCATGCGTGCGGACCGCCCCATGCCAGACCAGCCACCACCAGCCATGACCGTGGCCGAGGAGGAAGACTCCACGCAGTGGATGCAGGCCGTCACGGCCATAGAGCGAAAGATCCGTTCGGGCGCCGTGGAGAAGCTCGTTCTCGCCAGAGAGGTCCGCGCGCACGCCGACGTGCCACTGGCCTGGGGAAACGTGTTGCGCCGGCTGAGGGACCGCTACAGCGCATGCACGACATTTGCCTTCGCCCGCGACGACAGTTGCTTTCTTGGCACCACACCCGAACGGTTAGTCCGCCTTAATGGGAGAGCCTTGCGGGCGAACTGCCTAGCTGGCTCCGCGCGACGGGGCGACACCGATGACGAAGATCGAACGCTCGGGAACGCGCTCCTGCACGATGAAAAAGAACAACATGAGCACGCGCTGGTAGTGAGCGCGCTTCGGGACGCGCTCCAGCCCTGCTGTGCTGACCTCAACATCCCGGACCAACCGAGCCTGCTGGCGATGCCGAATGTGCAACACCTCCACACGCCGGTGGAGGGCACACTGCGCGACGACGCGCACGTTCTGGACCTCGTCGCGCGGCTTCACCCGACGCCAGCAGTGGGGGGCGTCCCTCAACACGCCGCATGTTCTCTGATCCAGGCATACGAGCCGTTCGACCGAGGGTGGTACGCCGGGCCGGTCGGCTGGTTCGACAGCCAAGGGGATGGCGAGTTCGTCGTGGCCATCCGCTCCGCGCTCCTGCAAGGACGAGGAGCACTGCTGTACGCAGGCTGCGGCATCGTCGATGGATCCGACCCGGAGCGCGAGTATTCGGAATCGCGCTTGAAGCTCGAGCCGATGCTCTGGGCCATGAACGGGCGTGACGGCTGACATGAGCGACGCGCTTACGCGATTCGTCGGCGGGTTCGTCGATGAGTTAGTTCGCTCCGGTGTCAGCCATGTCAGTCTGGCGCCGGGCTCCCGCTCTACCCCTCTTGCCCTGCTCTTGCGGAGGCACCCCAGCGTACGCGTCTGGACCCACCTGGACGAGAGATCCGCCGCATTCTTCGCCCTTGGGATGGCCAAGTCACTGCGAGAACCCGTGGCCATGCTCTCGACTTCAGGGACTGCGGCGGTCAACTTCGCGCCGGCCGTTGTGGAGGCTTACTACGCACGCGTCCCGCTCGTGGTGCTGACGGCCGACCGGCCACCGGAGTTACGCGATGTCGGGGCGAACCAGACCATCGATCAAGTACGGCTGTTCGGCTCGCACGTCAAGTGGTCGGTAGACATGATGCTTCCCGAGACATCGCCGGAAGCCTTACGCTACGCACGCGCGGTCGCATGCCGCGCTCCAGCCATCGCTCGTGCTGACGCGGCAGGCCCGGTACACGTCAACTTCCCTTTCCGAGCGCCATTGATCCCTGGAGACAGTCCCGCCGTCGAACGAAACGGCGCGAACGCTGACGAACCTGCGCCGTTTATTAGTATTGAGGAAACGCCGCGCCGGCCTGAACCGGCCTCGCTCGCACCGCTGGCAAGCGAACTCCAACGTATGGAACGAGGGCTCATCGTCTGCGGCCCGCAGGACGATCTCGCCTTCCCAGAGGCAGTAGCTCGCCTAGCGGACGAGCTAGACATCCCGATTCTCGCCGATCCTCTATCGCAGATGCGCTGCGGGCCGCACTATGGCCCGCTCATCATGGATGCGTATGATGCGTTCCTGTGCGACGAAGAAGTGTCGGGCTCGCTCGATCCGCAAGTGGTGCTGCGTTTCGGAGCAGCGCCTACGTCGAAGGCGCTACTCCTCTACCTGCAACGACATGCCGCCAGCCGGCAGGTCCTCATTGACAGTGGGGACGGCTGGCGTGATCCTGCTCTGACGGCCGGCCGGCAAATTCGGTCCGACCCGCGCCTCTTCTGCGAGGCGCTGTACGAGGCGCTCCGATCTTCTACGGTGCCGCGGACACAGCCCCAACGGCCTGCCACAGGCTGGACATCGCAGTGGCAGGAGATGAATCGAAACGCAAGGGCTGCCTTAACACGTCGTCTCGAAGAAGAGGATGAATGTTCAGAGCCCAGCGTCTTCGGGGAGCTGGCAAGCCTGTTGCCCGCTGGCGCAACGCTCTTCGCCGGCAACAGCATGCCCGTCCGCGATCTGGACTCCTTCGTCGGCGGCGGCGATCGGCCGATACGGTTCCTGGCCAACCGCGGCGCCAGCGGCATTGACGGCGTTGTGTCGAGCGCTCTCGGAGTGAGCGCGGTCAGCGCTGAGCCACTGGTGCTCGTCATCGGCGATCTCTCCTTCTACCACGACATGAACGGCCTGCTTGCCGCCAAGCGCCACAATCTCAGCGCGACCATCATCCTGCTGAACAACGACGGCGGCGGCATCTTCTCCTTCCTGCCGCAGGCTGAAGAGAGCGAGTACTTCGAGGAGTTGTTCGGCACGCCGCATGGACTGGACTTTCGACACGCGGCAGAGATGTACGACCTCGCCTACCGCCGCGTAGAAGACGCGGATCAGTTCCGCGCCGCCGTCCGCGAATCCCTCGGCGCGCCTGGCGTGCACCTGATCGAAGTCAGAACTGACCGCCAGGCGAACGTGCTCCTGCATCGGGAGTTGTGGTCCGCGGTATCTAGCGCCGTTCGCGCCCCCGCCGCGACGCCATGACGCTCTTGGACGTCAACGGTGTGCGTCTCATCGTTCACGCGCGGGGGGTGGGACCGGCGCTGCTCCTGCTCCACGGCTTTACGGGCAGCAGTGCCACGTGGACGCCCCACTTGGCGGCGTTCGAAGGATTCACGACCGTTGCGGTAGATCTCCTGGGCCATGGCGGCTCTGACACTCCTTCAACGCCCAGCCGCTATCGAATGGAACGCTGCGTGGACGACCTTACGTCTCTGCTGGACAGTCTTGAGATCGAGCGCGCGGCAGTACTTGGCTACTCCATGGGGGGACGGATTGCACTGCAATTCGCGCTCGGAGCGCCAGACCGGCTCTGGGCGCTGGTGTTGGAGAGCGCCTCGCCGGGCATCGAAGATGTCGCCGAGCGCGAAGATCGCGTGCTCAGCGATAACGCGCTCGCCAACGAGATCGAGCGGGACGGGGTCGCCGCGTTCGCGGATCGTTGGCAGACCCTGCCCCTCTTTGCTAGCCAGGACCGCCTCCCAGCGGCCGTCCGCGAGGAGCTGCGACGACAACGTCTACGAAACAGCCCCGTTGGTCTCGCGAATAGTCTGCGCGGCGCGGGCGCAGGCGTCGCGGAGCCTGTCCTCAACAGGCTGGGTGAGATTCGGATACCGACGTTGCTCATCGCTGGAGCGCTGGACCAGAAGTATGTCGCGCTCGCTCGCAAAATGGACGAGGCGCTTCCCTGCGCTCGTTTGCACATCGTGCCAGAGGCGGGGCACACGACCCATCTAGAACAGCCGGACGCGTTTGACAGCGTGGTCCGGGAGTTCCTCCGAGCATACGTAGGCGCAGGAGAACGAAAGGAGGCGACGCCGTGTCCGTAAGCTGGCAAAGCGTGCGCGATTTCGAGGACATCATCTACGAGCATTCTGAGGGCATAGCGAAGATCACGATCAACCGCCCTGAAGTAAGAAACGCCTTTCGTCCGAAGACGATCTCTGAGCTGAGCGACGCCTTTGCTCACGCCCACGAGGACCCAAACATCGGCGTCATCATCTTGACCGGCGCGGGGACCAAGGCGTTCTGTTCCGGCGGCGACCAGCGTGTGCGTGGTGAAGGGGGCTACGTCGACGATGCCGGTGTACCTCGCTTGAACGTCCTGCCGCTCCAACGCCAGATCCGCACGATCCCCAAGCCCATCATCGCCATGGTGGCCGGTTACGCCATTGGCGGGGGACACGTGCTCCACGTCGTCTGCGATCTCACAATCGCAGCCGACAACGCCGTGTTCGGACAGACCGGACCTATGGTAGGCAGCTTCGACGCGGGCTACGGCGCCACGCTCCTGGGCCGCCTCATCGGCCAAGAAGGCGCGCGAAATCTGGTTCTTGTGCCGCCAGTACTCCGCGCAGGAAGCGCTGGAGATGGGGTTGGTGAACGCGGTCGTACCGCTCGATCAACTGGAGGATGAGACGGTGAAGTGGGCGAGGGAGATGCTGGAGAAGAGCCCAACAGCGCTCCGCTTCCTGAAGGCGGCGTTCAACGCGGACACTGACGGCCTGGCCGGGCTCCAGCAGCTCGCCGGGGACGCGACGCTGCTCTTCTATATGACCGAAGAGGCGAAGGAAGGCCGTGATGCGTTCCTGGAGAAGCGCAAACCGGACTTCACGCGCTTCCCGCGGCTGCCGTAGAGGCGTCGTGTGACCAGCGACGCCGTCCCTGCTTCGGCCCTTCTATCGAGGCACTGGATTACGGCCATCAGGCCACTCACGTTACCCGCGGCCGTCGCCCCTGTGCTGGTCGGAACGGCGGCTGCCGCAAGCATTGAAGACAGCTTCCGGCTGGCCATCTTCATCGCGACGCTGGCGGCGGCAATCCTGATCCAGATCGGCACGAACTTTGCGAACGATGTCTTCGATTTCGAGCATGGAGCTGACACGACCGACCGTTTGGGACCACCTCGAGTAACGCAGAGCGGCCTCATCTCGCCGGAGCGTGTGCGCCTCGGCACAGGGGTTGCCTTCGGCGGGGCGGCAGCGATCGGTGTGTACCTGATCGTCGTAGGCGGCTGGCCGATTCTCGCGATCGGCGTGCTATCTATCCTCGCCGGAATCGCGTACACCGGGGGTCCGTGGCCGTTAGGCTATCACGGCCTGGGAGACGTCGCGGTGTTCGCGTTCTTCGGAATGACGGCGGTGATCGGAACGTACTACCTGCAGGCGAACGCGGTTAGCGCCACCGTGGTTGTCGCTGCCGTACCTGTCGGCCTGCTTGTGACCGCGATCTTGGTGGTCAACAACCTACGCGATATCGAGACGGATCGGCGGGCGGGCAAGCGGACGCTGGCCGTGCGCATCGGCGACCGGGCGACTCGCCTGCAATACATGCTGCTCATCTTGGGGCCCTACGCGCTGACGCCGGTCCTCTGGGCCATGGACGCAGGGGCGTGGGTGCTCCTCGCTTGCGGCTCGCTCCCCATTGCACTGATCTTGGTCCGTGCCGTGCTGTCAGGCACCACCGGACGCGGCCTGAACGACATCCTGAAACGGACAGCGCTGCTTCACTTCGCGTTCGGCGGGCTACTCGCCCTGGGACTGCTGCTATGAAGGTGACGGGCCTCTCTTGGAGAACATTTCGTCTACCGTTGCGCTCTCCATTCCGGACCGCGAACAGCACGATGACCCATCGCGAAGGCCTGCTGCTGCGCATGGAGACCGCATCCGGCGTCGTCGGGTTGGGCGAAGCGTCACCTCATCCGGCGGCGGGACCAGAAACCGTTCGGGAGCTGGCCGAGGCGTTGGTTCGCGTTGGCCCGCAGCTTGTCGGCGCCGAGGTCGAGTGCCTGCCCGAAGTCAGCCTGCCGGCTCCCCTTGCCTGCGCGATCGACACCGCCGCTCTCGACCTGCTTGCGAAGGAGCGCGACATCAGCGTCGCCGCGTTGCTGAGCGAACAGCCGCGGTCCAGCGTGACCGTGAACGCCACCATTGGGGTGGAGCAGGACGGCGAGGCGGCAGACGAGGCGCGAGCGGCCCGCCAAGCCGGGTTTACCTGTGTGAAACTGAAGGCAGGCATGGCGGACAGCATCGAAGAGGAATGTCGCCGTGTCGCTGCTGTACGCCAAGCACTAGGGCCTGACGTCCAGCTTCGGCTTGATGCAAACGGTGCCTGGAGCACGAAGCAGGCTATCGCAACCATCGAAGCGCTCGAGGAGTTCCGCCTGGAATTTGTCGAGCAGCCGGTGGCCGCAGGCGATCTAGAGGGCATGCGGCGTGTGCGACAGGCCGTCCGCACGCCCATCGCGGCCGACGAATCGACCAGCAGCCTGCCAGCCGCCCGGCGCGTGCTGGAGCTGAATGCCGCCCAAGTCCTCGTTGTAAAGCCTATGGTCGTCGGCGGCCTGCGACCGGCGAAGCGGATCGCGGAGGTTGCTCGCCAGGCCGGCGTCGCCACCGTGATCACGACGACAATCGATGCGGGAGTGGGAACGGCGGCCGCCCTCCATCTCGCAGCCACGCTACCCGAAGACAGCCTGGCCTGCGGGCTCGCGACGGGCTCGCTCCTGGCCGGTGATGTAGTGACCGAGCCAATCTCGGTTCGCGAAAGCCGGATGACGGTGCCGAGCGGCCCTGGCCTCGGCATCGAGCTGGACGAAGCAAACCTCGCGCAGTATGGCGGGGTCGAGCGAACGCTGCCGTGATGCTTCCGGAGCCGTCGGGAGGTTCGATGCCCGAGTGGCTGCGGGAGCGCGCGCGACTCTCCCCTGAGCAACCTGCGCTTGTCTGTGGAGATGATCGCTGGGACTTCGCCGAATTAGACCGACGCGTGTCGGCTGTTGCAGGCCGGCTTGCGATGCGCGGCATCAGCTCTGGCGACCACGTAGCGCTCCTCTCGACGAACAGCAGCGGATTCGTGCAGTTCGTCCACGCGGTCCCGCGTCTGGGGGCCGTGCTCGTTCCGTTGAACGTTCGCCTGACCGTGGACGAGGTCGCGTGGCAGCTCGCCGATTCCCGCGCTACATGCCTTGTGTTCGACGAAGGGAACGAACCGACGGCAAAGGATCTAGGCGACCGGCTACCTTCGCTTACGTGTGTCACCTTAGCGGACCTAACGCGGCCACAAGAACATATCGATTTGGGCCAAGCAGCGGGACCCAGCAACATCGAGTGTTCCGCGGTGCATAGCGTGATCTATACGTCTGGTACGACAGGCCAGCCCAAGGGCGCTATGCTCACGTACGGCAACCACTTCTGGAGCGCCGCCGCCTCTGCGCAAAATCTGGGCCTGCGTAGTGATGATTGCTGGCTCGCGTGCATGCCGCTCTTTCACGTCGGAGGGCTCGCCATCCTCCTGCGCGGCGTAATCTACGGTAACACCGTCATCGTCCACGAATCGTTCGATCCTGACGCGGTCAACAACGCGATAGACCACCAAGGCGTCACCATCTTCTCGGCGGTGAGCAACATGCTGCTACGCATCCTGGAGAGCCGAGGCGAGCGATCGTTTCCGGCCTCGCTACGCTGTGTGCTGGCCGGCGACGGGCCGGTGCCCGAGCCCCTCCTGGAGAAATGTCGCAGTCGCGGGTTGCCGGTCGTGCAGACGTACGGCCTGACGGAAGCAGCATCTCAGGTTGCAACGCAGTCGCCTGATAGTCACCAACAAGTGCCGGGCTCCGCGGGCCGGCCGTTTGCGAACACCGATCTGCGCATCGAAAGCGACCTCGGCGAGGCTGTCCCATCCGGGGAGCCTGGCGAAATCGTCGTGCGCGGTCCCACCGTGATGTCGGGCTACCTGAGAAACCCAGAAGCAACGGCCAAGGCGCTGCGAGACGGCTGGCTACACACTGGTGACATTGGGTACATCGACGCGCACGGCAACCTCCATGTCCTAGACCGTCGAGACGACCTGATCGTTTCCGGCGGCGAGAACGTCTACCCAGCAGAGGTAGAGGAGGTCTTGCGATCGCACCCAGCCGTACTCGACGCGGCCGCGTTCGGCGTACCGGACGAGCGCTGGGGCCAGCAACTGATTGCCGCGATAGTCCCGCGCCCCGGGAACATGCCAACCGGGGAAGAACTGACCGCGTATTGTAGAACCCGGCTGGCGTCCTACAAGGTACCGAAACAGCTCCGTTTCGTCCCTCAACTCCCGCACAGTTCGTCGGGTAAGCTGCTCCGCCGGACGCTCCGAGAGGAGTGGCCGAACGCTACGCAGGAGGGTTAGGTAGGCCCTCTAGCCGGGGGTTTGACCGCCGTGTGGATCGCGACTGTTCCGCCGCCGACCTTACGCACCTCCACTTCGACGAGGCCAATCTCGGCGAGGAGCTCCGCAAGCGCCGCCGAGTCTGGAAATCCCACGAGGGAGTTGGGCAGGTAGCGGTAGGCAGCGCGATCGCCGCTAAGCACGCCGGCTATCGGCGGCAGCAGCCGGTAGAAGTACAGCTTGTAGAGCGTGCCTACGATTCCTGGAGGAGGCTGCGTCATATCGAGGCAGACCAGACGTCCGCCCGGCTGAAGCACGCGCGCCATCTCAGCCAGGCCAGACCTTAGATCGGCCAAGTTGCGGAGCACGAACGCGTTGGTCACACAATCGAACGTGCCGTCAGGGAAAGGAAGGTGCAGAGCGTCCGCCAGCGTCCACGATGCATTCAGCACGTCTTTCGCGGCCAGCTTGGCGCGCGCGGCCGCCAGCATCTCCAGCGAAAAGTCCGCGCCAACGATTTGGCGCGCTCCGCGCTTCGTCAGCTCCAATGCGAGGTCCCCGGTTCCAGTACCGATGTCGAGCGCTAACGACGCATCCGGCTTCGCGGATGCCGCCGCCTGCTGACGCCAGCGGCCGTCCATGCCGAGGCTCATGATGCGATTCAGCCGATCGTACCGTCGGGCGATACGACCGAACATCCGGCTGATGCCCTTAGGTTCCTTCATATGAGTGGGCTTAGTCTGAGAGAAACTGCTCTATCAGGCGAGCGACCTCATCCGGCCGCTCCTGAGGTAAGAAGTGCGTCGTGCCATCCACTAGGATCGTCTCCGCGTTGGGAAGCGCTTCGTCCACCTGGTCCGCAAGCCCACGCGTGATCAGATGGCTCCCCGCGCCCCAGAGTACCAACGTTGGCATTGTAAACTTCGCCAGACTGGGCCACGCATCGACCTCTGTTACGGCCTCAAAGAACTGAGCTTCTACTTCCGGCGGACACTTCAGCTCCACCTGACCGTCATCGCGGTCCGCCGTGCCTTCGTCAACGTACATGTGCAGCATATCTTCCCGCCAGCGTTCGAACATCGGCCGCGTCCGGTAGGCCTCGAACATCTCCTGCCGACTCGGCCGGACCGCGCGACGTTTTCGCGCGCCTTCTGCCAGCAAGTTCGGGTTCATGTTCTGCACTTCGTACCAGTCAGACCGCGGAAGGATCGGCTCAATCAACACGCTGCGTTGGATCACGCCCGGGTACTTTTCCGCATGCACGACAATTGTCGTGCCACCCGAGGAGTGCCCGACGGCGAGCGGACGTTCGAGGCCCAACTCTTCTATCAGGCGCTGGGTGTCGTCCGCGAGCAGGTCGAACGTGTAGCCGTCAGCGGGTTTGGCGCTGTCACCATGGCCGCGTTGATCCATCGCCACCACGCAGAACTTACTCGATAGCTGCTCAGCGATAGGACTCCAAAGAGCCGCCAGAAAGCCTGTCGCGTGAATCAGAATGAGAGGCGGGGCGCCGGCCGCCGGCCTACCTGCCGGAGGTCCCCAATCTAGATAGTGGATGCTGACGCCGTGGCTGTCGAAGGCACCTTCGCGGACTGTCATCGCCCTCTAGTAAAGGGTATCCAGTTGAGGCGGTCAACGAGGGAGAGAACATACGCGCCCGGAAGCTTGCTCGCGGTCCTTTATCTCCAGCTCGCGTTGAGGGCATCCGGGACCGAAGCCCGTGAGGCCCAGGCGAGCCGCCGCAGGCCGTCCTTCCGGAGCAGAGAAAACCAGCGATTCCGCGGCAAGCAATGACGCGAGAACGCCGGCTACCATCGTCGAAAGGACCGAAGTGAATAGACATGGAGCTTCGCCGAACCCTGCCAGCATGCAGCCTTCCTGCAGAAAAACTGACGAAATTGAAATTACTGGGTTAGCAATTAGGGCCCATTTCAGCGGCTATCGCCCGGTGCTTCCCGAGCAGAGGCCTGTCCTGCCTGCCCGCCGCAGGAGGGAGCGCAGCCGAAGGAGTCGCGAGTTCCCGCCACGGCGGGCCCGTCTGGGCGACTCTCGTCTCCCGCTCCAACGGCGCACGTCCAACGACGGCGGACCTGCCCTGCCGCGACGTTCGAGTAAGCTCGCTCACACCTCGGCCGCCCTTCGGTACCGTACGATCGATCACAACACCTTCACAAGGAGAGGCTGCTGTGCCAAAACCTATCCTGTTCGCACCACTACTGGTCGCGCTCGTAGCATTCGTGGCGTGCGGCTCAGACTCAAGCAGCGAGCCCGAGACTGACGGGCCAACGGCCACGCCGGCCGGTACGCCGACAGCCGCTGAGCAAGCGTACCTAGATGAAGTCGAGAATGCCGCAGGGCTCCTGCTCGAGAACTTCGCACATTTTGCTGAAGTGATGAACGGATTGTTCGCCACACGCGGCGCACTGTTCGGGGCGCTGGAAGAAGCCGGAGCGGGCACGGCCTTCGATAGCGGGCTCGCGGCGATGGAGGCACTCGAACCGCCGGAGCGTTTCCTTGACGAGCACGAACTCGCTGTTGACAGTCTACGTGAGTTCCAGCGACTGGACAGGCGGGTCGGCCAAGCGGTGGAGGACGCTGATCTCGTCGCGTTTGCCCTCGCGAACGTCCAGCTCACCGAACTGAGTATCGAAAGCCCGCTTCAACACTCGGAGACCTTCTGTCTCGCCAGGTTCATTGGTGCTCCCCATTTGTGCGAACGTCCCGACTTCTCTTCAAGCGGTGCGTATGGCGAAGCTGTCTATTCTGCACTGAGCCGAATAGAGACAGACGTCGCCCCTGCCCTCTTTGGAAGTGAACTGCCGGGCCTAAGCGACGAGGAGGCGTTGGAGGTGCTTGCTGCAGTCGCGCCGAGCGCAATTGACGCCCTGGAGCAGATCGAAAACGACGTTCGGGCGCTTGACCCCCCAGCAGAATTCGTAACAGACCATGACATTCTCGTTGAGTACCTCGGCGCCTTTCTCGGCATCGCAACAGACCGAAGACAGGCAGCCGAACGCGGCGACTTTGAAGCGGTCCGGGCACAGATTCCGCTGCTGATAGAGCTGTTCTGTGGAGCAGCCGACGAACTCTCACCTACCATCACTCCTTTCGTTGTCGTTCACTTCGGCGGCCCAGCACCCTGTGGAGGTGGGTAGGACATCCACGCCCGCCATCATTGATCCAGGCCAGCGCGGCCCGCCCGTTAGGACCCCGAAACGATCGCGAAGATCGCCAGGTTTGACGTGTCCCAAGTCAATGCGTCCCAAACGGCGGTCGCGAGTTCGACTCTCGTCTCCCGCTCCAACCCAACATGTAGTGGGAGGCCTCCTCTTACGGAGCTATCAGCAGTGCTTCAACCTCCTTATAGCCAACATCTTTGCTAGAATCGCACGGCAAAGCGGCTTTGGCCAGTACGCCCGCGCTATGTATACTCCCTCGCATGAAAGACTTCCGCGATAAGCTTGCCATCGTCACCGGAGCTGGGACCGGCATGGGCCGGGAACTGGCTCGGCAGCTCGCGTCGGAGGGCTGCCATGTCGCTATCTGCGACGTGCTCCCTCAGAATATGGAGGAGACGAGGAACGCCTGTGAAGAGATCGCACCGGCCAACACGCGCATCACCGCCCATCAGTGCGACGTTTCCGACGAGACGCAGGTTCTGGCGTTTCGCGATGCCGTCCTGCAAGAGCACGCTACCGACTTCGTCAACCTGGTCTTCAACAACGCGGGCGTCGGCGGAGGAGGCAGCATGCTCGTCGACAGCCGCGAAGAGTGGGACCGTACTTTTGGTATCTGCTGGTCCGGCGTCTACTACTGCACCCGCGCGTTTCTGCCGCTGCTGGTGGCCAGCACCGAGGGATACATCGTGAACACCAGCAGCGTGAACGGCTTCTGGGCATGTCTAGGCCCGGGAATAGCGCACACGGCGTACAGTGCCGCGAAGTTCGCGGTCAAGGGCTTCACCGAAGCCCTGCTGACCGACCTACGCGTGAACGCACCACACGTTAAGGCGGCGGTGGTACTGCCGGGCTACATCGGCACCTCAATTGCGATCAACAGCCGGCTCGTTCACGGCAAGGCCATCGAGGACATGTCGCACGAGGAGCTTGAGGAGGCGCGAGCGCGATTGGCGCGCCAGGGCATGCCTGTCGAGAACCTCAACGACGACCAGCTCAGGCAGGCGATCAAAAAACGCGGCGAAGAGTTCCGTGACAACGCTCCGGTCACGGCGGCGCAGGCGGCTACCATCATCCTGGATGGCGTACGAAACGAAGAGTGGCGCATCCTGATCGGCGAGGACGCTCATGCGCTCGACGAGCGCGTGAGAGCGAATCCCGAGCAGGCTTACGACCCTTCCTTCGTTCGCCAATGAGCGAGAGAGCCTTCGACACGCTACCTACGCCGAGGAAGCGGCTGCCCGGTAGACCAACGAACCCGCGCCCCGTTATCTACCCTTGAACACCGGATCCTGTTTGGCGACGAACGCCTTGACCGCCTCCCGGTGGTCCTCCGTCCTGCCTGTGTGGATGTGATGGGTCGCTTCGAGGTCAAGACAGTCGTCGACGTCGCCGGCCATGGCGCGATTCAGGTTCTCCTTCATGTATCGATAGGCGATGGTCGGTCCGGACGCGAGCCGCGACGCTAGTTCGCGGGTCTTGTCGGCAAGCTCTTCCGGCTCGCAGACCCAGTTCGTCAGGCCCAGACCCAGCGCTTCTTCCGCGCTGACGCGTTCCGACAGGAAGTAGAGCTCGCGCGCTTTGGCCGAACCGACCAGTTGCGTCAGGAAGTAGGTTCCACCGTAGTCGCCGGAGAAGCCGACGCGGGCGAATGCCGTCGTGAGGATCGCGTTGCTCGCCATGATCCTCAGGTCGCAGGCGAGCGCGAGGCCCAGGCCCGCTCCGGCGGCGGCGCCGGGCAGCGACGCAACGGTTGGTTTGGGCATCTTGAAGAGCTTGCCCGCCGTCGCGCGCTGGTTGACACGCTGGGCGTGAATGGCGCCATCCAGGGTCGTGCGTCCCGCCGACTCGCCGCCGCCACCGCCGGCCATGGCCTTCACATCGCCCCCGGAGCAGAAGCCCTTGCCGGCGCCGGTGAGCACAATGCACCTGACGTCGGCGTTCAGTTCCGCTGCGGCAAGCTGGTCCGCTAGTGCGCCCGTCATCGCGCCGGACATCGCGTTGCGTGCTTCCGGCCTGTTCATCGTCAGGGTCAATACGCCTTCATCCAGTGAGGCGAGTAGGTCGTTCGTCCCGGTTTCGATCTCTTCTGCTGCCATCGATGTGCCTCCTCTACTCTGCTACTTGCTCTCCAGCCGTGCGACGGCCTGCTCGGCCAGGGTGAGAGCATACTCAACGCTCTTTCGCAGGCCCTCCAGGTCGACGCCCTCAGTGCTCTTCTGTCCTTCCATGTACCTCGCATACACGCCATGGGTGATCGCGGCCGTCTTCCAGCGATTGAAGCCGGCATAGTAGTCCAATAGCGACAGGTCCCGGCCCGTTCGCTCCTCGTACCACCGCGCCATTTCAAAGCGAGTGGGAAACCCCGGCACGGACGTCGCCGGCGCGCCGCGAGGAGAGACAGGGACGCTTTCATCTGGCCATTGGTTGAGCGCATAAGCGAGGTCGGCGAGGGGATCGCCCAGCGTCGAGATCTCCCAATCGAGGACCGCCGCGATGCCACCCTCAGGCGTGGTCAGGATGTTGTGGACGCTGTAATCACCGTGGACGACTTTCGCCGGCCCCTGTTCGGGCATGTTGGCGAGAAAGTACTCCTGCAACGTGTGGGCCCGAGGGTCGTCGAACTCGGCTCCTTCGATTGAGGCGTTCCAAGATCGGTACCAGGTCTTGAGTTGGCGTCCGACGTAGTTCTCCTTCTTGCCCAAGTCACCGAGGCCGACGGCATCAGGATCCAGCGCGTGCAGTTCCGCCAACACCTCGATAAACCTGCTCGCAAATTTCATGCGGCTTGCTTCGGGCAGCCATCTCTCTGTGTCGTTCGCGCCATAGAGGACGTGGCCTTCCACGAACTCCATCACGTAGAAGTGGGCGCCCGTCACCTCAACATCCTCACAGAAGCCTAACGCCTCCGGAACGGGCACCGCCGTCGGCCCGAGTGCCGAGATCAGCGCCCACTCGCGTGCCATGTCATGCGCCTTAGGCAGCAGCTTCCCAAGTGGGGGACGGCGGATGATGGCGATATTGCCACGCCCATCTTCCAGCTTGTACGTCAGGTTCGAATGTCCGCCCTCGATCCACGTCCACGTCAGCGGCGGCTGCAGCCCGGCCACATTGTGTTCGATCCAGGCCTCAACGGCTTGCGTACCGTAACCCGGCAGGCTGTCTGTTGTCGTCATACAGATACTTGTTCAGCGTCCGCCGCCATCGCGGCGATCGCTTCCTCGCGGAGCTGACGTTTGAAAATCTTTCCAGAGGCCGTTCGCGGCAACGGCTCCGCCGATAAACGGAAATAGCGAGGCACCGCAAACCGAGCAAGATGCTCATGCAGGCTCTTGCGCAGCGCTTCCGTATCCAGCGTCTCGCTGCCGTAGACCGTGGCGCCTACCTCCTCGCCGAGACGGTCGTCCGGCACGGCATACACGGCAGCCTCGTGCACGTCGGGATGCAGGAGCAACGCGGCCTCCACTTGTCCGCAGCCGATGTTCTCCCCACCGCGAATGATCAGGTCCTTGATGCGGTCGACGATGAAGAGATAACCCTCGTCGTCCAGGTAGGCGACGTCCCCGGTGCGGAACCAGCCATCGTCGAACAGCTCGGAATTGATTTCTGGCCGATCCCAGTATCCGCGGAACATCGACGTGCCGCGCACCAACAGCTCTCCCCGTTCGCCGGGCGGCAGTTCGGTCCCGTTCTCGTCGACCACTCTGAGTTCGAGCACGGCCGAAACTCGGCCAGAGCTGCCCGGCCGCTCTAGGTAGTCCCTGCCGCCAATGCCGGTGCCGATGGCATTGGTCTCCGTCATGCCCCAGCCGGTGTTGGGCAGCGCCTTCTTGAAGGACGCATCGATCTCCTTCACCTGTTCCGGTTCGCGGTGCGCACCCCCGCCGCCCACCGCTAGCAGGGTGCTGAGATCGCGTTTGGTGCGTTTCGCTTCCCGAATCAGGTCGCCGGTCATGGCGGCCGGCGCGATGAAGGACGTAATCTGTTCTCGCTCGACCAGCTCCGCGGCCTGTTCCGGGTCCCATTTGTACATCAAGACGGTCTTGCGTTGCGCTCGATAAGACGACAGATAGACCGCATGGGAGCCCGTGGCGTGAAACAGCGGAACAGCCAGCAGCGTGGCCGGCCGTTCGCGTGGTGCTACCGGCGTCACGCCGGTCATCAACATGCCGGCGCGGGCGTCCAGCTCCCAAGAAAGAAGCGCGCTCAGGACATTGCGATGCGACGACACCACGCCTTTCGGTTGGCCGGTGGATCCCGACGTATAGACGATCATGGCGTCATCTTCCGGCGTAAGGTCAGCAGGTGGCATGTCGACGTCGCCAACATCGTCCAGAAGCTGCGTCAGGTCTGCCGCGCCATCATTGGCCTTCGTAGGCCGCACGGCGATCGCTCGAACGCCAAGGGACTTCTCGAATTGAGGAAGCATATCCAGCCGCTCTTGATCGGCGAACAGCAGCTTCGCGCCGCAGTCCGCTAGCCCATATTCCATCTCCTCGGGCTGCCACATGGAATTCATCGCCACCGCGATGGCGCCTACGGAGGTCGCTGCCGCGAACGCCAGGATCCATTCAGGGTAGTTACGCATGGAGATCGCGACACGGTCGCCTTTTGCGACGCCGTACTGGTGCACCAAGACGTTGGCAATGCGGGCAGAATCGCGATAGGCGTCGGCGAACGTCAAGCGCTCGTCGTCATACACGATGAACGGCTCGTCACTGCGTGTCTCCTCATAGAGCGCACGAAGCGATGTCGGCGCATTCTTGAACACACGCACCGGCACGCCGTTGATCTCGAACTCCTGCAATTCATAGCGCTCGCCGGACTTGGTGAGCGCAGCGATGGCTTCGCTTCGCGTCATGCTGTTCGCGTCGGCCATTCCGGCTAGCTCCACATATTCGATCCACCGCAAACGGTAAGCGCCTGCCCTGTGATGTATGAGCTCGCGTCAGAGGCCAGGAACACGGCGAGCCCTTTAAGGTCTTCGGCTTCACCGAGACGCCGCAGCGGTATCTGCTGGTTGACGCGCTGCTCTGCCTGCGGATTGTCCCAGAGCGCCTGCGAGAAGGCGGTCTTGATCAGGCCCGGGCAGATGGCGTTGACGCGCACTCCGCGCGGCCCGAGTTCTCCTGCCAGGTTCCTCACCAGCGCAATCACGGCCAGCTTCGAGATGTTGTAGGTGCCGAGCACGGGCGAAGGCGCGAAGGCCCCGGTGCTGGAGGTGATCATGATGGAGCCGCTGCCGCGCTCGATCATGTCCGGCGCCACCATCTGCACCAGCCAGTGATTGGCCTTGACGTTCGTGGACATGATCTTGTCATACGCCTCATCGGAGATCTCGGACATGGGCCCGAAGAACGGGTTCACGCCCGCATTGCCTACCAAAATGTCGATCGTTCCCAGCCGCTCATGCGTCGCGTCCACCAGCGCCGATAGCTGGTCCTTGTAACCCGCGTTGCAGGCGTGGCCGAAGACGCGTTCTTCGCCGCACTTGGTGTTGATCTCGCCGGCCGCCGCGTTGCATTGATCGAGCTTTCGGCTCGACAGCATCACCCGCGCACCGTGCTCGGCGAGCCCTTCGGCCATGGCCTTGCCCATGCCTTTGGAGGCACCCGTGAGGAGCGCAACCTTGCCGGTCAGGTCGAATAACTCGGTCGAAACCATGATGGCCTCCTCGCGGAGGGCTTAGGCCTCCTGGTACTTGCGAAGCTCCGCACGGCCTACGACCAGGTGGTGCACTTCATCCGGCCCGTCCGCGATTCTGAGCGTTCGCTGGCTAGTGTACATGTCGGCGAGCGGCGTCCATTGCGAAACGCCGGTGGCTCCGTGTATCTGGATGGCCTGATCGATAATCTGGCACACGCGCTCGGGCACCATGGCCTTCACCATGTGCACCCAGACTCGGGCTTCACGGTTACCGAGCACGTCCATGGCTTTCGCAGCCTTGAGCACCATCAGCCGCATCGCCTCGATGTCGATGCGAATACGCGAGACCAGTTCGATATTCTTGCCGAGCTGAATGATCGGCTTGCCAAACGCCTCCCGGGACGTGGCCCGCTTCATGAGGAGGTCCAGCGCTCGCTCAGCCTGGCCAATAGACCGCATGCAGTGATGAATGCGTCCGGGGCCGAGCCGGATCTGCGAGATCTCGAAGCCGCGCCCTTCGCCGAGCAGCATGTTCGTCCTCGGTACCCGTACGTTGTCCAGCTTGATGTGCATGTGGCCGTGGGGCGCGTCATCCTTGCCGAACACCGTCATCGGTCCTAGGATGTTGACGCCAGGCGTGTCCATGGGCACAAGAATCTGCGACTGCTGCTGATCGCGCGGCGCATCGGGGCTTGTCTTGACCATGCAGATCATGATCTTGCAGCGCGGATCGCCCGCGCCCGAAATGTAGTATTTCTCGCCGTTGATGACCCACTCGTCGCCATCAAGCACGGCTCTGGTGTCGATGTTCTTGGCATCAGATGAGGCAAGGTTGGGCTCCGTCATGGCAAAGCAGGACCGGATCTCACCGTTCAAGAGCGGCTTCAGCCACTCTTCCTTCTGCTCTGGTGTTCCGACGCGCTCCAGCACCTCCATGTTGCCGGTATCCGGTGCGGAGCAGTTCAAGGACTCGGACGCCAGCGGAGTCTTGCCCAACTCGGCGGCGATGTACGCATAGTCCAGGTTCTTCAGCCCTTCGCCGGTCTCTGCATCCGGCAGAAAGAAGTTCCATAGCCCCGAAGCCTTAGCCTTGTCCTTGGCCCCCTGGAGCAGCTCCAGCTGGCCGGGCGCCCAGCTCCAGCGGTCTTCGCGGCCTTCACCCAGGCTGTAGAACTCTTCTACGATCGGCGCCACGTTCTCGGCGATGTGTTTCTTCACCGCTTCGAGCAGCGGGCGGGCCTCCTCCGACATCTCCAGATTGTTGAGGTCAGCCTCTGATCCATTCTCGCTCATTGATGCCTCCTTCTGGTTCGATTTTTGAATGCGCTTCAGTCCTGGCGTGGGCTTATTATAGACGGTGGCTCCGCCTTCGTGGCTGCGATGCCACCGTACCAATTGCCGAACACCTTGAGAGCCCCACTTGGTGGCGTACTGCTACCGCCGTGCCGCCACCTGTTCTTCCCAAGCAGAGGCCTGCCCGCCGCAGGAGGGAGCGGAGCCGAAAGGGTCCCGAGTTCCCTCCACGGCGGGCCCGTCTGGGCGACTCTCGTCCCCACTCCGACTCACACGTATAGCGATAGCGGTCGCCCTTCCGGCGGGTGCGTCTCTCGAGTCTGCTAGACTGCCTGCACCCCGGATTGAGGGAGACGCCACATTAGCCCAAACATCGGCACTAGCTCGCGCCCAGCGATCACGAAGCTCTTTTTCGGAGCGGCGATCCTGCTGGGCCTGCTCGGCATGCTTGCGGCGCTCGCGGTCCACGGAGCGGCGGCCGGCGGCGATTCGACAGTGACGGTAAACAGCACCGCCAACATCGACGACGGCGCCTGCGCGGGTCCGCCTAACGACGAGCCGGCGGGCAACTGCACACTGCGCGAGGCGATCCTCGAGGTGAACGCGGGCCACGCCACCGTCATCAACTTCCACCCGCCGGTCTTTGCCGAAGAGCAGCCTGGCGTGATCGAACTCTGCGCCGACGGCTCCGCAGGCGAACTGCCGTCGATCACGCGCGACGTGACGATCGACGCGACGGGCAGCGCCGTCGTCCTAGACGGAGGCACCAAAAACGCCGGTTGCCTCACACCGGCGGCTGTTGGCATCGCCGTTACCCCTCAGGAGGACGGCCTCGATTTCACACTGATCGGCAGCGAGAGCTTCTGGATTCGAGACCTGAGTTGCCTGACCGCGAGCACCTTGGCTGGCGGCGGCATCGTGGTCGGCCCGAGTGGCTTCTCCGGCTTACCTGCTCTCGGCACGATCGAGATCTCCGCCGTCTTCATCGAGAACGTCTGCGAGCAGGGCATACTCATCGTGGGATCAAACCTGGAGCGCCTCGCCCTGTCGAACACCGACATCTCGTCGAACGATAAGGCCGGCGTCCAACTGACCGTCGATCCGTGCCTAGGAGCGCTCGATTGCGAACTCCGTGACAGCACACTCACCATCCGCGGCAACCGCCTCCGGGGCGGCGAACGCCGACCCCCTGCGGCAGGCGGGGATGAACAAGGCGATGACGTTTATGACTCCAAAGGCGACCCGCATTGCTGCTTTGAGGGAAGCGGGATTCGTGAGGTTGCTCATCATGTAGTTCAGCGCTGGGCTGGCATCGAGGTCAGCTACACAGGCGCACTGAACGGCACAATCCTGGCAAACATCAATCAGAACGAACTGCTCAGTGGAACGGCGAACGGCGTCCACTTCTCCTTCCTGGGATGCGGCGTAGACAGCGAGATCATCCTTCACATTGACGAGAACGTCCATCTCAGCGGCGGGGACCTCGACGGCGTTGACGTGAGCCTGCTGGCCGACGCCTGCGCACCGGGCGGCGTCCAACGTCCGGACGGCGGGACCTCCCGCAACTTAAGTATCGTAGTCTCGGTCAACGGCAATGGCGATGTGGATTTTCGCGACGATGTGCAGTCTCGCGGCATCAACTTTCCCGGCGGACAGGGCGTCGATATCGGCATCGCGATCTGCTGCGAGGAGGGCGGCAGCAGCGCGACGCTCGAGGTTAACGACAACGCGCGCATCAAGGGCCAAGTCGATGGCGTTGAAGTCGACACCTCCATCTGTTGCGGCGACGGCAACCTCGCGACCATGAGCGTCAGCGGCAACGGCGAGGTGACCGGGGACGACGGCACTGGCGTACGGCTGGAGTTCCACCCTGGGACGCCCGTAGAGCTGACAATGACGGACAATCGCTTCTCTCACAGCGCCGAGGACGGCATCAAAATCGTAGGCGGCGCATTCGTAGACGAGGATGCAGGGATCAAGAGCGTCATCTCGAACAACGTCATAGAGGGCAACGGCGATGACGGTATCGACATCGAAAGTGGGTGGGCGCTCAACATTGGGCCGGGCAACCAGATCTTCCAAAACGGCACGGACGCGGGCGGCAACGGCATCGAGATCGATTGGTGTCTAGGCGCCGCAGCCTGGTTCAACACCGGCGACAAACTCCCAGCAAACGGCAACCGCATCTTGCGGAACGCCATCTACGACAACGCCGGCCTGGGCATCGACCTCGTCGGCTGGGATGCGGACGGCGCCCCCAACTGCGCAGGCGTCGTCGCACTGGAAGTCGAGGGCGTGGTGGGCTGCGTGCCGTTCCCGGCCTCGGCTATCAGCCCGAACGACTGCCTCTCGTTCCCCGAACTGCACGAACAGGCCGGCGACAAACTGGTCGGAACGGCCTGCTCGCTTTGCGCCGTCGAGGTCTTCTGGTCGGGCGACGTCGCCGCCGCAGAGGACTTAACGCACGGAGAGGGCGCCGAGTACCTCGTCTCTGGCAACGCAGATAAGGAAGGCAACTTCAGCATTCTGCTGCCGTGCGGCCTCGCTGAAGGGCTGCTGACCACGACGGCGACCGACGCGCAGAAGAACACCTCGGAGTTCAGTGCAAGCCTGCCCTCACCGGGCACCTCCGGCGACTGTGTTACTACGCCGGTCCCGGCCGACACGCCCGGGGCGCCTCCGACCGAAACCCCCGTGCCGCCGACGCCGTCGCCTGAGGCGCATAAGCTCTGCGGCGACCCGAACGAGGACGGCGTGGTGAACGCGATCGACGCGACGCTGATCTTGCAGCGCAACGCGGGCTTGCTCGAATCGCTCGCGGACGAGTCGAGCGCCGACGTCAACAGCAGCGGCGACGTCACCAGCGTGGACGCAACGCTGATCCTGCAGTTCATTGCCGGACTCATAAGAGAGGATGGCCTAGCGTGTTTGTGAGGCCAGCGGAGGAAGCGCCAATTGACCAAAGGTCCAGCCGACGATAGACCGATGAGTTGCCCCTAGGGCGGCCAACGGGATAGCGATGTCGAACACAGTCGTCGAGTACCTCCTTCCTGAGCAGCGGGCCCACGACCGCGTTCGAACACTTGGCCTATGCTAGACTCAGTTCTGCGTCTGAGAGTGGGAGGTTCTTATGGAGCGCGTGCATCTGATCGTTGGAGGGTTTCCACCCGGCTCCAGCGCTAGTCACGATATGGACTTCGCACGTCGCGAGCTGTTGTCGCGGCTCGGTGAGCGAAGCGAATTAGCAACCACTGTGTCGAGCGACTTTAGCGATCTCAAGAAGTGGCTGCACGACGCACAGCTTTTGATTACCTACACCGCCGGACCCTACCCCGATGACGAGCAGCACGGCGTGTTGACCGAATGGCTGGAGAACGGCGGCCGCTGGCTAGGCTTTCACGGGACCAGTGGCGGCAAAGCCGCGCGCGTGGAGGGCTCTATTCGTCGGAAGATGGTCAAGCTCCCGCACCATGAGACGCTCGGCTCATTCTTCCTGAACCACCCACCAATACGCCGGTTCGAGGTCACTGTTGCTGACTCGTCACATCCGATCACGGCGGGTCTACCCGAGCGTTTCGAGGTATCCGATGAGCTCTATCTCATAGAGATCATCGGCGAATGTAACGTCCTCCTCACGACAGAGCTACCGGAAGACCCATCTCCCGAACACTTCGGCTTCCTCTACGACGAGGACACCTCTCTGCAGCCTGACGGCAAGACGCGAGTGCTGGGGTACACGAAAACTGTCGGCGAGGGCGAGGTCGCCTACATCGCCCTCGGACACTGCCACTCGCCCGCGACTGACGGGCAACGGATAGTGGATAGCAGCGTCAGTCCGGACGGTTTGTCCCCAGGTCTCTTTCACGGTGTTTGGGACGAAGGCGTGTTCAAACGCCTGGTTGACAACGCGATTCGTTGGGGGCTCAACTAGCCGCCGGCTTCAGTGGCCTTCTCGCCCCCTGCCCCTAGCAGTGGGCTAATTGGCATTCGCACGACCACCGGCCTCGGAGGCAGATGGTCATCAGCTAGGTGACGCGATCCCCACTTAGTGTCACTTCAATGCCGCACACGTTAGGTTCGATTAAAAGCGAGCCTTCTGCTTCCCAAGCAGAGGGTCGCGTCTCCCGCTCCAACCCCAACACCCACTGCTTTGCGCTCCCCCAGAGTAACCCCCATAATTGCGTTGGCAACCGGAAAGAAGGAGTTATGTCAGTGCCTCGGACCTCGGATTCGACCCCCGCTAGCCTCGACGCCTCGCCGATTCTGCTCGCTAAGGTCGAAGATCCACCGATCGCTGAGCTCGGGGGCAAAGCGGCCTCTCTCGTGCGGCTGTCCAGGGCTGGATTCCGCGTACCCGAAGCAGCAGTGCTGCCCGTGTCCTGGTTCGCGCCGTGGTGGGCTGAGCTCAAACAGACCGATGCCTGGTCGCGCTTCGAAGCGGCCAGCGAGGCGCCTTGGACGGCTCATTGCGAGGCTCTCAAGAACGCGGCGAACCAGCTCTCGTTCTCCGACGAGATGTGCGCCGGCCTTGAGGAGATGCGAGCGCTCGTGGCCTCGTGGGGCGACGACGCGACGTGCGCGGTGCGCTCCTCTTCTCCAGACGAGGACCTAGAGAACGCATCGTTCGCGGGCGGATACGCCACCTTCTTGGGCGTCACGGTCGACGGCATCGAGGACGCCGTCCGCGAGTGCTTCGTCTCGTGTCTTGATGAGCGCGTGGTGCTCTACAAGGCGCAGCAAGGGCTCGATGTTCACCGTCCCCGCATCGCCGTGCTGGTGCAGCTGCAGGTGGAGAGCGACGTATCCGGAGTCGGCTTCTCGCTCAACCCAGTGACGAATGACTACGACGAGGCCGTGATCGACGCGAACTTCGGCCTCGGCGAGACGGTCGTCTCCGGTGAGGTCACACCCGATCATTTCATCGTCGACAAGCCCGGCCGCAACATCCTGGAGCGCCACCTCGGCAGTAAGAGCGTCTCTCGCTGGATCCAGTCTGAGGGCGGAGCCGAGGTGCGCGAAGAGACACGGGGCGAGCAGACTTCGCTCAGCGACGATCAAGTCCTTGAGCTCACCGATGCCCTCGGTCGACTCGAGGAGGTTTACGGGCACCCCGTAGACATCGAGTGGACCTACGCCGGAGGCGAGCTGCACCTACTGCAGGCTCGCCCGATCACGACTTACTTCCCACTCTCGACCGACATGCAGACGGAGCCGGGCGCTCCGCGCCGGCTCTACATGGACGGGAACTTGTCGGACAGCATCACGAGCAACGAGCCCCTTACCAAGCTCACCCTTGATTCGACCAAGAACATGGTAGAGCGCATGGCACGGCAGTACAGGATCCCGCATGACCCTAAGGAACGGCCCCACCAGGACTTCATCATCTTTCGCGGGGCACGCATGTATGTGGCCTACTCGGACCTGCTTTGGTTCTTCAGCTCGCAGAGGCTTGCGGGCCAGTACGAGATCATGGACGTCCTCATGCACAGGACGCTCCTGAACCTGGACCGCGACAGCTACCGGCCGAAAGAAAAACCGGGCTGGCTGGCATGGACCAGGATCACGCGCGCGATCTTCGGGACGCTATTGGGCAGCAGGCGACTGTGGTGGAACACCGCGGCAGCGCTCCTCTCCCCAGCGCGACACCTGAAGGGTTTCCGCCAAGCGGGCCTGCGCTTCGAGAGCGAGGCACGTTCCGCAGGCGCCAGCACTTCGATCGCCGAATTGCACGACCTTCAGGGGCAATCGATGGACCTAATAATGAACGTCGACCTGCCACCGATTTTCGCCTGGCTGGCGGCAATCCGCATCCTCGAGAGATTGGCTAAGGGCGCCGACCCGCAGACCCAAGAACTACTCGACCGAATGGGCCGGGGTTTCGAGGGCGAGCTGGTTGTCGAGATGGGGGTCGAGATGTTCGCGACGAGCCGCCTGCTTGACCTCAGCGAATTCGACGACTTGGCGCGCCTCGCAAAGCGAATCGAGACTCGCGAGCTGCCCGCCGCGTTCCTGGAAGCTTGGGATGCGTTTATCCGGCGCTTCGGCGCACGCGGGCCAAACGAGATGGAGCTGGCGAGCCCCCGCTACGGGGAGGACCCCCTCCTGCTGCTCCGACAGCTCTCGTTCATGGCGAAAGCCGCGTCCGAGAACGATCCGAAGCTTGCACACGAACGTAATGTGGCCGGCCGGCGGGAGGCGTTCGCCATACTCAACCGGCGACTGGGGTGGTTCAGTCGTAGACTCCTGCGCTTCGCCCACCGTTGGACCGAAGCCTTCGCCGGCGAACGCGACACGGCGAAATACCACTGGGTGCTTGCCACGTACGCGATGCGGCGCAGCGCGCTCGCCCGCGGCAGCCGCCTTGCCGAAGCGGGCCGCTTGGATTCACGGGATGACGTTTTCCACCTCACCTTCGACGAACTCGAAGCCGCGGAGCGCGACGCCAAGCTTGACGTTCGGAAGCTGGCACTGGAACGACGCCGCTACTTTGACAAGCTCTCCCAACAGGTGAAGGAGTTCCCCCATTTGATCGACTCTCGCGGGAGGATCCTCCGGCCCACGCCAACGAATGAGGAGGGCGCGCTCTCCGGCATGGGGATTTCTCCGGGCGTCGCCCGCGGGCCCATTAAGGTGCTGGACAACGCCTACGATAAGGACGTCGAGCCCGGCGATGTGCTGGTGGCGTACACTACCGACCCGGGTTGGACGCCGCTCTTCATCAACGCATCGGCCATCATTCTGCAGATCGGCGGGATGATGCAACACGGCGGCGTGGTGGCCCGTGAGTACGGCAAGCCCTGCGTCGCGGGCATCGAGCACGTGCTCACGCGCTTCGAGGACGGCCAGATGGTCGAGGTCGACGGGTCCGCCGGGGTCGTCCGGCTGCTCGACTGACGTGGAGCTTGTGGTTGAGCAATTACGGCCCTAATCGTGGCCGGCTACCAAATGCTTCCCAAAGCAGAGGGTTGTGAGTTCGAAGAGCACGTCAGAGGAGCCGGAAGCGCACACCGCAGACCATCACAAGGTCGTCGCTGACCCGGCACCCGCGCGCCTCGGCCGCCTCCAGCACCCGCCGGCGGTCGACGGTCTGCAGGTCAAGGCCGCCGAGGCCTTCAGGGCGTCCATCGGTTGCCGGTACGAAGCGGATTGTCGCATCGTCGAGCGCGATCTCCGGGTGGGCGGCGCTTGTCTTCACCTGGCGATCAAACACCTCGCCCCATCTGGCAGCGAGCGCAGGCGGATCGTCGGTCTGGATCTCGGCCGCGACCATCGCCCGGACGACGTCCATTCGTCGGGCAGGAGCCCAATCGGGCCCGGCGGGGTCCCATGGAGGGTCGGCAAGATCCGCGCCGTGGTTCTGCCGCAGCTCGACAATGGCACCGGGCACGTCCTTGGGATGCAGCTGGATGCCCTGGTCTTCGCCCTGGCCCATGTCCGCCACTAGGCGCACGTTAAGCCTGGCCACCCGCTCTCGCGCGGCCATGATGTCGTCACACTGTGTGATGACCATGTAGCCGCCATCCCCGCCTCGCCGATCGATGTAGCGCTCCGCTGTAGTGCCGTCACGCATAGGGGCGACCACCTCCAGGAAGTTGTTGCCGACGGGCATCAGGAAGTTGTGAAGCCCGAGCCGTCCGATCTCCGGGTCGCGGAAGCAGACCTCCAGCCCGAAGATGGCAGAGAGGTCGGCCTGCACCGCATCCAGGTCGCTGGCGACTAGACAGATCTGTCTCATCCGCAGCATGTCGCTATGTTCCTCTGAACGCGTGGGCTTGACCCGGCCTGAAGATGATGAAGTTGGGGCGGTTCATCAGCGAAGCCAATGATATCAGACCCCCTAGACCCTTTGCTTTGGAGGCAGCAGGTCCACCACTCTGTCAGTCCACCAACGGCCGCCGCCTCACAAGACCGTGACGTCTCACTCGACGGGAGTCAATAGTCCTGTCTTGAGCGCGTAGCGCACCAGCTCCGAGCGATGGTGGAGGTTCAGTTACTCCATGAAACGCGAGCGAACGTATCGTGACCCCGGTCGGTGAACAGATACTTGTCGCGGTTCTCCGGCGTCAGCTCCGGGAAGCCGTCGTCCGCCCACTGCTTCCAACCCTGGCGGATCATCGGGTGCTGCAGACGATACGTTCCGTAGACCCTCTGGTCCATGGAGAGCCCCTTCTCACAGCCTCGCGGGTTCCAGTGAGCAGTCACCTTGTTCCCCTCAATATCTGTGATGTTGCCGCTATCGAAGTTCTGCTCAATCCACGTCACGATGCCGTTGCGCGTGAACGCGCGCAGCCGGCACGCGTGTGTATTGTTGGGAGAGCAGACGAACGTAAAGCTGTCGTCGTAGCCGTACTGGTCGCGATAGACGATCTCCCAATCGCGGCTCGGATAGTCTTCCAGCCGGTTGCCGATGGCAACCGGCTGGAAGCGGCGCAGCGCGAGAACGGCAGGGCTGCCCATGGCGAAGCCCGCCGCAGTTGCGCCGCCAGCTAGCTTCAGGAATGTACGACGACTTAGTTGCTTCATGATCCATCTCCCGACCGCTGAAGTTCGCTGCGCATCTGATCCACGGACGCGGCGAGGCCTTGCACATACGCCTCGCCCTTGAGCCGCAGGATGTTGTGTGTCATGTGAAATGCGGGGTTACGAAAGAGGCGCAGGATGTTCTCGCCCGTCCACCCCATCCGCATATACTCCTCGACGATCGAGCATCCCATCTCGTTCAACGCCGCGTCGTCGGGCGGCTCCTCCAGCCCAACTCCAACCAACTCCAAGGGGTCATCAAGCTCGAATTCCTTCGTGGCCCGTCCCGTCTCGCTGGCAGAGGCCATGGCGCTCCTCTCTGTGCGGAATTTCACCATCTCCCCCACTCTGCCATAGGCGTGGCCGATGCGTAGAGGACCGGATGGCCAGTTCACTACGGGCCGTAGGCAACATTGTGGGCTGATGCCAGCTCGCCGGCATGCCGGTCGGCACTGGAGAGCAGCGCTGACAAAGCAGCGCAGGTTCTATGCCGGGGCGATATTCACCCGAACACCTCTTGATCTGGCGCCTATTCTAGCGCCCGCTGAACTTGGCAGGCAGAACGGAATGGCCCCAACCAATCTGATAGGATGACGGCGCGCTCGTCGCGAGCGCGCCTAAGTCGACCGGCATCGAATGGAGGAAGAGCATGCGAATTGGACTTAACTATGGCGGCGTAGCGACCATCGAAGCGCAGATCCGAAGTGTGGACGAGCACGTCCAGCGGGTGGTGGACGCCGAAGAAGACGGCTTCGACAGCATCTGGATCGCCCAGATCTTCGGCGCCGACGCGTTGACCGTGATCGCACTGGCCGGGCCGCGGACCAGCCGCATCGAAATGGGGACCGGCGTCGTGCCCACGTACCCACGCCATCCGTTCGTGCTCGCGCAACAGGCGCTGACAGTACAGGCAGCCGCCGGCGGACGGCTGACCCTCGGCATCGGGCTCTCCCACCAGCCCGTCATTGAAGGGATGTGGGGACTCTCCTACAAGAAGCCCGCTCGGCACATGCGAGAATACCTATCGGTCTTGCGTCCGTTGGTAGAGGAAGGAAACGTGGCATTCAGCGGCGACGTGTTCCGCGTGACCGGAGGACTGCAGGTTCCGGGCGCGCAGCCGTTCCCCATTCTCGTCGCCAGCCTGGCGCCGATGATGCTCCGCATCGCCGGCGAACTGGCGGACGGCACCGTGACGTGGATGACGGGGCCCAAGACGATCGAGACGCATATCGTCCCGCGTATCAGCGCGGCCGCGGAGGAGGCCGGACGCCCTGCGCCACGCGTTGGCGTCGCATTACCCGTCGCGGTTACGGACGAGGCTTCAGCGGCGCGCGAGCAAGCCGCACAGACCTTCCAGATGTACGGCGCGCTCCCGAACTACCGGCGGATGCTGGATATCGAGGGCGCGAAGGGTCCCGCTGACGTCGCCATCGTCGGCAACGAGGCGGAGGTCGAGGGACTAATACGCGAGATCGCTGCCGCTGGAGCCACGGACTTTATCGCTGCGCTCTTCCCGACGGACAGCGATCCTGATGCGTCAATGGAACGTACGCGGGCGTTGCTCAAGAGTCTCGTTGACAAGGTCTAAGTACAAGCGCTAACTCGCCACCCGGCTGCGCGTGCGGGCGGGCCGTTTGGCCCTTACGGGAGACCGGGAGCGAAGTCTACCCTAAACAGGCAGACATTGCTTAAGAGTCTGCGGTTGAGGGCACAATCGATGTGGAAACGCGATGCTTGGTATTAGCAGACTGCTAAACGGGACCGTACGGCCGGAAGACGCGCTCCGTTACGGCCGGCAGTCCAGTCGCGGGCCGGCTCACCTGGCTTCACTATTCTGCCGACAAGAAGCCAGTCATCGTCTGGAACATCGGAGCAGTACTCGCCGGCGGCCATGGCCTTCGCATCGGCGGGGACAAGGCGACGATAGAACTCGACGGCCGACCGCTGATCAGCTACCCGGTTGACGCACTGAGGTCGGCGGGACTCAATGTCGCCCTGGCGCTTCGCAGCGACCAAGAGATACCAACTGGGCTCGAAGACGTGAGCTTCGTTCGAGACGAATTCGAAGGCGCTGGGCCGTTGGGCGGCCTCCCATGCATTACTCAAGTGGATGCCGAGCGAGTGGGTGCTCGTGATCTCCTGTGACCAGCCGTTCGTGCGAGTGAACCTGCTGCACGGCATCATGGCTCACAGCGATTGTACGGCGGACGCCGTCGTCGCGCGGACGCCGGAGCGACTACAGCCTATGCCAGGGCTCTATCGAAAGAGCTGCTTACCCGTTGTTGAAGAAGCCCTGAACCGTGGCGAACGTGGGATTCGGGACGTGCTCAGCCGCCTTCTGCGGTGTGAGTTGGCCGGCGAAGATCTCAACTGCCTCGACTTCGAACATTCATCATTCATCAATGTCAACACCCTAAAAGACCTGCTAGAAGCACGTGGTCTCGCGTCTGCGCTGTAGGCCCCCATTTGGTACCCCTGGAACGCCGCGTTCGGCATGATGAATCGTGGCGCCTACAGCAGTTCGCGGGAGACTACGCGGTTGGATGAGCAGATCCACGGAATTCTCCTGTCTGATGCTACCGAGACGCGGAGCACGATCTCCAAGTGGACTGATCTCCTCCGCAAGGTGCTCTCCTGCATGGGCAGAAGAAGAACGTAAAGCGAGGCCGCGTCCTAACAGACCACCATATACGATATACGATATTTTCTGGCACCTTAGCTTAAAGAGGCTCACTCACCGAACGAGCCGCCATGCATACAAGGCCACCGCCACGGCGCTGGCGAGGTTCATGCTCGAGACGTTGGGCTCCATCGGGATGCCAATGCAGTGGTCTGCCTTCTCAAGTAGCTCGTCACTGAGGCCCCGACGTTCCGAACCGAAGGCTAGAATCGCATCTTGAGGAACACTACCAAAACGAAGCGGGTCCCCCCCGGGGTGGAATGCAACCAGCGGACCTCGGTACGCGCCTAGGGAACTCGAATGGGCTACAGGCACAGCGTAGTGCAGGCCCGCGGAGCCTCTTATCGCCTCCGCGTGCCAGGGATCATGCGTCCCGGTCGTGACAACTGCGGAAGCGCCCGCGCTCGCAGCCACACGGATTGCCGCGCCAACATTTCCAAGGTGTGAGGGCTCTTCTAGCAGGACCAATGGCGCATTGCGACGTTTCTTCAAAACGACATCGGCTGACACGATGCGTCGGTGTGCTATGGCTAGAACCTCTGTCTTGCGCGAGTCCCGGGAGAGCCGACGAAAGAGATCTTGCGAGACGACTGTAATGGACGTTTCTATGGCGCCCGTGAGGTCAGGCGCCAAACGGCGAGACAGAGCCAGGAGTTCTTCCACATCATCGGTGACCACATCGAGAATGTCAGCATGGAACCGAAGTCCGTGCTTCAGTGGATGAAAGCCTTCAAGGACCGCCAATTGGCGGTCCTTGCGTGCAGCATCGAACTTCTCAGCCAGGTCAAGGTCGGTCATCAAACATCCAGCTCCAAGGCTGCTATCGTAACCGGAAGGGGTACTATAGCAGCCGGGCACTCTACCATCGCCAACACGCTCGATACCTACTCCCACGCTACACCGGCATTTCAGGAGGAAGCGGCAGAGCAGGTGGCCGCGCCTGTGTTCGGCTAGGCGCATGTTTGCAATCCGTTTGCATTCGTATCTAATTTGGTGCCGGGGGTGGGATTTGAACCCACAAGTCCCTTGCGGGACGGCGGATTTTAAGTCCGAGCCCGTCTCGCCGTTACCCGCCATTATACGCCGCCACAGGTACGAAACTGCTAAGCTCGCAGCCGCTACGCGCCGTTATCTACCGCTGTCCGCCGCTGGTCTGGCTGTCAGATTGGCTGTCAATCGCAGGTCGCGTGACACTACGCGGCCATCGGACGCGAGCCTAACTACACGGGCCGGGTGACTGTCGTAGGCCCGACAGGTTCGACCTCGACCGAGACGACAATGGATCGGCTGCGAGTAGCTCAGTGGTAGAGCATCTGCTTCCCAAGCAGAGGGTCGCGAGTTCGACTCTCGTCTCCCGCTCCAACCCCAACATCTAATGGTAGTGGCCGCCACTTCGGCGGCCTTCTCTCCTACCAGAATCCATGACCATCTGCTTACTGAGCAGAGGATTTCCGGAAGGCGGTTCAGATGAGGTCGATCTAGCATCCGTAGTGTCACACGTCGAATGCCCCCGCTTCACGCATCATTTCGGTCAATTCGTGACGTGACATCCCCATGTAGCCCACTAGCTTTGCTCTGAGCTTGTCTGCTTGACGTTTGTCAGCGTGAAGGCGCTCGTCCGCATCCGCGAGCGTCTCTACTGCAGCTGGAGCAGCCTGAGACTGATACAGGACCTGTTGCGCCCTCGCCCATGCGAGGTGATCGCCATAGACCAGATGCTGTGCCGTGTAAAACTCCGCTGCCGCCTCGGGCGCATGAATCGCACCGTGCTCGTGCAACTGTTGAACACGAAGCATAGTAGCTTCATAGGTCGTTGCTGCCTCATCCATCTGAATGCGGGTCGGTCCGTCTGCTTCGCCCGACAGGACACGCATTCCTAGCTCGGCGACAG
>JADFPV010000119.1 GCA_022562155.1 Chloroflexota bacterium
ACTGCTGTGTACCAAGATCGACTTGCAGCCCCTTGGACGCGAGATGTTCGCCGCTGCCGAGCACGTGGCTGAGTAGTCACCACGCTCCCCTGCTACGAACAAGGCGACATCTTGGATGACAACGTTGTGAACGCACTGGACGCCGCCGGGAAGCAGTTCTTGTTCTCCGACCTCGGCGAGACGGAGCTGCGCGGCTTCGAAGACCCATTTAAGCTTTGGGAGCTTAGGTGGCACGATGGTTAGTTCTTGGACGCTGCCACAATTCGTGCTACCATCGCGTTCGATCGCTTGCCGCTGAGTCATGGTGGGACCAAGTTGCCCACGGAAATGGTGGTTGCGAACCATCTGTAAGCAGAGGGCCTCAGCCTCTGGAGGCTTAGGGCCAAGGCGGGCCAATTTGGGCATCTGGAGCTTCGGGTAGATTCGAAGGGCCCGGCACAAGCTTCCCAAGCAGAGGGTCGCGAGTTCGACTCTCGTCTCCCGCTCCAGCGAACCTCAGGCCTCGCCGTATGCACTGGCCTACCAACGCTCCACTCAGATTCACCTCCTCGACCGTGCCTTCCCCAAACACCAGGTATTCGCTATCATCGGGGCGCCGTGAACGACGATCGGAGCGGAGCGAGGTTTGTCAGCTTCGGCTTCGGCCTCGACACCGTTCACGCGGCGAAGACGGCGTTCGGCGTGGGAGGTTCATTTGTCTAACGAGAGTCCGACGTCCGTACGGCGCGGCCACATCTCACGAATGGTGCCCGCTGCGCTCTTGCTGCTTGTCGCTGCGCTGGGCCTGATTACGGTCGCCTGCGGCGGCGAAGAGGCGACCGAGTCATTGGCGGACGCGCCAACCACAGCTCCGCCCAGCGAACCCGAGGGCCGCGCCTTCACCCTTGCCGATGCCGAGACGATCGTGACCAGCGTCCTGCTCTCCCCGGACGATCTCGAGGGCGACTGGGAGATCACGAGCGACCAGCGAGTCGACAACGCCGCCGCGGCCGCTGCTGCTCCTGACCGAGCCAGCCTCTTCGAGCAGTGCGGCCGCCTGCTGAACCGCACGATCCAAAACACCCCACTGGACCCCGTCACCACCTTCCTGGCCGGCGACACGCTGGCCTTCTTCTCCACCGTGACCGTCTACGCTACTCGTTCAGGTGCACGGGTGTGTGTGGACGAGGAGAGCGTACGCCTTCAGCAGCCGGGTGAGCTTGCTCGGGCCGTCGGGGACGTGTTCGTCGACCCGGACGCCGTTGTCGTCACCCCGATCGAGTTCCCATCGATCGGCGAGACCTCGTTCGCCGCGACGTTGGCGGGCCCGATCGAGACCGGGGGCACGATCATCAGTGTCACTGTGCTCTTGGTTGGCTTCCTTGAGGGCCAGGTGAGCGGGGCGGTCGGCTCGGTGCGCGTCATGGCGCCGCCGGTCGACGAGCTAGCGTCGCTGGCTAGCCTGGTCGTCGAGCGCATCGCCGCGGCCACCAGCGCATTGGAAGCAGTGGGCCCCTAGCGAGGCCTCGATGTGCAGCACCTGCTCGGCCATGCCTCACCGGACATGGTCAGGCGCTACGCCTCGACCTACAACTCCGAACAGGCCGCCCGCCGCCACGCTGCCTTCTCCCCTGCCGAACGGCTACCGTCCGGCGTGTAGAAACGCCGTTTTCACCGATCCCGCACAGAAGTCTCACCGAAGATTCTGAATCTAGAGGGTTAACAATTAGGCCAAATCCGGCCTGCCACCCGATGCTTCCCAAGCAGAGGGTCGCGAGTTCGAGTCTCGTCTCCCGCTCCAACCCGGACATCTAATGGTAGGTGCCGCCATTTCGGCGGCCTTTCCGCTACCACAATCCGTGACCATCTGCTTTCTGAGCAGGGCCGCGGACCGCCAAAGGAGAGCTTGCCGACGTTGATGATGTGAGTAGTGGATAGCCCCGGTCCTTCTGGATATGATCCGGAAGATGAGCAAACAAACGAATCCTTTAGCGGCACGCGCATGACACCCGACAAATCGAACCGTTGGTTACAGAACCGGAGCGTCTCTGGCGACGACTATGACGCGACTTACGAGCGGCGCGCTGCTGCCGGCGAAAACGTCCATGGTGAAGCCGACTTCGTCGAGCGATTCGCGCCGGCGTCCGTGCTCGATGCCGGTTGCGGAACCGGCCGCGTCGGGCGCGAGCTCGCTCGTCGCGGACTGGACGTTGTTGGCGTCGACCTCGACGCAGCGATGCTCGTTACGGCGCGACGAAAGGCGCCTCGCGTAGATTGGCGCCTCGCTGATCTCGCGACCGTTGACCTTGGCGGTTCGTTCGACGCCATCGTCATGGCTGGCAACGTCATGATCTTTTTGACGCCGGGCAGCGAGCCGGCCGTCGTGGCGAACATGGCACGCCATCTGACTCCAGGGGGTTTGCTTATCGCCGGGTTCCAGATTATCCCTGACAAACTCACCATCGAACGGTACGACGAGATCGCCAGCCTTGCGGGCCTCGTCGTCGCCGAGCGATGGTCAACCTGGGATCGCGACAGCTGGGATGCAAGTCACGACTACGCAGTGTCCGTTCATCGCCGCGACGCCGGAAGTCATGAATAAACGCGGCGTTGGCGGTATGCGCCCAAAGGCGTTGCTCTTCCTAAGAAGAGGCCTGACAACTAGGCCCAACCCAATGCTTCCCAAGCAGAGGGTCGCGAGTTCGACTCTCGTCTCCCGCTCCAGTTACGATTTCTAACCACCACATCCGCCGTTGGCAAGGCATTCTCGCGGAAGCAGATGCCCTTGTCTCTAGACGGCAGCTTTGGATTGTCCCGCCAGCGTATTCCCTAGACTCGATTCCGAGAGCATAAGCCACGCAAGCTGAGGGCCCAACTGGGACAGACCTGCGAAGCTGACTCTTCGCTCATCGACTAGCGGATGGTAATATAGCCCTACGATGGAACAAGACATCCGTTACTGCAAGACATCAGACGATGTTCGCATCGCATACGCGACACTCGGTAGCGGACCGCCGCTGGTCTGGCTGGTCGGCTGGCTCAGCCACCTAGAGCTTGACGCTACCTTTCCTCCGTACGGCGAAAGATGCGAGCGCCTGTCAGAGAGCTTCACGCTGGTAAAGTTCGACAAGAGAGGTACCGGTCTGTCGCAGCGTGGGATCGACGACTTCTCGCTGGATGCTCATGTTCTTGATGTCGAGGCGGTCATCGCGGACGTTGGGATAGACAAGTTCGCACTCTTCGGATATTCGGAGGGCGGTCCCGTTGCAATCAAGTATGTCGAGAAGCATCCTGATCAGGTCTCTCACCTTGTCTTGGGCGGGACCTTCGCCTCACCCGAAAGAATTGTTGGCGGACCGGAGATGCAGAACGCTCTCATTTCAATAGTCAAGCAACAGTGGGGTCTCGGATCGGGACTGATGGCCGAGCTCATCTTCGGCGAGGCAGCCGACCCGGCGATACGGCGCGCGTTCGCCGTCTACCAACAACAGGCGGCGACAGCTGAAGACGCCCTGCACGGCATCGAATCGGTTCTCCAGTGGAACGTAACGTCGTCCTTGCCGGGCATCGCCGTTCCAACTCTCGTGCTTCATGCCCGGGACGATCGCACAGCTCCGATCGAGGGGGGTCAGGAGCTGGCTGCCGCCATCAAAGGCGCGCGGTTCGTGTCGTTCGAAGGTAACCACGCACCGGACCAAAAACAGGCCGCGGAGATGGACGATGCGATCCGAGGGTTCATCCTCGGGGAATCGTCGTCGGGCCGTGATGTGTCGGAGAACGCCTCGGCCTCCCCCGCGTCCGGACTCCTAATCATCTTGTTCACAGACATGGAATCGTCCACCGCACTCACCCAGCGCCTCGGTGACGCCGGAGCTCAAGAAGTAAGGCGCGCTCACAACGACATTGTGCGGTCAGCGCTCAATGCGAACGGCGGCTCCGAGATCAAGCACACCGGAGACGGCATCATGGCGTCGTTCTCGACCGCTTCCGCTGCCCTCGACGCCGCAATCGCGATCCAGCGAGGCGTCGCGGCGCTCAAAGAAGAGCATCCCGACTCCCCGCTCGGCGTTTACGTCGGCATCAATGCCGGCGCGCCGATC
>JADFPV010000015.1 GCA_022562155.1 Chloroflexota bacterium
ATGATGAACTGCGTGCGCTCCGAGAGTTCCTGGAGGGCATCGTTGAAGCGGCCGACATTCGACTCGTCCAGCGCTGCGTCGACCTCGTCGAGGACGCAGATGGGCGAGGGGTTGGTGTCGAGTAGCGCGAACAGCAGCGCCATGGCCGTGAGCGAGCGCTCGCCGCCGGAGAGCATGTTCAACGTCTTGACGCGCTTGCGCGGCGGCTGCGCCATGATGTCGACGCCGGCGAGCGTGTCCTCTTCCTCCGCCCTGGTGAGCAGCAGCTCCGCCTGGCCGCCGCCGAAGAACGTCTGGAAGTAGCGCTGGAACGATGTGTTGACCTGGCGGAAGGTGCTGGAGAAGCGCTCCTTGATGATCGACTCCAGCTCCTTGATCGCTTCTTGGAGTGCCTCCTCGGCTTCACGCAGATCGTCGAGCTGGCTGGTTAGATACTCGTGGCGCTCGCGGCTCTCCGAGAAGTCCTCTTTGGCCTCTTCGTTGACTGGGCCGAGCTTCCGGATGCCTTCGCGCAGCTCGCTGATGCGGTCTTTGAGGACCACGGTGTCGACCGCCGCACCACCACGCACGGGCGGTGGTTCGTCGCCAGACGTGGCCTCGGACTTGAGCCACGCGGGGGGCTTGCCGGGCTCCGTAACTTCTTCCTCTGCGTCCGCTTCCAGCTCAGTAAGGCCGACCTCACTGTCCTGCAGGGGCCGGAACCCTTCCTCCTCGAGTCGCGCTTGGAGCGTCTCGAGCTCCTCTGTCCTGAGCGTTACGGCTGACTGCGCCTCCAACAGCTGCCGCTCCGCCGCAAGCGACTTGGATCGGCCGGTTGCGAGGTCGCTGTCGATCGTGCGCTGGCGCGACTCGATCTGCTCGAGCGCGCTGCGGGCTGGGACTAACTCTTCGCGGGCGGTCGCCGCTTCGGCGGCCTTGGTTTCAAGCTCTTGCTTGGAAGCATTGAGGCGGCTGAGGACCGTCTTCAGCTCTTCCTCGACCCGTTCGCCGGCCTCGACGCGGCGCCGAATTTCGCCCTCGATGCGTTCGAGCGTCGAGGCTTGTACTTCGGCCTGACGCTGGATCGCTGCCTGTTCACTCTGCAGCGCCCGGACCTTAGCCGAGCGATCGGCGTCGGTCTGGGCTAAGCCCTCGCGGGATGAGGTGAGCTGTTCGATTTCCGGCGCTAACCGCCGGCCGACGGCCTGCTGTTCCTCGGTCCGCCCTTTTGCTTGATCGAGCGAGGCCTGGGCGTTCGTGAGCTGTTCGGCATTCCGCTGTTCCATGCTGCGCGCGTCGAGCAGGCGCGCGTGTAGTGTCGTGAGGCGAGCAGCCGTGGACGGCAGGCGTCCGCGATGCTGTCGCATCGCCTCGTTCGCCGCCGTCAGCTCACCTGAAAGGCGTTCGACCTCCGGTGCGAGGCGGTCGCGTTCTTGCTGCGCCTCGGATTGTTCGCTGCGCTCCGTCTCGATGGCGGCGGCCGCTTGTTCGTGAGAAGCGCGCAGGTGCTCCAGTTCGGTAGGCAGCTCGCCAACCTCGCGTTTGTGGGTGAAGGCCCGCCGTACCGCTTTTGCGCTGCCTGCTGTCATCGAGCCGACGGGACGCAGCAGCGTGCCGTCGAGCGTGACGACGCTGCCAAGGCCACGGCGTAGGAGTTGCTTGGCTAGGCCGACGTTCTCGGTGACGATGGTGCGGCCGAGGAGGGTGTCGATGAGGGGGCGGTAGCGCGTTTCGCATCGGACGAGTTCTGAGGCAACGCCGATCACGCCCTTCTCCTCCAGCAGGTTGATGGGATGGATCGGTTTGAGATCGCTGAGCGGATAGACGGTCGCCCGGCCTAGGTCTTCGCTGACGAGCAACTCGACCGCCGCGAGCGCGTCGTCCTGGGACTCGACCACGATAGCGTGGAGGCTATCGGCCAGCGCCGCCTCGATCGCGCGTTCCAGTCCGGCTGACACGCGGAGCAGCTGACCAACCATGCCGATGAGGCCGTGGATGCGGCCATCCTCCGATGGCTCGGTATCGGCGACCTTGCCTCCAGCTACGAGGAGCGCTTGTACGCCCGCGTCAGAGGGCGGCAGGTCAAGCTCCGTTGCCTGAGCGGCGTCTAGCCGCGTCTCGGCGGCTTGGATGGCGGCGGTGAGGGTACGGATCTCTTGCTCGCGCCGGACGACGGCAAGCGACGCGCGCTCGAGCCGCTCGCGGGCGGCTTGTAGCGCTCGGGAGTTCCGGTTCACGTTGGGCGTGAGGTCGACGACGCGCGTCCGCCGTGTCGCGAATTCCCTTGCCCAGGACTTGAGTTCTGCCATCTGTCCCAGACGGCGCTCCGTGAGGGTCGTCAGCTCGCCTTGAACGCGTTCTTGCTGTTCGTTGAGCGCGCTGAGTCTGGCGTCTGCGCCCGCAGCCTGCGTGTTCGCTTGGGCGATGACTTCCTCGGCGCTCGCAAGGTGCCGGGTGAGTTCACCGAGGCGGCTATCGATACGGGCAAGTTCCTGGGCGTCGGCGTCTGGCATCCGCGCTTGATCGAGCGCTTCGGTGACCTCCGCCGCGCGCTGACGCTGCTGATCGGCCAGTGCCGCCGTCTGTTGCCGCTCCGAGCGCATGGCTTCGCCTTCAATCGCAAGCTCTCCTTTGCGCGCCTCGAGCATCGCCTGCCGTTCGCCGTCAATCGTAATGCGCTGTTCCAGATCGCGTCGATACTGGTCGAACGTGCGGTAGCGTTCATCGCGCTCGGCGATGTCCCGGCGGCGTTCGTCGATTGCGCCTGCGAGGGAGACAAGGCCTTCCTCGAACGCCGTTGCTTCCTTTTGGGCGGTGTCGAATGCCTCCTGGCGCTGGTCGCAGACCGCCCGGGCCGCCGCGAGCGCCTCTTGAGCGTCTTGCCATTGCTGGCCGAACAGCGTCTTGAGCGCGTCCGCCAGCTCCGCACTGAGGCGGGCGTGCTCGGCAGCGCGATCCGCTTGCCGCTCCAACTGTCGGAGGCGGGGCGCGATCTCGCGGGCGAGCAGTTCGACGCGCTCCAGGTTGTCGCGCGTCGCCTTCAGGCGTCGCTGTGACTCGTTGAGCTTCTCGCGATGGAGCCGGACATCAGCCGCCTCCTCGATCATTCCGCGGCGTTCGTCTGGCCGCAGCGTGAGGACCTGCTCCACAAGGCCCTGGCCCATGAAGGCATAGCTGTTCTGGCCGACTTGAGCCTTCATGAACAGCTCGCTCAGATCCTTGAGCCGGACGCGACTCTGGTTGAGGTAATACTCGTTGTCTCCGCTGCGATAGGCGCGTCTGCTAACGACGACCTCCTCGAAATCGAGCGGTAGCCAGCCATCCTCGTTGTCGAGCGTGAGTTTGACTTCTGCCATGCCTTGGGCAGGGCGCTTATCGCTACCGGAGAAAATGATGTCTTCAGTCTTGCGGGCGCGGAGTGCCCGGTTCGCTTGCTCGCCGAGCACCCATCGGATGGCCTCTGCTACGTTTGTCTTACCGGAACCGTTGGGGCCGGCGATGCAGGTAACGCCCGGACCGAATTCGAGCGCTGTGGACGACGCGAAGCTCTTGAAGCCGTTAATGTCTAGGCGTTTCAGGTACATTCGTGAGACATCCCTGTCATCATTAGCTTACTGCTCCAATTCTCGGAGCGCTTCGCGGGCGGCTCGTTTCTCCGCCTGTTGTTTGCTAGGTCCTGTTCCTTTACCCCGCGTCTGGCCATCGACAATCGCTTCCACTGTGAACTTGCGCTTGTGGTCGGGTCCCTCCGACTCCACGAGTTCGTAGATGGGTGTGCTCTGGAACCGTGACTGACACAGCTCTTGGAGCCGGGACTTCGCGTCCAGGGGCGAGCCGCCGTCTTTGACGCTCTCGATCTCGTCTTCGAGCGAACGCAAGACGAAATCGCGGGCAGGCGCGAGGCCTTGATCAAGGAAGATCGCTCCTACCAAGGCTTCGTAGATGTGAGAGAGGTTCGTCGGCCGAGACCTTCCTCCCCCCTCATCCTCGCCTCGTCCTAGGAGGAGTTCCTCGCCAAGCTGCAAGCGCTCCGCAGCGTTGGCAAGCGTGTCTCGACGGACGAGGTGGGCTCTCATCTCTGTCAACTTGCCCTCGTCCTGGCCGGGATAGGCCGCGAACAGCTCGTCGGCTATCGCGAGCCCGAGGACGGCGTCGCCCAGGAACTCCAGCCGCTCGTTCGACTCAGGAGCTGCCTCCGGATTCTCGTTGACGTAGGAGCTATGCACGAGCGCCTTCTGGAGGAGTTCAGCGTTCTTGAATGTTACGCCCAAACGCACTTCCAGATCCGCGGGCTTAGCCAACGTGGCCACCTTTCGTGTCGACTTGATACGGTGCCGTCTTCAGGAGGACGCGGCTGGCTAGCCAAGGCCTGTTGAAGCTGATGTGCGAAGGGAAGGGCGGAGCAGGTCTTCGCTGTGCTGGTCGGGTGGCTGAAGTGATGCCCGTAAAACGGGGCGCCTTCGGTGCGCCGCAGAAGCGCGCCTGCTGGGACTCCCTGCCCGTCACGAACTCGCAGCGATGCTACCTCCTCCGGCGACCGCGCGCCGGGTGATGAAAGCCAGCTAGCGCCATCTTAGGAAGGAGCCCGTCGTCTTGTCAAGCAGACCAGTTATTGGCATGCTGCTACACTCCAGGATACATGGGCAGGGTACGAGCGGCGCTGGTAAAACGGTTCTGGCAGCAACTACCAGAGGCCGCAAATCGCGGGCTCCAGGCTGCTGTTTCCGTAACGGAACGGCGTAACACCGATCTCTATCTCGTTGGTGGGGCGGTCCGAGATTTGTTGCTCGAGTTGCCAGTTGGCGATGTCGATCTCCTCGTCGAAGATGATGCCATTGCCGTTGCCGGAACGCTGGGTAAACGACTGGGGGCAAAGGTTGCTGTACATCACAGGTTCGGAACGGCGGTGGTTAAAGGAGCCGGAATGCGGTTGGATTTCGCACGGGCGAGGACGGAGGTATTCGAACCCGGGAGCCCTGCCTATGGTGCGCCCAGCGGAGCTGGAGGAGGACTTGGGGCGGCGCGATTTTACGATCAACGCGATGGCGCTGCGCTTAAGCGGACCGCGCACCGGCGAGCTGATCGATCTCCATGGTGGTGAGCGCGACCTCGCGGCCGCTCGCGTGCGCATCCTCCATACTAAAAGTTTTCAGGACGACGCGACCCGGATGTTTCGCGCTCTTCGCTACGCAGGACGTCTCGGTTTTCAGATCGAGCACTCGACGGCCGTGTGCTTACGGCGGGACAGGAGCTATATCGACGCGATCAGCGGGACACGAGTCAGGCGTGAACTGGAGCGCATTGCAGTTGAGGAGCGGGTAGGGGAGATTATACAGCTGGCCTTCCGTCAGGGTGTCCTGGATGCTGTACATCCTGTGTTGGGTAGCGACGGTGCGGGCCGGAAGGCCACGAAGGAGCTTACGACGCTGGCTGTCTCCCATCGGGACAGCGTGTTGCTATGTTTGCTGCTAGCTGGAGCCGCGGCCACCGACATAGAGGTCGTAACCGGGCGCTTGGCGCTGACGGGACGACAAGCTAAGGCTGTGTCTGGTTTTGTTGCGCTGCAGGACGTGCTGGCAGAGCTTGCTAGGCCGGGGTTGAAGGCAAGTCAGGTAGTCGATCTGCTGGGACCGTCTCCGGTGGAATCGGTCGAGGCGACCGCGCTTGTGGGCTCTCGCAGGGTTGCGGGGCGGGCGCGGCGCTACCTGGAGGAGTGGCGGTTTGTGCGACCAGTGCTCCACGGTAGCGATCTAGAGCGGTTAGGCATCGCGAGCGGACCCAAGGTAGGATCGATGCTGAAGGCGCTGCTGACGGCTAAGCTGGACACCGAAGTGCGGACGCGGGACGACGAAGCGGCGTTCGTTGAGCGAGTGATGAGAGAGCAGAGAGGCAGACGGCGTGGTTGAAGACGGTCCCTGCACCGTCTGTGGTGAGGTGGCGCCTGCCGGTTCGGCATCCGTCTGCCACAGCTGCGGTGAGCCGTTCCACTTGAACGAACGCAACGACACTGAGGGCAAGGACTGCGGCGCTGTCTGGATCGATGAGCAGTATCAAGCCCTACGTTTCGGCTGTCAGCGCTGCCTAGATCAAGGACAGCAGACGCAGAAGCCGGAGCCTCGCGTGCGCGAGCCGCGCGTGGGTCCGCGTCGCTATCGTAGGCGGGACGTATGAGCGACGCGCAGGCCGGACGACGCAGGCGCCGGAGGCGTACCCGGAGGCGAGAAGAGGGCAAGACCTATCAGTCTCGGGAGACACTCCCGGCACAGCCCAAGCCCTCGCCTCGGTCGTTTCCGGAGTGGAACTGGCGCACCTTCCCGGTGTTCTTCGCGTTCATCCTTGGTGTGGTCATTATGGGGATCGCGATCGCGAGCCCGGCGCTTGGCCTGGTCTTCTTCTTCGGTGGGCTGTTCGGCTTGGCGTATGGAGCGGCGCACATTCTGGCGCGGCTTTGGGTAGGTCGCCGCCGTGGTTAGGGGATTGAGCGTACCATCCAGACTGAGGTATTGCTACTAGGCATCGGAGGCGATTCCTTTCTGGTTAGCGGGCGATAGCCTAGCCGAAGCCAGAAGTAAAGAGCCAGACCGATCGATGCGGGCACAAGTGCATAGAGCCGGTCCGCCTTGCTCTTGAGGCGTCGCTCGACGCCGAGCGCTATGGTGCCGCCGATCCCAAGCCTACGCTGGCCGGGCACCACAGCGAGGAAATCGACCTGCGCCGCGTCTCGCTCGGGTGCTGCCGTCTGGAACGCGATGAACGCGGATGCGTCGTCATTCGTCAGGACGTGGGTGCTTCCAACTGAACCGGCCACAGCATCTAATGATGCCCACCGCAGGCAGCCAGCCTGTTCTGCGACAGCCGGCAGCCAGGCTGCGAGGCGCTCGACGTCAGAACGTCGAACGGTGTGGAGCCTCACGCCCGGGGCCGCTCCAACCACTGCGAGACCAGGTCGGGCATTTGGCCGAGCAAGGCCCGCTCGACGGTGCATGAGGGTAGCGAGCGAAGAAACCTCTGGCCGTAGCTGCGCGTTGCGATGCGGGCGTCGAGGACGACCATGACGCCGCGGTCTGTTTTGCGGCGGATCAGACGCCCGAACCCCTGCTTGAACCGGAGGGCGGCCTGGGGCACAGCGTACTCCGCGAAGGGGTCGTCGTAGAGTTCGGAACGCGCCTTGAAGATCGGGTCGTCCGGGACCGCGAACGGGAGTCGTGCCATCACGAGCAACGAGAGCGCATCGCCAACGATGTCCACACCTTCCCAGAAGCTGGCGGTGCCTAGCACGACCGTGTTCGGGTCGTCCCGCAGCGCCTGAGCGAGCTGGCGCGGCGAGCCATCGATGTTGTGGCCAAGCACGAGGATGTTCTCCTCCTCCAGTGCTTCGCGGATGCCGGCGTGCGCCGCCCGCAGACTAGCGTGGGACGTAAAGAGCACGAGTGCGCGTCCGCCGCTGGCCCGTACGAGATCGATCAACGTTGTTTGCAGCGCCGCCATATAACCTGGCTGGTTCGGCTCCGGCATGTCCTGTGGCACCAGTACCTTCGTCGATTCGGCGTAGTTGAATGGCGAGCCAAGCTCCAGCTCGTTCGCTTCGCTCAGGCCCAGCGTGTGGCGGATGTAATCGAAACTGGCTTCGGTGGTGAGTGTGGCGCTCGTCAGAATGGTCGCCTCCTTCTCCTCAAAGAGCCGTTCGCTAAGCAACCTGGCCACGCTTAGTGGGGCGCTCGACAGGCCCACACCGGCTCCTGAGCGCCGCTGTGTGAGCCAGCAGATGCTGTTAGGGTCCTCCTTCAGGACGATGGTCGCGATGCCTTCGCGCAACGACTCGCCGATTTGGAGGAGGTCGACCGCCTCCGACAGCAGCGACTCGTGGTCGAGTAGCGCTGTCGCCTCTGGAGAATTGAGGCCGCGGTGAAGCAGACCGACCGCCGAAAGAACCTCCGCGAGGGTCGCACCCAGGTTCTCCCATGCGAGTTCAACCTCGGACCAGTCCGGCTGGACGCGTGTGCTTCGCGTAAGCGAGAGGCGTTCCTCGTAGTTGCCAGGGCCCGTGGACTGTTCTTTGAGGAATGCCGCCAGCCGATCGAAAAACTCCGGCGCTCGCTGTCGCGCGCGGCCGATCGCGTCCTCCGTGCGCGCCGCCGTCTCCAGGAGGTCCCGCGTCGTCGTCAGTTGGCCGGCCAGTCCGCGCGACGCGTTGCGGATGCCGCTGGCCAGGGCGGCGCTCCGTTCGAGAAGAGCGCCGACGTTGTCCTCGTCGGCCTGGAACCCGAACTGTCGAGTTGCCTCAGCCTCGAGGTGCTGGGCCTCGTCGACGATCAGATGGGCATATTCCGGGATCACGCCTCCACCAACGGCGAGGTCGGATAGCACTAGGGCATGGTTGGCAACAATGATGTGGGCGGCCTCCGCTCGTTTGCGGGCTCGCAACAGGAAACAGGAGCCGTCCTTCACGAATGCGCATGGTGTGGAGAGGCATGCCTGGTTCTGTGCCGAAAGGCGGGTCCAGACGGCGTCTTCGCCCTGTGAGAGGCGCAGTTCGGCGCGGTCTCCGGTTTCGGTGTGAGGCAGCCAGAGGAGAAGCCTCACGAGGAGCTTGGCCTCTTCTTCGGTCCTGGTCTGAGCGTTGCGGAGATTCATCCAGCTCAGGAGACAGAGGTAGTTGCGCCGGCCCTTGAGCTGGGCCGCCCGCAGTTCGCCACCGCCGAGGAGTTGCTTCACGGCTGGGATGTCCTGGCCCATCAACTGAGCCTGCAGGTTGATGGTGTTGGTCGAGACCACGACGCGTTCTTCGTTCTGTTGTGCGTACATCGCAGCAGGGAGTAGATAGGCGAGCGACTTGCCGACGCCGGTACCGGCTTCGACGAGCAGATCCTCGCTGTCGTTGAGGGCGCTGGTGACCGCCGCGGCCATCTGCACTTGCTCAGGCCGGTCTTCGAAGTCGTCGATGACGCTGCGAGCGTTTTTCGTGAGCCGAAGTTCGACGTCCTTAGGGTCGATGGCCTGGGTCCCGACTTCGTCGTTGCTTGCGGATGATTTAAGGTCGGCTGGTGGTCTGACCGCTCCATGCAGCAGGCCGGCAGCTTCCGCCGTCTGTTCCGCCGCTCGCGGCAGCCCGTCCAACACATCTTGTAGGAGAAATCGAAGCGGCCAATCGATGCTGGACGCGATGCGCTCGGCTTCGGCTATCAGCTCCGGGGGCAGGGCGGCCAATCGCTGGACGAGCGCGACAAAAACGGATCGCGCTGCTTCGGCATCGGCGAGGGCGCGATGCCGTACCGGGAACTCGATGCCGAGGTGGCGGGCGATCGCGTTCAAGTTCTGCTCGACGAGGCCGGGCAGGAGGACGTTGGCCAGCTCTTGCGTGTCGTAGGCGGGCCCGCGTGCGTAGACTCGCGCTCGTTCCAGGAACTCGAGGTCGAACGCAATGTTCTGGCCAACCACCGGGAACTCGCCGATGAACGTTTCCAGCTCGGCTGCCACCTCCGCGAAGAGTGGCGCGCCCTGTAGATCCGCGTCAGAGATGTTGGTCAGGCGCTGGATGCGATACGGGATGGTCTGCTTAGGGTCAACGAAGGTGCTGAAGGTTTCGCAGCGGCCATCGAGGTCGAATCGAACCGCGCCGATCTCCATGATGGCGTCGCGGCTAAAATCGAGCCCGGTCGTCTCTAGATCGAGGGCGACGTAGGTGCGGGACATGCGGTTCTTTCTAGCTCGTGAAGTGGCGCTATTCTAGCACGTGGAAAGAAATAGAACAAATGCGCGACTCAGCCGGCAGCTTCGGCGCTCAGACTGGTTTCGGTGAAGCGTTGGAGGTTCCCATCAAGGAGGCCGTGTCCGGCGTGAAAGCGTCTGGCGTGCAGCTCCTCTAGCAGTTCCTCCTGCGTGTCAACGTCCTTGTCGAGGACCACACAGTAGGTGCCGATGCCCTGCGTCGAGTGGGCATCGCTGCCGCCCGTCCCCGGCTTTCCGATGGCCTGCGCGACCTTAAGGGCAAAGACATTTTCACGGACGGTATTCGCGCCGTTGAGCACCTCGATGGCGTCAACGAGCTGAAAGACCGGCAGCTTGGCCGCCTGCTCCGGCGTGAGCGTGAATGGCTCCTTCCCTTGGCGCGTGAAGTAGACAGGATCGAAGAAATGGCGAAACGGGTGAGCCACGATAAGGAAGGCCCCCTGCTCATCGGCGACGCGGCGGAGATTCTCGCAGTGCCGGATGCCGCCGACGTACTCTTTAAGGCCGAGCGCCAGGATGTGCCCCATGTCGGTTGAGACTTCCATGCCGTTGGCGACGAGCAGGTTGGAGTTCTCCTTTCGGTACTCAGCGAGGGCATGGCGATCCCAGAGCCTGTCGTGTTCGCTGATGTGGACGGCCGTAAGGCCGCGCTTCGTCGCTTCTCGTGCCAGGTCGTCAGGGTCGAGTCCACTGTCCGACGCGCCGCGTGTCGTGTGGATGTGCATGTCGATGATGGTTCCCACCGCGGCAGTATAGCAGCAGGTCTACTTAGCTCTCGATCGGCGACCAGCTTGCCAGGTAGGGCATGAACCATGCGAACGTTGCGATGAAGACGAGGCCGCATGCAAGCATGGGCGCGCGAAGCCGCGCGCTTGCGATAGAGATCGGCAAGACGGCAATAAGCGTGGTAATGAGGATGAATGCCGTGTAGATCCGGTTGGGGCTGCCTAATCCCCTGAGTTGCTACTCTCGATGCCAGCCAGCAACATTCCGAGAAGCATACCGATGGCGGTGAGCGTTAACACGGCGAACAGGTTGATGATGACCGACACGGCGATCATGGATGTACCCTCCGGCACTATCTGTCGCATCAGAGGACTGGTGCCGCGCGCCCTCACAATCGCTATGGCCCCGACAGGTGTGACCACCACAGACAGCGCGAAGCCGCAGATGAACCCAGCCATCACCTCTGGCATCGCTACGCGGGCTCCAAGGCTTCTGACGCGGAGATCGTGTGCGTCTCGATGGTCGTGAGGCCCGTCTTCGCGAGGCCCTTGACCATCGGCTCAGGGGCAGCAGTGGGTGCCAGCAGCAAGAAGAACGCCGGCCCACTGCCAGCCAAATGCGGTGTGCCAAACGCATGGGCGTCGGCAAGCGCCTGTCCAGCGGCTGGATCGACACGGTTAACGACGGAGTCGAAGACGTTGCTGAGGTCGGCGTCACCAAGCACTGCTCCGCGCTCAAGGCTCTTGATGAAACGAGCCGAGGTCGCGTCATCGACGAAGTCGCTCGACTCCAGCGCCGAGTACATCTTGGTGGTCTTGTCTGGTTGCGCGTCGCTACTCCACGCGACGACGAGGCGCTGCTTGGCGACATCGGACAATGGCGTTATTTCATCGCCGCGTGCAGAGCCGAGCGCTGTGCCGCCGGTGAGGAAGAATGGCACGTCGGATCCAAGCTGAGTGCCGATTCGAGCTAGGTCCGCGTCCGTCAACGAGAGGCGCCAGATTGTCCGCAGCGCTCGAAGCGTCGCGGCGGCGTTACTACTTCCGCCACCCAGGCCGGTGGCCACAGGGATGCGCTTGTGCAGCTCGATTCGCGCTCCGAAGGAGATGCCGGCGTCCTCTCGAAGAGCCGACGCGGCTTGATAGGCCAGGTTGTCTTCTTGGGGCTGGTCGAGCAGGTCGCCGGTTTCGCCGGTGACAACGATCTCGATGTCGTCCGCCGGCGACACCGTCACGGTGTCCGAGAGCGCGATTGTCTGCAGGATGGTGCGGACCTCGTGGTAGCCGTCGTTGCGCTTGCCAAGGACATCCATCGTCCAGTTGATCTTCGCCGGTGAGCGAAGCCTGACTGTTGTCATCGTTGCTGGCCCGGCCTTCCAGCGTTCGTCCACGCCTGGCTGAGAGAGGCCCATTGCTCCAACGACAGCGCCTGGGGCCGTAGGGTAGGATCGATGCCGGCCTCCTCGAGCCACTTCTCGGCTGCAGCGGGGTCCACCTCGAGGCCGTTGGCGAGGCTGTTTCGAAGCTGTTTGCGTCGTGTCGAGAAGCCGGCGCGCACCAAGTCGAAGAAGGGTTCTGTATCGTCGACGCGTACACGCAAATCCGGCGCGATGTCGATGCGGACGACAGCTGAGCGCACCTTCGGAGGGGGACGGAATGCTGATGCCGGTACGCGAAAGAGAAGCTGGGGCTCGCCGTACAGCTGCACGGCGACGCTGAGGAGGCTCATCTGGCCTGGCTGGGCGACGATCCTGTCCGCGACTTCTGACTGCACCATGATGACCATACGATCGGGTTGCGGTTGTGCCTCCAAGTAGTGGCGTAACAGGGGCTGTGCGATGTTAAACGGCAGGTTTCCTGCCAGCAGGTAGGCGTTGCTGCCGCCTAGGAGGTCTGCTGGCGAGATCTCAAGTGCGTCTCCGTGGACGACTTCGACGTTCGTGCTATCGAACGCGGTGCTTAGCTCGTCGGCTAGCACGTCGTCGAGTTCGATCGCCAGAACGCGGCCCGCTCTCGAAGCTAGCTCTCTGGTGAGAACTCCTTGCCCAGCGCCGATCTCGATGACGGTGTCGGTGGCGGTGAGGTGGAGAGCGCGCGCTATCCTCTGGACGATTCGGTCGTCGATAAGGTAATGCTGTCCGAGCGACTTCTTCGCGCGCCGGCCGCGCGAACGTCTTGTGGTTGATCTGAAACGCGATCTTGTTGTTGTCAATGCGGTCTTTCGCTGGCCAGGTTGCCTGGCCTCGCGCCAGTCTATCGCGTCCGCGTGCGCTACGGGCAGTTGGGCCAGCGGGCGCGGCCTCCCGACAGATAGAGCGAGTAGGCGGCGGCGATGTTCGTCGCGGGGTCGCGCAGGCCGGCGCCGTGGCCCTCCCAGATCTGGAAGAGGCCAACGTAACCCGTTGGGTTGTAGGCATTGGCGTTCCCGGCCGATTCGCACTGGATGACGGCTAGCGCCCAATCGCAGTCCCAACTATATGAGCAGACGAGATCACTCCAAGCGGACGACGACGCCGTGAGCGCTGTCGGAGCGGGAGCCGTCGAGTAGTAGACGATGGTATCGATAGAAACTGGGTCGTACCATTCGGCTGAAAGCGAGCGTGACACGAGAACGTCGTTCTCGTAGGATGTCGCGAACTGCCGGTACAGCACGCCATCCTGGCCGGTCACGGTACGCCTGGTCCCGGCGGGCAGCGTTGGGTCCGGCTCATAGAGCGTCTGGCTTTCGATACGCACCGTCTCCAACTCTTCGTCTCGGGAGATGCCGACGACCCGAACTGCCAGGCCCGCCGAGATCGGCGTATCCTCTGCTGGCTCGAACCGATACTCGGGGGGCAGGCCGATAGCACCGAGGGTGATGGCCGGTCCGACAGTTTCTTCATGTGTGTAGAGCACGGCCTTCCTGTCCGGCAGCGTCAGAGTCAGCTGCCTCGCGTGGTCGACCTGTACCTGCAAGCCGGCGCTCAGTTCGGAAGACAGCGGAGGCCGCACGATGTCGCCGGGTCCGAGCCGCACGTCGAGGTCGTCGAGCGCGGCGGCGACGGTATCGAGGCTCGATCGCGCGCGGATCGCGTGGCCGTTCTCGACGATCGTGATCGGAACGGCGCGGCGCACTTCAATCGCCGACGTGGCTTCAGCGGACAGCGCGGCGTCTGTGGAAACGAGTCTCCCATCGAGCCGCACGCTGTCAAGGACGCCGAGCGAGACGCGGGCTTCGAGCAGTAACTCGCCGATCGTTTCGCCCTGCGTGCGGACAGCGAATACCTGGCCGTCGACGGCGAGGGTGGCCTTCAGTGCCCTTCGGACTACGAGATCGCCCGTCGCCGTCGATTCGATGCGGTCTCCGGGCTCGAGCGTGACGCCGGCGCGTTCGACGAGACCGATCTCGCTGGCGCTGCGGCTTGACACGCTCATGGTGTCACCGTCGGCGAGGACTTGTATGTCGCGGGCGCGCAGCACAAGTGCCAACGCGAAGACGAGGAATACTGCGAGGACGCCGGCGAACTGAAGGCGTCGCGCGATGATCGACGCGGCGACCCGCCGCGCGGGTGATCGGGCAGGCGTGGCGCTGCGGAAGCCGAGGTGAGAGAGGTGTCGGTGGGCCTCCTCAGACCCCGGTCCCTCGGGGTACCCACCGACGACATCGCGAGTTGCCAAGTGGAGCCTCGCTGTCGTCCTATTAGTTGTTCGGCCTACGGGCCCTACTTCTGAACGTCTTCTATGCGGCCATGCACCCCGAGCATCTTCATGCGGGAATGCACCAGCCCATCTCTATGCGGCCATGCACCCCTAACATCTGATGCGGGAATGCACCAGCCCATCTCTATGCGGCCGTGCACCCCTGACATCTGGATGCGGGAATGCACCAGCCCATCTCTATGCGGCCGTGCACCCCAAACATCCTAATGCGGGGTCGCACTAGCCCCTTTCTATGCGGCCGTGCACCCCAAACATCTGGATGCGGGGTCGCACTAGCCCATTTCTATGCGGCCGTGCACCCCTGACATCTGGATGCGGGAATGCACCAGCCCATCTCTATGCGGCCGTGCACCCCAAACATCCTAATGCGGGAATGCACCAGCCCATCTCTATGCGGCCGTGCACCCGCAATCGACCCGGACCGCAAGCTTATCCATCGAAAGGCGAACTCGGGCTCGGTAACCCTGCGGCACCCGAGTGCAACTGCTTACCGCTGCTTCCTTCCGGACCTGACGGAGTTCACAGCGCCTCGCCGCGCAGGACCAAGCCTTCAACGTTGCCTAACGCGGACAGTCCTCATGGCGCACGGACCTCAAGCGGGAATTCGGCCCTGCTAAAGCGGCTTGCAGGTGACAGGGCACCGCTAGCTCCCCGCCTAGCACGACCGCAACGTCATGCTAGCCGGATGCCGAGAATCAAGCAAGAGCCCTCGCGTTGATCTGTTATGAAGGCCCGCCTATCATGAGTCTAGGCCGCTTCTGAGTTTGGAAGCGGCGTGAGGACGAGGAGCCCTACTTGCTGCGCAGCCGCCGAGTTTGGATCGGATTCGCTATCAGCGTAATTTTCCTCGGAATCTTCTTCTACCAAACAGACGTGTCGGAGATATGGGACTCCTTCAAGGAGGCCAACTACGCGATCGCGTTCGCGTCGCTGCCGGTGTATTTCGCCGGCATTTGGGTGCGCACGATCCGCTGGCAGTATCTGCTGCGGCCTGTAGTGCGCGTTTCCACTGCCCGCCTCTTTCCGGTCGTCATCATTGGGCTGATGGCTAACAACCTGATCCCGGCGCGGGCGGGGGAGCTCGTTCGCGCCTATATCCTGGGCGAGCGCGAAAAGGTGAGCAAGGCTGCGTCGCTCGGCACCATCGCTGTCGACCGGCTGTTCGATGGTCTGACACTCGTACCGATGCTCCTGATCGTCGTCGCGTTCGTTGGCAGCAGCGAGCGATTTCCGCTGCCCGCTGTCGATTGGACGGTCAACCTCGTACAGCTCGCTATCGTGATGTCGGTGCTCTTCGGAGGCGCGCTCGCCGTGTTGCTCGTGCTGGCGTTCTCGGAAGCGGCGCGGAACAGGGCCGACGAGCTGATCACGACGCTGACGCCGGAGCGCTTGAGGCCAAGCATTGAGGGCCTGGCGCACTCGTTCTTCGACGGTCTCCACGTGCTGCGCAGCCCCGTCGACATGGGTCTCGCCTGGTTGATGTCAATGGTGTCGTGGCTGCTGGAGGCGACCATGTACTATATCGTCGGGCTGGCGTTCGACATCGACGTTGGCTTTCAGCACTATCTGCTCGCGACAGCGGCCGCAAACCTCGCGATCGCGGTCTTGGCCTCGCAGGGTGGTATCGGTCCCTTCGAGTTGGTGACGAAGCAGACGTTCATCGCGGCGGGCGTCGCTACCGGAGGCGCCGAGGCCTATGCTATTGGGCTTCATGCGCTCGTGTTGCTGCCTGTGATCGTCGTTGGGCTGTACTTCCTTGGAACGATGAACCTCTCGCTGGGCGAGATGTTCCGGCGGGCGACGGGCGACGCGTCATCCGGCGCTAGTATGGAGGCCCCGCCGGCCCCGCCAGGTGAGGTACCGAACACATGAACGTAGGCGTGATCGGCGGAGGCGTCGCGGGGATGGTGGCGGCATACCGGCTGTCGCAGGCGGGCCACAAGGTATCGCTGTACGAGGCGAGCCCGTTCCTCGGTGGCCTGGTTCGCACGTTTGAGCCCGGCGGCGACCGGCTGGAGGCCTTCTACCACCACGTCTTCTCGACGGACACGACGATCGTCAAGTTGATCGAAGAGTTGGGTCTGGGCGAGAAGATGACGTGGCGAACGTCGAGGGTCGGGTTCTATCGAGAGGGCAAGCTCTACGACTTTGTGACGCCGGGCGACCTGCTGAGATACACACCTGCGCCGCTCTTGGACCGGATCCGGATGGGGCTGGCGGCGCTCTGGTTGCGACGTCAGACGGACGGCACACGCTACGAATCGATCACGGCTCAGGATTGGGTCAAGCGCTACATGGGCAAGGGCGCGTACGACACCGTCTGGGGGCCGCTGCTGCGCGGCAAGTTCGGCGACGCACACGACCAGCTCGCGATGGTCTGGCTGTGGAGCAAGGTCCACCTGCGGTTCGCGTCGCGGAAGGGCGTGGGCCAGACCGAGGAGCTAGGCTACCTGCTCGGCAGCTTCGGCACGTACATTAAGGAGTTGGAGCGTAGGCTCGTCGCCGACGACAACGTCGAGATCCACACCGGCACAGCCGTAGAGCAGGTGATCGTCGAAGAGGGGAGGGCGAAGGGGCTGCAGCTCGCGGACGGCCGCGCCGACTTCGACGCGATCATCGGCTGTATGCCGGCGCATGTGTTCGGCAAGCTTGCGCCCCAACTGCCTGACGACTACGCGGAGAAGCTGACGGGCGTCCGCTGGCAGTCGGCGATGTGCTACATCATGGCGCTGGACAGGCCGCTGACGGATATCTACTGGCTGAACATCAGTGACGACGAGATCCCGTTCATCGCGGCGATAGAACACACGAACTTCATCGAGCCGGAGCGCTACGACGGCAAGCACATCGTCTACCTCTCGAACTACCTGCACCCGGACCACCCGCTGATGGGGATGGAGCTGGACGAAGTCGAGCGTGAGTACCTGCCGCACCTGACGAAGATCAACCCGGAGTTTTCGCCGGACTGGATCACCGATCGCTGGCTGTTCAAGGGCCCCTATGCGCAGCCGGTCGTGACGATCGGCTATCGGGAGCGCATCCCGGAGCATCGCACGCCGATCCCGGGCCTCTATCTGGCGACGATGTCCCAGATCTACCCGGAGGACCGCGGGCAGAACTACAGCATCAAGATGGGCGAAGAGGTCGCGAAGATGGCCGTAGCGGATTGGGCCGGTTAGGGCCGAACCTTCCGGTTCGGCTGGCGTAACTGCAGGCGGGCGCTTCGATGGCTGACCTTCGGTCAGCTTGACAGTTGCTCCGCAACTGATTGTCTGATTGTTTTCGCGTTTTTGGGCGGCGGTCGCATCTGGAACAACGCGCTGGACGTGCAAAAGTTTGATTGAACTTTGAGCGGTTTCGGGCGACGGAGGCGTGTCCTTGTTGCATGACGGCTGAGCCTGCGGGCTCAGCGTGGCAGTTGCTCCTGCTAGCGATCGATCATATGACGGAGCACGGATAGCACCGAGAGGCTGGTAACGCTGGCGCCGGGCTGGGCTGACCCTTAGCCATCCATCGACTCGATATCGATATCTGATGACAGGCGACCGGACAGACCTAAAGGTCTTTCCCTACGAACTGCGCTGGAGCGTGATTCTGAGCCCTTCGGCTGCGCTTAGGACATGGCGCTGCGCTTAGCATGTCGGCTGAGCCTGCGGGCTCAGCTTGGCAGTTACTTCCGTAACTGCGGAAGGCGGGAGGCCGGGTGTTGGTAGCCACCCGTTAGGTTGAGCCCAGACAGCTTGGCGGTGTGCTCGCCCTCTCCCCCGGCCCCTCTCCCCGGAGCAGGTAGCAGCCGGCGGGCGGGTGGCGTTCGTATGGAACACAGGCGGCGGTGTAGCTTCCTGCTTCGCACCTGCTGCCCTCAGTGCTGTAAGATAAGGCCCTAAATTGGCGTAGGAACTCGCGAACCGACGCGAGAGGGCTGGCATGCCTCAGGTCGATAGACAGGACTGAGCCCGTGGAGAGCGGGCTGAACTAGGAGAAGCATGGCTGGGGAGCTCACCATCGCAGAGCTGGTCCGCAACGGGACGATGAGCGCGGAGATGGCCGCGACGCTCTGGGCGGCCGTCGATGAGCGGCGCTCGTTCTTGACCGTCGCGATCCCGCGTTTCGCCGGCAAATCGACGCTCTCGAACGCGGTGCTGGCGCTGCGGCCGCCGGACATGCCGCTGCACCACGTCGATGGGTCGCCGGAGCTGATGCAGCATCTGAAGCAAGAGCGGCTGGGCGGCTACCTCGTCGTCGCGGAGTTCAGCGAGGCGCCTGTTCCTGGTTACATCTGGGGCGAGCCGGTGCGCCGCGTGTTCGAGACGCTCGGAGCTGGCTACTCGCTCCAAGCGGCACTCCACGCGCCGGGTGTGGAGGAGGCGATCAGGGCCGTGACTGAAGGTAACGGTGTCAGCAATGAGCTGGCTTCTGCTTTCGAGCTCGTACTATACATCGAGCGGTTCGGCGACGACGAGGAGAACTTCTGGCGGCGGCTCGCCGAAGTCTACGAGGTCGATCGTTTGCGTAACGGGCGGCCGGAAGGCCGGACGCTCTTTCGCTGGCAGGCCGATGAAGATCGCTTCGACACGGTCGAAGCGCCGCGGGGGTTCGCTCAGGGCCTCGACGAGATCGAGGAGCGGGCGGCCATCATCGCAGATTTGGCGAGCACCGGGCGAACCGCCGAGAGCGACGTGGCTGCAGCGGTAGCGGCATTCCGCGCCGGATAGGTCCCGCCGCTTTCCACCTACTGCCCTCAGTGCTGTAAGATAAGGCCCTAAATTGAGGCAGAACTTGCAGACTGTCAGCGAGAGGGCTGGTAGGCTTCACGTCCGATGGATGTTGCCAGCAGTTCCGCGAGCTGGGGATGACCGGCTGGGTTCGGCGCGCGGAGCGTGTCCGAGCGCGTCTACGCAGGAATCAGCGACCGGTATCCGAATGCCCGGCGTACGAAGCTTGAACTCAAGGGCAAACGCGAGCCAGTGCTGGCGCGTATCGTATCGATAAGCTGATGGAGCCACGCATCCAGTACGCGAAGACCAGCGATGGTGTGAACATCGCGTACGCGAGGGCAACGTGGGTGCTGTCATCGTGAGCGCAGCGGCAAGCCGCCGCGTCTACAACGAGCTAAAACGCACCGGCTTCCTCTTGCTGACGGACAACGTCTTGCCGAGTGTCGTCAGCCTGGTCGTCGGCGAGGCCGTTCGCGGATCGTGGTGGGCACACCCACGCGTCCACAACATCTACGACGTGGCTCAACCGCTAGGCGAGCACGCTGATGTCATCGTCGCGAAACTGGTCTCGGGTAAGAACACCTACGTGCACCGGATTCTCTGGCCAGCGCTCATCGCAGTAAGTTCGGCACGCGAGCCGTGGCAGCTGAAGGGGTTATCGCGCATGGCTCATCGACTGTTAGCGGCTGTCGATGAGCAGAGCGAGTTACGCACTGACAGCATCCCTTGGAGCGGCGGCGCGAGGAAGGATTCGCCCGGCGAGGCGACACGGCTACTGGAACGCAAACTGCTCGTTCACACCGAGGAGGTGCACACGGAAACGGGCGCGCACGCGAAGCGCCTGGAGTGTTGGGAGCGCTGGGGGAAACGCGTCGGCCTGGAGACGAACAGGATGCCGGCTGAGCAGGCCAAGCGAGAGCTAGAAGCTGTCCTCGCCGAGCTCAATGAGCGCTTCGAAGGGAACGGCAAGCTGCCATGGCACTGAGTATGAGGAGAGGGTCGTGGCGCGGCGGAATAGACATCCCAAACCCTGAGCGAAGGCGGGGTCTGGCCCCTCGCAGGGGCGCTAGCTGCTTCGTCGCGCTCAGCATAACGGATGGCCGACTTCCTCGCCCATTTCCCGGTCCCTCTCCAGCCAGCGGGGGAGCGGAGCTAGCGTGGGTTGGTGTAGGCGCGCTTAGGGCAATGGTTGGGCGTCTTGGCCGGTGTAGTAGATGGGTGGGTTCACACCCTCGCTCGCCGTGTAGAAACCTGCGCTTGTGGCGTCGAACGCGATTGCTTCGCCCTGCGGTTCTATTGCTGAAGACGCCTCGCACGGTTCGTTAGTGAACGCCTCCGAGAGCGCAGCGCCGCCCTGGAGCTGCCAGACCCAGACTGTCTCGTACGTTCGAATTGCCACCATACTGCGGTCGGGCGCTACGTCCCCGCCCGTCGGCAGCCAGCCAATTCCCAGCACGAGCGGACTCGCATCATCCGGAGGCTCCACGGCGCTCTTTAGGGCCTTGAAGTCGACCGTGGCTACCTCTTCCAGAATGGTATCCGGCCCGGCGAAGTCCACGGTGCGGAACAGGGTGGACGGGCCGCCATCGATCTCCTTGGTGATGATATAGATCGCTCCGTCAAGGGGGTCGACGAGGAGCACTTCAGCGTCATGCGGCCTGTCCGGGTACCGCAGCACCAACGTCTCGACGTCTGTGATGTCTCCGCTTGAGCCGGCGTCGGGCTCTAACACGCGGTAGACGATGACTTCAGGGCGCTCGGCAGGGTTGTCGCCGATGTCGCCCAGGTAGAGATAGTCCTCACCTTCGACAGGGCCGGGACCGATGGCCATGTCCTCCCAATCGATGGCCTCTACACCGGCCAGTGTGTAAGAACCAAGATGCCGGCCGTCAACTGCCATCGCGAACACGCGGGCGACGTCGCCGCTGTCGTTGTGCGCCCAGAGGACATCTTCCTGCGAGCGGCTCGCCACCAGCCCTGATATCTCCGTCAGCAGTTCGGTCTCGACCGTACCGCGCATCGTGGCCGGTCCCGCTCCGCACATCGTTTCGGCGGCGAGAATCGCCGTTGGCGTGGCAACGAGAGTCGGCGATGCTGGAGGTGTGTCGTCGCCATCGCCGCCGCAGGCGGCCACGATCACTGCGACTGCGATGCTCGCGATTACTGCTGTGCGTAGTGTCATCTTCGTCATGCTCCTGCTGCTGTGGACGGAGTGTAGCAGAAGGCGCGGCTGTGCCACTACCAAGTGAGAGGGCAGGAGGAAGGCTAGGAGGCACCGTCCGGCGCTGGCGAGCTGCGCCGTCTATGTTGAACCCTGACCCTTCGGCTAAAATCGACATGTGAACCTGACGAAGATCATCCACTATGAGTCGTGGCGTGACCCGAGTAAGCGCGCTGAGATCGACCACTTCGTCGTCATGACTCCCGCAGGCGACGTTGATGACGACGCAAGTGTTCACGTTTACATTGCATTCACGGTTCGCCTCCTGTCCTCTATGAGCCTGACAGAGCCCGATAAGGTGATCGTGCGGATGAGAGCGGGACTAGCCCATATCCGAGCTTTGATCGTAGACAATGCCCTAACGCCGGGTGAAAAGTACGACTTCATGTTCACGACTGACAGTCCGCCACCAATGGCCCAATTCAAGTGGAAGGAGTGCGTGTACCAGGAGCACGCACTGCTGGGGCTCCGGTGCCGGGCGGCGCATCCCCGAGACCGCGCGGCAGGCGTTACTACAACCGAGATTTGTGAGCAGTGTCAACTACCAAGTACGGATCTGCTGTGCGACGCCGTGACGCACCCCGTCGTCACCGGCAACGAGGAGGCTCCGGCCTTGACGGCCCGCAATCTAGTCGACTCGAAGTGCGATGTAGGCAGCGAAGAGTTTGACGGAGCAGTCAATTGCGTCCCCCACATCAGGTCATGCTGGCATAAGACGATACCCCTTAAAGCCGACGTGGCGACAGAGCCAGCCCGAGAACTACTGGATTTGGTCGACCTCCTCAACAGTGTCTTCCAAAAAAAGTATGGCTTCGGACTAATGCGGTTACGCAAGGCTCAGACAATTCAAGCGCTCGCCGGACCCAGCGGCGGAAGAGATGCGTATGAATCTAAGGTTCAGGCGTTAGGAAGGCTGCTTGAACACATTCAGGGAAGTGAGCTAGCCGACTCCATTGGTGCGTCAACACCTAACGAAGGCTCGATCTCCAAACTAGAGGCATTTCTACTTGCGCTATCCATTCCTGACGTGCCGCGTGTGATTCAGCCTCTCCGTGATGCAGTTACCGTAAGGGTCGACCTATCCCACGACAGGACGACACAGGACATCGTCAGCGCTTGCGAACGGCTGGGAATATCTCTACCAGTGAAAGATTTCGACGAAGCATGGGAGCGCATAGTTAGCGCCGTCCTGGGGGCGCTCAGCTACTTGCGCGACGAGATCGCCTAACCCTCGCTTAACTCAGAGTCAGGTACGGCCTGTTCGCTGACCTCGGCGAGACGGAACTACGAGGCTTCGAAGACCCCGTGAAGCTCTGGGAGCTGAGATGGTAGGAGGACAACTAGAAGATGCAAACCAACGATAAGATCCGCTTTCTGCGCAACCTTCGGGCGGTTCGAAACTACACGCCTGAACAGATTCCCGAGGACGTTCTCAGCGACATTCTTGAGGTTGGCCGATGGTCGGGAAGCGCTAGCAACCTCCAAGGCACGGAAGTCGTGGTGGTGCGCGACTCCCAGATCATGCAGCGAATGTCAGAGGCCGGGGCGCGGCCCGCTGCGGGGGCTACCGTTGCGCTTGTGGTCGTTACGTCGGGAGACCCCGACAGGCACGATCTCCATACCTTCGATAGTGGCAGGCTCGTCGAACGACTTCTCTTAGCAGCCGACGCTCACGGCGTCGGAGGCAACATCGCCACGCTAAAAGAGGACGGCCCCGACATCATCAAACAGCTGCTCGGAATCCCTGCGGAGAAGCGCATCTGGACTGTCGTGACAATGGGCTACGTCGATGAGGAAGCAAAAAGGACCCGTCCCAAGAGTCCTACCGCTGGGCGAAAGCCCATGGGAGACTTCGTGCACTGGGACAGCTACTAACGGCGGGACCGATCCTGCTGGTCACGCTGGAAGGCTTAAGAGCCGACCTCTTCGGGTGTGTCAGACTCCTGGGCCGCGAGGCGTTCTCTTCTCAGGGCTAGTTGTGCTGGAAGTACGTACACGTAACGGAAGAACCATCTGCAGAACTCGACGATCTCTCGGGCGTCGGTTTCGTCATTCCACTTCTTCTCGTCGGCTTCCTCCTGATCTCCATGTGCACCGAGGTTACGGGCGAGCCTGCTCTCATGTGCCCACTCAGCCAACGCCGGTGTGATCTGATGATCAGCTGCGAGTGCCTCGATCCGTCCGAAGAGGGAGCCGTCCGTAGCCCCGAGTGTCATGGTCGCTTCTCCAAGTGCCCTTCCACACATGAGGACAACCGCATCCCAGGCCTTCGCGTTGAGTGCGCCGAGTGCTTGCCCGAAGGCTACCGCCACGTCGCTAGGTAGCTCATCTTGGGGGCCCTGCTCAACCTCTGGGAAAATCTCTTCGACCGTTGCATTTTCGTTGTTGGTCACCACAGCAATCGCCCGCTGGCAAAAGCGGCATCGTTCAAGATGAATCTGTGAGTCGGGGTCGCCCCAGAACCGATGCAAGTCGCCTAGCCCCTCAAATTCAGTACCGGTGCGACAGTGCGGGCAGATTCTGCGTGGCACCATAACGGTTGGAGTGTATCGCTAGGGCCGAGTCTGCGGAAGGAGTCCAGCCTGTTCTAAAGCCGCTTCGCATAGCTGTAATAAGGTGTCCTCGCCGATTGCTGTTAGGTTCTCGTGGAGGTAGAAGTACTTCTTCGTCTGGTGGACTTCCAACCCGGGGGCCAGCGTTACGCCGGGATTGCTGGCGAGCTCGAACCACAGACCGAGACCCCTACTGCTTGTCAGCTCAACACCGAACAGCGACCTGCCGAAGCACCTCAAATTCACATCTCTTTTCGAGAATGTCGTCTCAGGCTGCCAACCTTCAGCGACCCGCTCAAGGCCCTCAATAAGCTGTTTGGCGAGGTTCACATCGGCCTCAGGCCAGTCCTCGTCCCGGTATTTCTCCCAGCTCCACTGCACGCGTGGGGGACGAGTCGCGACCTTGCGGGCATACCCATGTAGCGACGGCACGAAAATACTCCGGCCTGCTTCATCTTCGAACGCCGACACCTGGAGCAAATAGAGTTCGAATGTGCTGAAGGAGTTCACAAACGTCACGATCTTCTGAGCCTGCTCACCGACCTCATCGACCGCAACGATGAGCCTAATCCGCCCATTTCGTAGGTGCTCTTCGACCATAGCCTTGAACGAGTCCACGCTCACGGTGCTCGCGGCTTCGTCAAGGAAGGCTTCGAGATTCTCATCGAATGAGCGTCCTTTCTGAGGCTCAGGACACTTCTTGCTCTTCTTATAAAACTCCTCCGCCTGGCGTTGAAGGTCGAAGATCGTGCTCTCGGAAAGGTACGCCGCGTACTCCAGCACCTGAGCCACCACTTCCCGCCGGGCTTCCGGGTTCCGGCTGAGTTTTGTCTCAACTATGGTCAGGATTCCATCAGAACCAACCAGGAGAACGTCGGCTCTCCCCGTCCCCGCAGGCCATTCCTCACCGAGGATCAGGAACGAAACACCCTCGTCGGTTACGGAACCGAGCGGCACGAGGCTGGGCAGTTGTATGATGCTGTCCTTCAGAACTTCCTCGTATGCGAACGGTTTGCTTTCGAGGACTCGATGTTGACCGTTGGCTTCTTGGACGATGATAGATGACATGCTGGGTCCTCTGCTATAGGCATGATCTTCGGCGGGAAGCATAGCATGTACCGTCGATTTTCGGCTGGCAGGCGTGGGTACGGATGGGATGTGAGCGTCAGGCCTCATCGTGTGGGCTCGCCTGGGTATGAGTGGTAGAGTCTGCTCATCTTGTCCCGCAGCTTGCAGCATCGCTATAGTGACGAAAAGCACGAATGGGGTATGGCCGGGCTAAGGCCCAGACGGGCAGGCCCGGCTCGCTACGGAGATTGCGTGCTCGATACTGAAGCGACGCTAGAGATCGCGGAACTGGTTGCCGAGTTCAAGCCCGGCAACGCCGATCTGATTCCGGCGCTGCATAAGGTGCAGCACCGCTATGGCTATGTCCCCAGAGAGGCGATGGGCGTGGTCGCGAAGCAGCTACGGCTGGGCGAGGCGCAGGTCTACGGCGCGGTTACGTTCTACTCAGAGCTGCGTGTGATCCCGCCGCCGCAGACGCGCATCGATTGGTGCAGCGGCCCGGCCTGCCGCCTGAAGGGCGGCGAGAACGTGCGGCTGGCGCTAGAGTCGGTGCTTGAGATCGGCATGGAGGAGAACACCGCGGGCGACAAGGTCGGCCTGCACCTGGCCCAGTGCAACGGCACGTGCGATTTCGCGCCGCAGATCTGGGTCGACGGCAAGGTCGTCGGTCCCCTGACGGCGGCGGACACGATCACGCTGGCGCGCGAGCTGAAGGAGAAGAACTGATCATGCTGAGCTTGTCGAAGCATGGCCGCATGAGTAGGTTCATCATCCTTCGACAGGCTCAGGATGGAGTTGGTGCGGCACAGGATGGCATAGCGACATGCTGAAGGCGTACGAGGAGTTGCGCGCGAAATCCGACGAGGTCTGGAAGAACACTCAGGCCCGGACGGTGATCCGCGTGCCGATTGCGACCTGCAGTATTGCCGCAGGCGCTCGTGAGACCTTGGAAGCATTGGAGTCAGCCGTGAAGGAACGCGGCCTCGACGTCGACGTACAGACGGTGGGCGAGCGCGGGCTGTGCTGGCTGGAGCCGCTGGTGGAGATCGTTAAGGCAGATGGCAGCGCCGTACTTTATGAGCACGTTACGTCCGATAAGGTCGAACAACTGCTCGATGAAGCGCTCGATGACGTAAGCGCCGACTTGGCGTTCGCCGTCGTGGAGGGCACTGACGTCGAAGGGCTGCAGCGGCTGGATGACTTCGACCTGTGGGCGCTGCAGGAGCGCCGCTTGCTTCTCCGCTGCGGCATCATCGACCCCGATAACATCGACCACTACATCGCGCACGGCGGCTACTCCGGCCTGGCACAGGCGCTGGACCAGTCGCAGGAAGAGGTGATCCAGACCGTCAGCGACTCGACGCTGCGTGGCCGCAGCGGTTCGGCGTTCCCGACGGGGACGAAATGGGAGTTCCTGCGCGGCAAAGAGCGCGAGCCGAAGTACCTGATCTGCAACGCGGACGAGGGCGACCCCGGCGCGTTCGTGAATCGCATCCTGATGGAGTGCGACCCACAGTCCGTGATCGAGGGGATGGTGATTGCCGCCCACGCGACCGGCGCGACCTATGCGTTCTTCTACCTGCGCGAAGAGTATCCGCTGGCGATCGAACGCATGGAGAAGGCCGTCGAACAGGCGCGTGAGCGCGGCCTGCTCGGCGACAACATCCTGGAGAGCGGCCTCTCGTTCGACATGAAGATCTGGGTTGGCGCCGGCTCGTACGTCTGCGGCGAAGAATCCGGCCTGCTGGCGTCGCTCGACGACGAGCGGGGGATGCCACGCATCCGCCCGCCGTTCCCGGCGGACTCCGGCGTCTTCGAGCAGCCGACGAACGTCAACAACGTCGAGACCTATTCGGACGTGACGCTGATCATGGAGAAGGGCCTCGAGTTCTACAACTCGGTTGGCACCGAGGCGAACAAGGGCACGAAGATCTTCAGCCTCTCCGGTCATATCCAACGCGTGTGCGTCGTCGAGGTGGCGTTCGGCTACCCGCTGCGCGACCTCTACCACGCCGTCGACCCGGCGACCTACCAAGAGCGGCGCAAGCTGAAGGCGCTGCAGGCGGGCGCGGCGCTCGCAGGCATTCTGCCGACCCACATCGCGCTCAAGCTGCCGCTGGACCCGGAGGCGTTCAAGCCGCATGGCGTCCTCATGGGGGGCGGCGGGCTGGTATTTATCGACGACACGGCCTGCATCGTCGACCTCAACGTGATGTTCTCGTGGTTCCTGGAAGACGAGTCGTGCGGGCGCTGCACGACGTGCCATGGCGGCACGCAGCGTATGTCCGAGATCTTCCGTCGCATCGGCAGGGGCGGGGGCAAATCGAATGACTACGACAAGATGGAGCTCTTGGGCCAGGCGCTTCAGTACTCCAACTGCATTCACGGCTCGGCGTCGCCGACGATCATGCTGAGGAGCGCCGAGTATTTCCGCGAGGAGATCGACCAGCACATCAATGAGCAGCGTTGCGCGGCAAAAGTCTGCCGCGACCTGATCCGCTATGAGATCGACAGCGACAGCGACAGTGACAAGCTGCCCGAGGCGGCGGCGATCTGCCCGACGGAGGCGGTCGTCCAAGAAGACGAGAAGTGGTCGATCGACCAGTCGAAGTGCATCAAGTGCAACGCCTGCAAGGACGTCGCGCCCGACGCCGTCCGTATCGTCGACGCGTTCGATGTGCTGCCTCTCACGCCCGTCGGGGCTTCCGCCACGGCGTAGACCAGACGAAAGCTAGTTTTACCGGCGTCTTACCTGGGGCCGGACTGCGCCCGTCGCTGGGCCGCTCTGCCGCGAATGGTCATGACAGAGAGCGTCGAGATCGCGCCCAAGATCGCGCTTAGTAGCAGTGCCCAGATGACGCGCGTCTCCCATTCGAATCAAAGGAAACGCACTTCGGCCTGCTGGAGGTTCTGCAAGAAGAAGGTGATGAGGACGACGATGATGGCGATGCCCCCGTAGAGGCGCAGCCTCTCGGAGAACGACATCTCGTCTGGGTTCGCTGGTACGGTCGGCCGGTCTTGGCTCATTGTGCCGTCCTTTCTCGATGACACTGTGCTGCTCGGCCCACTATACTACTCGACCGTCAAGAAGATGATTTGGAGGCCGAGTTGTCGACGCCGAAGCCGTCCTATACAATAGGGCAAACGTTCTGCTGGCCCAGCGCAGTCTTTCCGTAGGCGAATCTGCCCCGTGCCAACCCCGATTCGACGCCAGTATCTCGACATCAAGCGTCGCTATCCACATGCGATCGTCTTCTTTCGCATGGGCGACTTCTATGAGACGTTCGACGACGACGCGAAGCTCGTCGCGGACGAACTGGAGATCACACTCACGACAAAGCCGATGGGCAAGGGCCTGCGGGTGCCGCTGGCCGGCGTTCCCTACCACTCGATAGACGGCCACCTCTCGCGGTTGATCGCGAAGGGCTACAAGGTCGCCATCTGCGAGCAGACGAGCGATCCGGCGACCAGCAAGGGGTTGGTCGACCGTGAGGTCGTGCGCGTCGTCACGCCGGGGACCGTCGTCGATGGTGGGCTGTTGGACGAGCGCGCAAACAACTACCTGGTCGCGCTGGTGCCGCCCGCTGCGCGGGCTGGAACTAACGGACACAGGACATCTAAGCGCACCGTACACGGTGCTTGGGACGACCCACACGCCGCCGTCGGCATTGCGTACGCCGACGTGTCGACGGGCGAGTTCGTCGCGGGCGAGATCGCGGCAGCCGCCCTCCAAGGCGAGTTGGTCCGCCTGCGCCCGGCCGAGGTCTTAGTACCCGAAGAGGTGGCAGCGCCGGAGGGCATCGACGCGACGATTACGCACCTGGCTCCGGACGGTCTTCTGGTCGAGGTGGCCGAGGCGGCCCTCCGCGAGCACTTCGGCGTTGCGTCGACCGAGGCGTTCGGTTTGGCTGGACAGCCCGGAGGCGTCGCGGCGGCCGGCGCGCTGCTCCAGTACCTACGCGAGAACCAATCGGGAATGCTCCAGCACATCACGACGCTGACGGCGTACCGGCCCGAGGGCCACATGGCGCTCGATGCCGCAAGCCGCCGCAACCTGGAGCTGTTCGCAGGCGGTCGCGCTGGCAGGCGCGAGCACTCGCTGCTGGGGGTGCTCGACCTGACGGAGACGGCGATGGGCGCGCGACTGCTGACGCGCCGCGTTGGCCAGCCATTAGTAGAACTGGCGCCGATCGACGCGCGGCTCGACCTCGTCGCGTACTTCCACGAGAGCGCCGTGCGTCGCGGGAAGACGCGTGAGCTGCTCGACAAGGTGCCCGACCTCGAACGGCTTGTGGGCCGCGTTGTCGCCGGGGTGGCGTCGCCGCGCGACTTGGTTGGGCTGCGCCGCGGGATCGAGTTGACGCCGGAGCTGCGGTCCAGCGTGACGGCGAGCGACACGGTCGACGTAGCCGGCGCCATGGCCGAGCTGGTGGGGCGGTTGCGTCCGTGCGAGGAGGTATCGGGGGCGATTGCGGAGGCGATCGCGGAGGAGCCGGGCGCGACGCTGGAGTTTGGCGATGTCGTCCGTGCGGGCTTCCATTCGGAGATGGACGAGTTGCGGAAGATATCGAAGGACACAAAGCAGTACCTGGCCGAACTCGAGACGAGCGAGCGGGAGCGAACGGGCATCAAGTCGCTGCGCATCGGCTACAACAAGGTCTTCGGCTACTACATCGAGGTGAGCAAGGCAAACGTCCACCTCGTGCCTGATGATTACGACCGCCGGCAGACGCTGGTCGGCGGCGAGCGCTACATCACATCACAGCTCAAGGAGTACGAATCGCGCATCCTCAACGCCCGCGAGCGCATCATCGAGATCGAGACGCAGGTCTTCCGTCAGGTCTGCGCCCAGGTGGCCGAGGCGAGCGCCCAGGTGCTGGCGCTGGCGCAGGCGGTCGCGGAGCTGGATGTCGCGGCGGCACTCGCGGAGGCGGCTTCGCGCTACAACTACGCGCGGCCAGAGCTGCACGAGGGCGACGAGATCGAGATCCAGGACGGCCGCCACGCTGTCGTCGAGCGCACGCTGGCTGAGGCACCGGCGGCAGCAGGGCTGCCGTACGCGTTCGTGCCGAACGATACGAAGCTGTCGAACAGCGACGCGCAGATCGTGATCCTGACCGGGCCGAACATGGCCGGGAAGTCGACGTACCTCAGACAGGTGGCGCTGATTGTGCTGATGGCGCAGATCGGCAGCTTCGTGCCTGCGGACTCCGCCCGTATCGGGCTGGTCGACCGCATCTTCACGCGCGTGGGCGCGCAGGACGACCTGGCAAGCGGCCAGTCGACGTTCATGGTGGAGATGCTGGAGACGGCGAACATCCTGCACAACGCGACGCCGAAGTCGCTGATCATTCTGGACGAGATCGGCCGGGGTACGAGCACCTACGACGGCATGGCGATCGCGCGCGCCGTGGTTGAGTACCTACATAACCGGTCGGAGGTCGCGGCGAAGGTGCTGTTCGCGACGCACTACCACGAGCTTGTCGAGCTGGCCGACGTGCTGCCACGTGTGCGCAACGAGAACGTCGCGGTCGCCGAGGAGGGCGGGGAGGTGGTCTTCCTGCACAAGATCGTCCCGGGCGGCGCGGACCGCTCGTACGGCGTGCACGTCGCGCAGATGGCCGGCCTGCCGAAGGCCGTGACGCAGCGCGCCGACGAGCTGCTGGCTACGCTAGAAAGCGGTTCGGCGCGGCTCACCACAGGCGGCGCCGGCTCGCGCTCTAAGATCCCAGAGGCCTATCGCGCGGACCAGCTACCGCTTCCTTCGGCAGGCTCAGGACAGGGCATGCCGTGGCGCCCGGCGCTGCTCGATGAGTTGTCGGAGCTGGACGTCGACGCGATGTCGCCGCTAGAGGCGCTGACTAAGCTCTACGAACTGCGGGAACGAGCGGGGGAGTAGGACGTGGAACGTAGCGTGAACGAATACATCGAAGCCAACCGGAAGCACTGGAACGAGGTCGCGCCGATCCATACCGGCGCAATAAGCTATGACGTCCCGGGGTTCAAGGAGGGCAAGTCGTCGCTCAACTCGGTCGAGCTGGACGAGCTGGGCGACGTCCAGGGCAAGACGCTCCTGCACCTCCAGTGTCAATTCGGTCTCGACACCCTCTGTTGGGCGCGAGAAGGGGCCGTCGTCACGGGCGTCGACTTCTCGGAGAGTGCCATCGACCAGGCGCGCGAACTCGCAGAAGAGTGCGGCATTGCGAGCCGCTTTCTTGTCTCAGACGTCTACGATCTGCCCGACAACCTTGACGGCCAGTTCGACATCGTCTTCACGTCCTACGGCGTGCTCTGGTGGCTGCCGGACGTCACGCGCTGGGCCCAGATTGCCAGCAGTTTCGTGCGCCCTGGCGGCACGTTCTACATTGCGGAGTTCCACCCATTTGCCCACATCTTCGACGATGCACCGGACGTCGACGACCTGCACGTAAAGTATCCATACTTCAACCCCGGCCCGCCACTTCGGTTCGACCTAGAGCACGCCTACGCCTACGCAGGGCCAGCCGTCAAGTTACAGAACGGCGAAACTTACCGCTGGCAGCACCCTGTTGGAGAGGTGTTGACGGCCCTAGTCGATGCGGGCTTGCGGATCGAATTCCTCCACGAGTATCCGTTCGGTTTGAACTTCCTTCCCTTTATGGAGCGGGTCGAAGGCTGGATGTTCCGCCTCACGAAACACGACGGCTCCGTGCCGCTGGTCTACTCGATAAGGGCGACGAAGCCGACATGAGCGGCAGCTAACCTCTGAATGTGGCGCTGTCGGAGCTGGACGTCGATGCGATGTCGCCGCTAGAGGCGCTGACGAAGCTGTACGAACTACGGGAACGGGCGGGGGAGTAGGGGCCACCCGTTGAACGCGACCTCGGCCTTCGAACGCTTCGCCACGAGCTACCAAGTTGGCGATCCCGCCACGGCGGACGTCATGAGCCGCTGCGCCAACGACGAGGTGGCGCTGGCACTGCTTCCAGATGATCCGAGCTGGGACATGCCACACCGGCTGCTCGCCGGAGTTCGGCTGCTGGCTGCGCGTGGAGAGGTCGACGACTTTGAGTCGGCAGGCGATCCCTGGGCGGTCTTTCGTTCCGTCCTCGTCGAGCACGGCGACTGGATAGGCCGATTCGTTCGCGACCAGACGATTCAAACACACGTGGTGCAGCGCTGCTGGGTGCTGCTGCCGCTATTCCTGACGATCGCGAAGGCGTCTCAGAAGCCGCTCGATCTGATCGAACTCGGCGCGAGTGGGGGACTGAACCTGCTCTGGGATCGGTATTTCTATCGCTATAAGGCAGGCACGTGGGGCGCTGCCGACGGTAGCGTGGAGCTTTCCGGGGACGAACGGACGCCGATCCCGGCCGAGCTACTTGATGTGCAAGTGACGATCAATCGCAGAACGGGCATCGACCTGCATCCGGTCGATGTGACCAGCCAGGATGGTCTGCGACTCCTTCTGGCGTTCAGGCGAGACGATCGCTACGAGGCGCTGCTTGAACACTCCGCGGAGATTCTGAGACAAGACCCGCCGGAGCTGATCGAAGGGAACTACATCGAGCTGCTTCCGGAGATGCTCGAGAAGCGCGACCCGTCGGCGCTGACGGTCGTTTTTCAGACCCACTCAACGATCTACCTCCCGGTTGAAGAGCGTCGCGAGTTGCGATCGATCATCGAGACGGCCGGGGCCGAAGGGCCGCTCGGTTGGATCTCGACGCCGACGCCCGAGGAGCACGGAGAGCGCCGCGGCGACTACCCGCTGGAGTTGGGCATCTGGCCTGGCGGCGAACGAAAGATCGTCGCGCGTACCAACGTGAGAGCAACGTGGCTGGAGTGGCAGGAGGTATGATGTGTCGTCGCGGCCGGCGCTGCTCGACGAGCTGTCGGAGATCGACGTCGATGCGATGACGCCGCTCGAGGCGCTCACGAAGCTGTTCGAACTGCGGGAGAAGGCGGGGGAGTAGGAGACACCTAGTCGAATAGGCAACGTTCGAGCTGACAGTCGTCGAAGCTACTAGTGTGGGCCAAGAAAGCGCTCACCGTTGAAGTGGATCAGGTGTGACGGGCTGTCTGCGGTCCAGACCTCAGTCTCCCATGCGATCTCGCTTAGGTAACTGACCATCGCTTGGCGCGTTAGAAAGGCGGTTACGAACACCAGTCCGGCGCTGGACGAGTCAAACATCTTCTTCAACTCACCGTGGCGCTTCGGATCCACCGGGCCATGGCTAGTCACGGCTTCGATAATGACAAGCCAATTTCTGTCCATGTGGTGTACTAGGACATCCGGCATCTTTCCGTGTTCCTCGATCGTTACACCGAGATCGGCTAACGCCTCTTTATCGAAATAGGCGAACTTTTCGCCAGTGTCTCCAATGTAGAGGGGTTTCGCGCCAGGCGTGAAGCGCGAGCAAAACTCATCGAGGACCTTCTTGACGAGGACGTTCTGGCCACCAGGTGTGAGGTTCAGGGCAATTCCGTCGGGCATCTTGATCGCGATCTGATGCATCTCCCGCTCCTGCGCGTACTTCTCCCGCAGCGTTTCTGTGGATGCGAGATAGGCTTCTAGGCTTTTCTTCCAGGAGCGTGACCGATGCCGTCGCAGAAGAACGAGAGTGCTCGGTTCGATTTGATACACGAAATCAGGACTGTTTACTGCCCGATCTGGATTATCAGGATTAGTAATGGCAATCCCGGCGTCCACGAATTGGTGCATCGTCTGGCGACGGAACGTCTCGCGCGTGTTTGGAGCGTAGTTCTTTCCGTAGGCCTCCCTAGCGAACTCCATGATCGGTGTTATCCCCCGGAGTGGATTTGATGCCGACGACCAGGGTGTATCGGGTTTCAAGTCGAGCAATGCCAAGAGCGTCAGTGCAGATCGTTCATTCACCTGTGCCTGCGGCATCCCTATTGCCTCGAGGACGGTCAAGGCCTCCTCGATACGGTTCTTCGCTTCGATCGGATCGTTGCTCATCAAGAACACCTCTCGCATCAGCCTATCCAGCTCCCGCTGCGTTGGAAAGTGATCCTCTCGAATATAACCACCCAGACTCTCAAGCTGGTTCCGCGCTGGATACGGGAGGCGCCTCAAATCCGTGGCGTTAACCTGCGTGTGTCCACTGAAGTGGCGGAAGTACTGATCGACCAGACTGCTATTGAGATATGCAGCGATACCTCGGGCCAGCAAGGGAGCTAGTCCGGCACCGTCGACATGGTAGTAGTTTAGGTGGTTCTCGAATCCCACGCTGAGAGGCGAAACGGAACGATGGTCGTATACAGCGGCGACAATACGTCGCGCCTCTTCCTTTGCCGAAAATCGCCGGACAAGGACGTAGAATCCCGGCGGTACATCAAGCGACTCCGTTTCGTCGCAGAGTATAAGTGCGTTGGGCTTCTTAATGCTCTCCAGTGGCCACTGGATGTAGCCCTGCTTAAAGTGAGCGGGGTAGATCAGAGGAATGGTGTCCTTGTCTGGCTGTTCGCGTAGGAACTTCCGTGCACGAAAATCGACGACGCGGCCAGTGGAGACCGATAGACCTAGCTCAGCAAGACTCGAGGAGAAGCCGGAAATGCATTCAGCAACTTGGCTACCCCACTCGTCCGTAACGATGTGGATGAATGCGTCCGGATCGTCTGGCCGAACCACATCTCTGTAATCGACTAGTCGGGTCGTTTCAACTCCTTGTCCGTCACCCGGACTCGCCGAGATGGTGACGGCCGGGGGGGCGTCACTGGACTTCAAGGCATGGAAGATGACGTTCTCTTGCAGAACGTCGTCGGCACTAAACGCGGCAGACCTGGAGTCAAACACATGGATTCGATCAATCGCCATCCGAGAAAGGAACCACCGTCGGAAGGGCCGGAAGTACGGGCCATTGCAGAAGCTTCTCGGTGTTATCGCCACAAGCTCTCCTCCCGGCTGCAGGAGAGCCACCGCTAGAGCTAAGAATGCAGTGTACAGGTTTCCGGTCTCAACTCCGATTGTCTTCAACAAACGGCGCGTGCGGGAGTTGCTCCCAACCTTGCCGTAAGGCGGATTCAAGATTGCGTGTGAGAAGAACGGCTGCTCAGGACCAAAGAAGCCGCCCCTGACCGTCTCGACTCCAAGACTGATGAAGTCCTCATGGATTACGGTGGCTTCAAAGGCGATGTCGGCCTTGCTCGCAATGTCTGCACAGAGGTCGGTTGTTTGGTTCAGGTAATCGAGGGCCGAACGCTCGATCTCGTAAGCGGTGACGTTTATGCGTGAAGGACGGCGTTCGCGTTGGGAAAACTCAAGGACGGTCGCACCAAGGAGCGAGCCTGAGCCAGCTCCTGCGTCTAGGAGATCGATGGTCTCCGCGTCCCGGAACATCGACGCCATCAGCCGGGACACGGTCGCGGTGGTGAAGTATTGGCCGAGTTCTGTGCGGTGTGGCTCGCTCAAGGAAGCGGCTGCGCGAATCCGAAGAAGATCTATAGCGTCATCAGGAGGGATGTCTTCACCGATTGAGTCGATTAGTGTAGCAGACGTTGGATTGTTCGAAGTCATCTAGAAGTAGACTGCCTAGGCGTTTAGCGATCAGCACATACGTGCTCGTCTCGGGTTAGTGTAGCACGTTTTCCGATAGCGTTCGAGGTAGAGTTCTGAGATCACCTGCTGTCCTAGATTCCCGTACCCACCCCGATGGCGGAGCCGATGCCGAAGGTGACGGCCGCGGCGACGGCGCCGATGGCGAGCTGTCGCGCGCCGCTATAGAGGCCGCTGCGCCCCGTGAAGAGCGAGACGCTGGCGCCGACGGCGAACAGCGCGATGCCGCTCATGGCGGCGCTGATGCCGAACTGCAGCCAGCCCGCGCCTGAGAAGTAGGCGAGGACGGGGATGATGGCGCCGATGACGAATGCGATGAATGAGCTGATGGCGGCTCCCCAGGGCGAACCGAGCGTCGACGGGTCGAGGCCCAACTCTTCGCGCACCAGGGTGTCGAGCGCGACGTCCTTATTCTCCATGATGCGCGCGGCGAGCGCTTCGGCCTCGTCCCTGGAGACGCCCTTGGCGCGATAGATCATCGCCAGTTCGGCCTGCTCCTCCTCCGGAGCGAGCAGCAGTTCCGTCTCCTCGAGCGCGATCTGGCGCTCGAACAGCTCACGCTGGGCGCGCATCGAGACGTACTCGCCGGCAGCCATCGAGCAGGCGCCCGCGAGGAGTCCGGCGACCCCAGCGAGCATGACGAACTCGGCGTCGGCCTGCGCGCCCGCGAAGCCCATCACGAGCGCCAAGTTCGAGACAAGGCCGTCGCTGACGCCGAAGATGGTCGCGCGTAGAGTGCCGCCGCCGCCCGTGCGATGCCAGCGCTCGTGTTGCGCGATGCGGTGGGGTTCGGGTGTTCCCGCCAGGCTGCCCAGCGCTTTGAAATGCTTGCGCTCGTCGGCGGCGAGCTCCGCGACGGCTGCATCCTGCTCTGGCTCCAGGTAGAGGTTAACGTCATCGGCCTCGAGGGTCTCAACGATGGGCATGATGGCCTTGGGCCCGAAGATACGGGTAAGAAACCCGAGCGTTCGAACTCGCCAGCTCACGCTGTATTTGGGCAGCGGGACGTTCATCTCTTGGAGGCGCTTCGCCATGACGGCGGCGTGGCGTTCTTCGTCCTTGATCATGTCCTGGAGGATCTCGACGCGCTGAGGGGACTTCTCGTACTTGGCGAGGGCTCGATAAAGCTCGACGGCGTCGAGTTCTCCGCGCCAGTTCTCGAGGAGCAGCTTCGGGGCGATATCTGTCTTGGGTGTGTCTTCCGTTACGGACTCTGGTGCACTCATGGCGGTTATTATAACGTTGGCGTGTCTGTGAGGGGCGGGCTGCCTTGACAGCCCCACGTCGAGAATAGTAACGTTCCAGCGCCAGAACCTGACTATATAGGAGGTCTAACATGGAACTGAAGAACGTTGTACTGGTGGATGGTGTTCGCTCCGCGTTCACGCGGGGTGGTCGCGGCAAGATGGTGGCGACCCGCATGGATGAGGCGGCGGCGACGGTGTTGCGCGCCCTGATGGAGCGCAACCCGAAGGTGAAGCCATCATCGGTCGAGGACGTCGGGCTGGGTAACGTGATGGGCGCGCCGGAGATTGCCGGCATTGGCGCGAACGTCGTCGCGAGGCTGGCAGGCCTCCCGTCTGAGGTCTGCACGTTCGACTCGAACCGCCAGTGCGGCTCCAGCATGGAGACGCTCCACCGCATCGCGCAGTCGATCATGGTGGGCGCGACCGAGGTGGGCATCGCGCTTGGGATCGAGCGCATGGGCCGGACGCTCGGCGGGGGCGGGGGCGGCAATCGCGAGCGCAACCGCGTGACCGAGTTCAACAAGAAGCGCCTGGAGCAGACCGACGAACAGCGCAATATGGCGGTTAACCATGATGACGACTTCTCGGTGCCGTTCCCAGACTACATCCTCGACTCGCCGGCGATGATGTCGATGACGCAGACGGCGCAGAACGTCGCCGAGGTCTACGACTTGAGCCGCGAGGAGATCGATGAGTTCGCCTGCGACAGCCAGCGCAAGACGGCTGAAGCGTACGACAAGGGCATCTACAAGGACGAGATCATCCCGCTCGAGGTCGAGATTCCGGTCTTCGACGACGAGGGGAAGTGGCTGCCGGACGAGCGGGGCGAGATGACGGTCCTCGATGAGGACGAGGGGCTCCGTCGCGGTACGAACATGGAAGGCCTTGGCGCACTGAAGCCGATCGCTGGCATCGTCAGCTACGGCGATCAAGAGATCCGCATCACCGCGGGCAACTCCTGCCCGACGAATGACGGCATCTCCGCCGCGCTGCTGATGAGCGAGGACAAGGCGCGCGAGTTAGGCTTGGAGCCGCTGGCGCGCATCATCGGATTCGGCGTTGGTGGCGTGAAGCCGCAGTTGATGGGCCTCGGTCCGGTGCCTGCGACGAAGAAGGCGCTGAAGCACGCCGGCATCACGGCCGACCACATCGACCGGGTGGAGTTCAACGAGGCGTTCGCCGCGCAGGTCATCCCATCCGCCATGGAGCTGGGCATCCCGCTGGAGAACATCAACGTGAACGGCGGGTCGATCGCGATCGGCCACCCGCTGGGCGCGACCGGAGCGCGGCTCGTATCGACCGTCTCGCGCGAGCTGCAACGCTCGGGCAAGAAGTACGGCCTGGGCACGCAGTGCATCGGCGCCGGCATGGGCATCTCGACTATCGTCGAGGCGATCTAGCCGAACACCACAGCAAGCCTATTTCGTAGGGGCGCACAGCCGTGCGCCCCTACGTTTGTCTGCGAGTTATCGGTGGTACAATCGAGCCGACAGGAGGCCCACCTACCTTGCCTATCAGGGTACTTACGCCGCAAGAGGCCGCTCGGATCGCCGCCGGCGAGGTCATCGAACGTCCGGCATCGGTCGTGAAGGAGCTGGTCGAGAACTCGCTCGATGCCGGCGCCCGCCAGATCACGGTCGAGACGCGCCAGGGCGGGATCACGTTCATCCGCGTCACAGACGACGGCTACGGTATCGAGCCGGAGGAACTCCGAATCGCGTTCGAGCGCCACGCGACGAGCAAGCTGACCTCGGAGGAGGAGCTGTGGCGCATCGAGACGCTGGGCTTCCGGGGCGAGGCGCTGCCGAGCATGGCGGCGGCGGCCGACGTCGAGATGGTGTCGCGGCCCAGCGGAGCGCTGGTGGCAGGCCGCGTCGTCCTGAAGGAGGGCGTCGTTGAGCATCAAGGCAGCGCTGGGGCGCCGCCCGGCACGTCTACTACCGTCCAGAACCTCTTCCAGCGCCAGCCCGGCCGGCTGAAATTCATGCGGTCCGCCGCGGCGGAAGGCGGACAGATCGCGAACGTTGTGACACAATACGCGCTCGCGTACCCGGAGGTGCGTTTCACGCTTCGCAACGACGGCCGTGAGCAGCTCGCGACGCCCGGCAACGACGACCTGCGGGATACGGCTGCGGCAGTCTACGGCGTCGACGTGGCAGCCGAACTGCTACCGCTTCACAAAGACGCACAGGGCTCCATCCAACCGGCAGGGCTGATCGGTTCGCCAGCCGTCTCGCGGGCGAACCGCAGCTACATCTCGCTGTTCGTGAATCGACGCTGGATCAGGCATCGTGCGCTCACCTTCGCGATCGGCGAGGCATACCAGGGGATGTTGCCTGCTGGACGGCATCCGATCGCGATCGTCGAAGTGCGCCTGCCCCCGGATCAGGTCGACGTCAATGTCCACCCAGCAAAGGCGGAGGTACGCTTTCGCGACGAACGAGCCGTGTTTGCCGTAGTGCAACGGGCCGTCCGTCGCACATTGTCAGACCGGGTGCCGGTTCCCGGCGTGGAAGCTAGTCTGACAGCTACAGCGCCTCCCGATTTCCTCTTGAGAGGCGAAGGCGCGTCTTCGCCGGCTTCAGGAGTAGCTCCGACGTTGTCGTTTCAACCCCAGGAAGCTCGAACCGCACCACAGGTAGCGACCGCCGAGCAGGCGGCGTTCGTCGATCAGCTCCCAGTGCTGCGACCGGTGGGCCAGCTTGGGAACACGTATGTGATCGCTGAGGGCCCGGATGGCATGTACATGATTGACCAACACGCCGCGCACGAGCGCATCCTGTACGAACGCTTTCTAGGACAGCAGCGCGAAGGTGTTCGAGAAGTGCAGCCGCTGCTCCAACCGGCGCCCGTCGAACTGACGGCTCGACAGCTTTCGCTCCTGGAGAGCTATGGTGAGCAGCTGACCGCCATGGGCCTCGACATCGAGCCGTTCGGCGATGGCGCGTACGTCGTTCGCGCGGTGCCGCCGTCGATGACGGGCAAGGACGCCGCAAGCGCCGTGCCGGAGTTGCTTGATCTGCTAGGGCGCGAGGATGGCCCCAAAGAGGAACCGGCCCACCGTGTTGCGGCGTCGTTGGCCTGTCACGGCTCGGTGCGGGCGGGGCAGTCGATGACGGACGAGGAGCAGCGCGAGCTGTTACAAAGCTTGGAGCAGTGCGAGCATCCCCGGACGTGTCCCCATGGGCGGCCTACGATGGTCCACATGAGTTCCAACGAGTTGGCGAAGCAGTTTCGGCGGCGCTAAGAGGGAGAAGACAGGTCCTCTGCTTGGGAAGCAGATGCTCTACCGCTGAGCTACTCCCGCTCGCGCCTTGCGCGTTGGCATTGTAGCAGAGGCCGCTAAGCAGGCGAGAGCAAGCGTGTCTCGCTCTCGTCTGTTCTGCTACACTCCGTCCACCATAGCAGGAGGCGACGAGTCTGGCACACCTCTTCGCCCACCGACTGGCGGTTGATGTAAGATAGCACCACGATGGAACAGCGCATCCAGTACGCGACTGAGCGGTGTTGAGACGGTTGTTCCCCCTGCTGCTTGGGAAGAAGTGCGAGCAAGGTAGATGGGGCGCTCAAGGAGGAAAAAAAGGATGCCAGAAGCTACATGGATTCCTGGGATTCCCGAGTTCGAGGCCTCTGTGTCCGGAGACCTGGTGCGGGTGGCGACGCGGGACGGCGTAGGTCTGGCTGGAATGTTGCGCAAGCCGAAGGAGGAGGAGGCCCACCGCTTTCGGTAGCGATACCATCCACGGCCTGAATTCACTTCTTCTGCCTATGGCACCAGCACCCCGATCAGTCCCGCCGCGAATTGCAGGATCAGCGCGGCGCCATCCGCTTACTGCGCGAGCAGCTAGGATGTCGCTGGCTTGCGGGCTATCGCGTAGAGGTGCGCCCATGGCTCGAAGACGGCCGCCTTCCCCAAAAGAAACATCGGCGGGCGAAATATTCGCAGGCTGTTGCTAAGAAACGTCCGATGGTTGTAGTAGTAGTTGATCAGCCTATTGAGCACGTATTTCATGGTTAGTTTCTTGCCGTGCTCAACTTCCAGGAGGACGATCTCAAATCCGGCGGCCTCCAGGAGATACTGGAGGCTCTGACGGTTGAAGAACGAGACGTGTTCGACGTTTCGATAGCCAAACCAACGTTTTCCCATCACGCGCGCAACGAACCCGTCAGCGGCAGGCGTCGTGACCATCAACGTCCCTCCGGGCGCAAGCAGGCGGAACAGCTCCGCGCCGAGCGCTGTCGGAGTGGGGTCGTGCTCGATCGTCTGGAACATGGTGACGACATCGAACGAGCCGCTCGGGGCCTGGTACTCGTAGAGGCTTCCGATCGTCACGTCCAGCCCCAGCGTGTCGCGCGCGTAGCCGACCGGGACGGAGGATAGGTCTACACCGGCGATGTCGTACCCTCGTTCGCGAGCGGCGTCCAGGAAGAAGCCGGCGCCGCAGCCCACGTCCAAGAGCCGGCCTGAGGCCTCGTGACGCTGGAGGTCATCCAGTTTGCGGGCAAAGTAGCCACGGTACGATTCCTCGTCTTCGAGGTACGCGTTGAAGAAGGGATGGACTGTCTCATTATTCACGGCGATGAGATCATCCATGGAGGGCATTGGGCTGAGCGCCCGTAAGCCGCACGTGGGACACTCAGCAACTGTCCGCTGCTTGGCGTGTACGAAGACCCTGCCGTCAAGACCGCCGCACAACGAGCAGCGCTCGGCATTTCGGCCCTTCTCGGCGTTCTCTTGAGGCATCGCAGACATGATCAACTGGCTACTCCTTTAGAGCTTACGCTACTGCGAGACCTGGGCCATCACGTGCTCGGCTGCATAGGCTACGACCCATCAGAATAACATCGACCGGGTAACGAGACATGCGCTGTCAGGGGACAGACCTTCCCGGCTACGGCACCTGTATGCAATAGAGTCCCTCTCCGTTGGCGGCTCGTGCGATGTGTTCCGGACAGTCTATCTGTTCTCCTTCGGTGCTCTCCTGTATCGCGACGAGGAGGAAGCTGGTGCCATCAGAGCTGAACCGATAGCTGCCGATGGAACCCAGCGGATCCCTCGGAAGCTCCGGAAGGACCGTCGTTAGGGAACAGCCCGCGTCGAGATCCCGATACGCGCACAACGATTGGAGCTGGCCGTTCGTATCTGGGTAGGCGCCGGTCTCCTGGGCGTAGCTTTCAAGAGCCTGCTTTATTTGCTCCAGATGAAGTCTCCGGATCTCGTCTCTATCGGCCTTTGCCTCTTCGCCATCGCCCTCGCTAAGCGACTCTACGTCCTCATCTGATCCAGGTTCTGGAAGCTCCCGGTCTACGCCAGCCGAACGAGGCAATTCATACGCTCGATACACGACCGTCCCATCATCATCGACTAACTCGCTGGCCTGGCCGCCAGGGTAGAGTCGCTCCACGTCCACGCTAGACCCAAGCTGGCGGCCAAGGAATACGTAGACGATGTCGCGGTCGTGCCTCGGCACCAAATCGAACTCGGATCCCCAGTTGCCCGAGCGATCTTCGCCCTCAATGTCTGGCGCCAAGTACCGGCGGACCTCATAGTCGAAGGGCCACCTCGTGCTGTAGAAGTACACGTACTGATCTTCCGGCAGGTCGGCTAGGAAGTTAGCAGCTTGCACCACCTCGTAATTGACTTTCGTGTCGGGTGATGTTGCGTAGCCACCGAAATAGAAATTGAGGTTCGTGAAGCCGACACTGACCACCGCTGCGGCGGCCGCTACGAGCACCAGCGCTTTGAGATGAGGAGCAGCCAGGTACTTGCTCCGGAGGGCAGCACTCAACGGCAGCGCTGCCAGAAGTGCGATGAATGGCGTCACTCCAATAGCACGACGGAGCATGATCGTGGCTCCGCCAGGATTAAGAATTGCCGCCCATGGGATCATCAGAAACAGGATCAGTCCAAGGGCGATCCCCGGCTCACGCCACCTTCGGACCGCGATGAGGAAACCGAGTCCCAAGAGTACCGACGTCGCTACGGCGAGCATCGGTAGATCCCTGCCGCCTTCGAAGACGAGCAACTGGACGAAGTCACGTCCCGAGTCTAAGACGACGTCTGCTTGCTCTGTGAAGCTTTCCGCTCCTTCGAAGCGGGCCGAATTGAAGATTGATGTTGACCTGGGATAGCGAAAGTACGTGTCCTGGTGAGTTTGGATGTAAGTGAGCATAGGCAGTGCGGTGAGGAAGAAGGCGGCGCTGAGAACCGCGAGGCTGAGAACCGCCCTCCCGAAGACAGCCCTTTGTGAGACTAACCAGCCTCCTATGACCAAGCTTGCGCCGAAGAGAAAATAGAAGTAGCCATTGTACATGTAAAGTCCCAGGGCCATGACGACGCCAGCTATCGGAAAGAGCCACCACTTCTTCGAGCGCAAGGCGAGCAAGAGGACGAGGCCCGCCAGGAGTTCCGTTGTCGTCATTGTCACTGGTGGCCACGCTTGGCGGCTGAACATTAGGTGCCAGCTAGAGAGGGCGAGCAGGCTGGAGCCGATGATGGCGGTCGCCTTGCCGTCAATCAATCTGAATAACAAGTAGGCTAGCGGTATGGCCGCGGTAGCCAACAGCGCCATGGACAGACGAATGGCGAACAAGCTATCGCCAAAGAGCTTGATGACTCCGGCCATCCAAAACTCCCAACCCGCGGGGGCGCCAAAGGCATGGTAGGGATCAAACGGACCGGCCCATTGCCGCTCTAGGATGGCCCGGGCTCGCAATGCACCAAGGGCTTCATCGCCGTGTAGGCCCTGTGGAATCGTGTCAAGGTGATAGAGCCGGAGGAAGGCGCCCACGCCAGTGATGATGCCGAACGCGACAATCTCGTAGCGATGCCGGCTTGTCCAGCGGCCCACGGATGCGGGCAGTCGCTTCAGCCGTTTCAGAAATGAGTTCACATACATTGCCAGACATCTCCAGCCGTGATGGGCCTTGTGATTCTAGCGTGAAGAGTCAAGCTGACGCGGAGCGCATGCCTGACCTTACTTCACCTGTCTCTAGCGCACAGCACATAACTAGCCGCGTTTCGCTCCGCATCTCACTCGCGAAGCACGGCGCTCAGCGCGAGACATCTGGGAAGCAGATGCTAAACCACTGAGAGGTGACATGTAGCAGAGGCCGCTAGCTTTCGCGCGCGTAGTCCCAGGAGATGTACTTCTTCGGCGTGATGCGGATGTAGGCGATGCCGGGCCGGGGTTCTGTCGGCAATTCGTCGTTGGGCGTGCCGCGATGCTTAGCGGACGCGCGCATGAGCTTGAGCGCCTCCGCGGGGTCGGTGACGATGTCGGCAAGCCCTTGGACCATGAGGCCCTTGATGTTCTGCATGGAGTCGCCGCTCTCGATCAGGACGTTGACCTGTGGATTGCGTTTGATGTTTGCGATGCGCTGCGTGCCGTCCCGGCCGCCGGTGTAGATCTCGTCGCCGACCCGGAAGTAGCCGATCGGCACCGAGTGCGGATAGCCGTCGCCACCGATCGTAGTGAGGATCAACCAGCCAGGGCGGCTGTCCAGAAACTCATGAGCTTCTTCCTTGGTCAATTGCGCCGGCATATCAACCCTCCCGTTCCGCTTGCCAGTCGAGCCGCTTGCGGAGCGCCTGAGCGGCGCTGGCGACCGAACTGAACGTGGCTAGGCCTCGTTCAGCGGCCTCCTCGCGGAAGGCGACGGTCGCTTCCATCACTTCGGTCGTCATCGGGGGCCGGACGATCATGACGACGGGCTTGCCGGACGATTCGCTGGCGATCGCTGTTGAAGCCGCGAGCTGCTTCGCATGTTCGACCTGATCGGCGGCGCGGCGTCCCGGGCCCCAACCGATCGCGGCCTGGAGCATGATGACGTCAATGTTCGGTGCTTCGGCGATGAGGCGAAGCGTATCCTGCATGAGCTTGGGCCCATCGGGACCGAAGCCCACGTTAGTGTCGACCGGATTGCGCACGCTCGTCCCAGCGACGGGGGTGAATTCGCCAAGCGCGGCCTGCGTCCTCTTCGGCAGGTGCGGGACTTCGAGGCCCGCCGCGGCGACGTCGTCGGCCGCGAGGACGCTGTTGCCGCCGCCAACGCCCACGATGGCCATGCCTGGCCCGGCGAGGTGTGGCAGGTATCGGAAGGCGACGGCGCAGTCGTTGAGCTCCTCGATACTGTCGACGCGGATAGCGCCGGCCTGGCGGCAGGCGGCGTCGAAGATCTTTAGCTGGCCGGCCAGGCTGCCCGTGTGTGAGACGGTGGCCCGCCCGCCCGCTTCAGTACGGCCGCCTTTAAGGATGATGACTGGTTTCGCGGCAGACGCAGCCTTGAGTGCCGACAGGAACTTCGCGCCGTCACGGAGACCCTCGATGTAGCCTGTGATGATCTCGGTGTCGGCGTCCTGCGCGAGGTAGTCGAGGAAGTCGCTCTCGTCGAGGTCGGCGGCGTTGCCGTAGCTGATCACCTTGCTGTAGCGGAGGCCGCGGAGGCCACCCGTGCGGCAGGCATCGCCCGCGTTGGCGCCGCTCTGCGAGACCATGCCTATGGGACCGGGCTCGCTTGGCAGTCCGGGCATCATCGAAAGGCCGCTTGCGGGGCTGTACAGGCCCATACAGTTCGGGCCGACGATGCGCATGCCAAGCTCTTTCGCGCGGGCAAGGACCTGTGTTTCTTGGTCAGCGCGGTCTGCATCGCCGGTCTCGCTGAAGCCGGCCGTGAAGAAGTGG